>CAXRGW010000042.1:0-42005 GCA_964230255.1 Alteromonas sp.
GTTAAGCAGCCATTGCCAATCCCCCGAAACACCAGCCAATTGAGCATTGATAAAAGACTCACTTGCCTGCGATATATAACCCACTTTAGCGCGACCAGCAAAAGAGGCACCGTCTGCAACTAAATCGCTAGGGTCTTTACTGATAAACGCAACTACACCACCAATTGCATCACTCCCGTATAATGTTGATGCTGGTCCGCGGATTACATCGACTTGTTTGATCAAATCAACATCAATGAAGTCGCGGCGTGCTGATAGGTTAGGACCAAAACTGAAGCCGTCTGCTACAGGGACACCGTCAAGTAGAATCAGCACGCGATCGCCATTGATACCGCGAATATTGATATCAGATAAACCGTAACGGCCACTACCTTCAACCGATACACCAGGCTCATAGCGAAGTAACTCTCGGATGTCACTTGCCGCGATTGCGTCAACGCGCTCGGCATCAATGCTCGTAATGTTTGCAGCTATTTCATTGATTTCTCGTTGTGAGCGAGTAGCTGATACTACAACCGTTTCAAAGTCAATATCGGCCTCAGCGGCGTCTGCCGCGTATGCACTTGGCGCCAATGTAGCGGCGATTACCGCTAGGCCGGGCAGTACTCGGCGAACAGATCCTGCAACGGGGGTCAACTTCATTATTTTCTTCCTAATAAGATTACGTTAAAATTTGAGGTGACAATGCTAATGATAATAGTTATCATTTGCAATAAATATTTTAGGAGGTCGGAGTGCGCCGTTTTTTCATTTTGTGTTTTGCGTGTTGTAGCTTGTCTGTTGGTGCTGAAAAGCTGGTGTCTGCAGGAGGGAGCTTAACTGAAATTATATTTGCACTAGGTGCCGACGATCAGCTTGTCGGTGTTGATAGTAGTAGCGTTTATCCGTTGGCAGCTCAAGAATTGCCAAACGTTGGATACTATCGCGCTTTAAATGTTGAAGGATTGTTGTCAGTTGAGCCTCAACGCTTGTTGTTGCTAAATGGCGCAGGCCCACAGGCAGTGTTGAATCAAGCTGAAAGCTTGGGACTTGATATTACGGTAATCAATAACCCTAAGTCTATTGAAGGCTTATACATAACGATCGAAGAAGTAGCGAATGCAACACATAAAGTTGATCAAGGTGAACAGTTAATTTCTCAAATCCGCGGAGCGCTTCAATCAATCGATGAATTGTCTTCTGTAGCAGGAAAGAGCGCTGTTTTTTTAATGTCGGCAGGTGAGCGTGGTTTAGTGGCTGCCGGCGAAAATACTACTCCACAACTCATTTTTGACCAACTGGCTTTGGTTAATCCATTTTCGAGTTTGGAAGGATTCAAATCCGTTTCAGCTGAGGTATTAGCGAATGCCAAGCCAGACATTATACTACTCGCTAGTCACACCACCGGTGATACAAGTGTTGAAGACTTATGCGCAGATCCACAGCTTGCTATTTGGGCAAGCAAAAATGGTTGCCAATTGCACAAAGTAGACTCACTGCAGTTTTTGGGACTGACTCCACGATTGCCGGCAGCGATTGAGCATACGCATAACCTTTTGGTAAATCATGCAAATTGATATAGCACAATGGCGTGCAATTCATAATCAACGCCAGCGTTTCATTTATGGCTGGTTGGCTGCGCTGCTTGCAACAGCACTTGTGTTGTCTTTAACTCAAGGGGCAATTCACATTAATGTGTTTGACTCCCTAAGTGAATTACATCAAAGAGTCATTTCGGAGATTCGCGCTCCACGAGCTCTAATGACTATGGCCACAGGGGCTGGTCTCGCCATTTGTGGCCTAGTGTTGCAAGCGATGTGCAGAAACCCGCTGGCTGATCCCGGCTTGGTAGGCGTTGCTCAGGGAGCTGCGTTATTTGCGTCGCTGGCTATTCTACTGTCTGGATTTATAGTCATTAGTCCATTGGAGTCATTGTTTTTCGTACCAACAATGGCATTTATTGGCGCAGCAATTGCGCTGTTCTTGTTACTGGTTATCGCGGGTTACCGTGAAACAATGAATACATTGGTATTGATCCTAACGGGTGTAGCCATTAATGCTGGTGCAGCAACATTACTAGGGCTCATCACTTTTATCGCCGATGACAATACGCTGCGCTTGATTACATTTTGGCAAATGGGCAGTTACAGTGGGATTGATTGGCCAAAAGCGTTTTTGGCGACTGCGATTGTCGCTGTAGCAATAGGGATTTTCTGGCGTCAGGCGAATGCCATTATGTTATTACAAATCGGTGAAAAACACGCTGAATATCAAGGCGTAGATGTGACTAGGTTAAAACAAACATTGTTAATCACAGTTGCCATTGTTACTGCGGTGAGTGTCTGCTTTACCGGAATTGTTGGATTTGTCGGACTAGTAGTTCCGCATATATGCCGAATGTTGGCCGGTACTCAATTACGTATTTTACTTCCAACCGTAGTACTTGTTGGGGCAGCGCTTGTGACCTTCGCTGACGTAGCTGCGCGAATTGTCATTATACCTGCTGAACTGCCGATAGGTCTGCTTACCTCAGCCTTAGGTGTGCCATTCTTCCTGTGGTTAATTTTGCGAGAGAAAAGGAAATTTAGCCGTGATTGAATGTCGAAACATATGTTTCAGTATTGGTAGTTCGACCTTACTACACGATATCTCTTGGTCTTTTTCACCAAGAAAAATCACTGCCATATTGGGTGCAAATGGCGCTGGTAAATCAACGTTTATGCGAACACTTCTCGGTGGGTTGAAGCCTAATAGCGGTAGTGTTGAATATCAAGGGAAATCCTTGCGTCAGTGGTCTTTACAAGAATTGGCATTAAGTCGCGCTTACATGGCCCAGTCGGGTATTGTCCGGCTTGGCATTAGCGTTTTAGATTACCTTTTGTTGGCGCGTGTACATCGTCGGGAAGATCAAGCCATAGCCGATCGCTATGTTCAAGATGTCATTCAAACACTTGTATTAGACTCTTTAGTATTTAAAAACATCGATGAGCTATCCGGTGGTGAGTATCAACGTGTTGAGTTAGCTAGAGCATGGAGTCAGCTGGTAGATGAAAACCAGCTGCAAAACAAGCTTCTTTTGCTTGACGAACCGGCTTCTGCACTTGACATCAATCAGAGTCAAAAGCTCTACCATTATCTCAAGCATTTTGTAGCAGCAGGTGGCTCAGTTGTGGTGGTAGAACACGATCTAAATATGGCTGCAAAATTTTGCGATGAAATCATTTTACTCCGTGACGGCGAATGCCTTGCTGCTGGTGACAAGCATGGCGTTTTTACGGAAGCGAATATCAATAGTTGTTTTAACGTTTCAGGGCATCTAGTACGCGACGAAAATCGCAACACGGTGTCATTTAGTTTATGAGGGAAATATGTCTGAAAAAGTTGATTTAGCCATCCGTGACGCGCGTTTACTAATGCGCATACAACACAGTGGAATACTTTCTACGCTGAGTGTCTCGGTAGCGGGCTACCCATTTGGTTCGGTCACTCCTTTTATGATGTTGGGGAATGGTAATTTAGTGATCTATGCGTCAGACATTGCTCAGCATGCGCGCAACATGAAAGCCGACCCTAAGGTCAGTATTTGTATCAATGACGGCGGTGCCGATGATTCACAAGCGTCAGCGCGTGTGACCGTATTGGGGCTTGCCGAAGCTGATACTGTGAGTGATGGTGACATTGAGCGTTACTATCGATTGTTTCCGCAAGCGCGTGCCTACATAAAGGCTCATGATTTCAGGTTTTATACAATCAAGACTACCCGTGTTCGCTACATCGGTGGTTTTGGTGAAATTTATTGGTTTGCTGAAGATACGTGGCGCAATAGTTTTGTTGATATGAGTGATAGCGAGCCGGGCTCAATTGACCATATGCATGATGATCACATGGATGCTATCCGAGCAATCTACGCTGATATCAGCGGCAAACAAGGAACAGCAGAACTCAAAATGCTGAGCATATTACAGGAAGGTTTTCATCTATCAAATGGTAAGAAAACTCTATTTGTCCCTTATGAAGAAGAGCTAAAGCAGCCCAGCGAGCTTAGATATGCAATGGTAGCATTAACCCAAAAAGCACGTGCTCAACAAGATGAAACTGTGGCTTAAGAAGGAGGTGTTCATGTTAAAAAAGCGTGTAGGGATTATTACATGGGTAGCGTGTGTTATCGGTATTGCAAATTTTAGTTTCATCGGTGCAGCCGCAGCATACTCTAATGAAGTCAGCGAAGAGTGCACCGATGAAAGGCGTTATACCTTTAGTTGGAGTAAGCTCGATGCATGCGGGATGAAACCGCGAGGGGGAACGTCCAAAGGGGCAGAGATAGAGCTAGACCCAAAACCTAACCCCGGCTGGATTGCACTCCAAGATCCTGAGCTATCCGAGTTTGAAAGAGACCGGCAGGCAATTCTTGCGATGGCTGGGCCATACCGGGTGAGCTTTGATTTTTTAGAAACTATGGGATTTACAGCCGAGTACTCGCCATCTCAACCCTACCAGTCGTGGGGAACAGAATACGTTTATGTAGTAGAAGACAGTGGCGACTTTATCAGTTTGCAACACATTATGGTGATGGTTTTTGAACAACCTCAAGGTGAGTTGAGTGAACCAATGGTAATGAAACACTGGCGGCAAGACTGGCAGTTTGAGCAGACGGATTTGTTTGAGTATCGGGGGCACCATATTTGGCAAAAGCAATCTTATTCTGAAGATCAAATGCGCGGAAAGTGGACACAATCAGTCTATCAGGTCGACGACTCACCGCGTTATCAAGCGTTTGGCAAATGGCAACACAACGCTAATTACTCACAATGGACAAGTAGCTTAACTGCGCGGCCGTTACCACGCAGGGAGCGTAGTATTCGCGACGATTATCATGTACTGGAGGGAACTAATAGTCACATCGTTTTACCATCTGGTTGGGTCCAAGAAGAACATAACAACAAGCTGGTATTAACTGATAATCATCAGCCTCATGCTTTAACGCCATATTTAGCAAGGGAAGTCGGTATTGCACGCTATGAGCGGATAATAAAGCACGACTTCGGTCCGGGCATAGAGTATTGGCAGAATACCAGCAAATATTGGCATGATGTTAGGTCAGTTTGGCAACAACTTATGATGCAACATGAGGCTATTAAAATACACAAACAAGTGGATAGTGAGTGGATGTTTATGCCTTTCTTCCAGCGAGCCGCTGATGTAGAAACAAGTGAGTCTTATGATTCACAAGACGAGCAGGGCAAAATTGCTGAACTGATTGAGCGTTTTATTCAAGTCTGTAATGTCAAACAAGACACTATTTCGTGTGATGAATAAAAGCGTGTATTAATAGTGAGCGGGGAAGTGAAGTATCACTTTCCCCAGAACCCAGTCACGGTGAACTACACCGATAGCTTCTGTCGGTGTACTTTGCGGATCAGTACCTTTTACTTTCACATCGCCACTGGGTAGAACTTCAATAATTTTCTTGACGATAGTCTGATAGTAGGGATGTTTTATTACGATGTTTTGGTCTTTTCGCAATGCCTGAAAAGGCAAGCGCATGCAAACCACGATATCATCCTCAAAGTACTCGGGCATCATACTGCGCCCTTGTACTTTGAAAAGCTTTATGCCGATAGCCATTAATCTAGCTTAGGATAAACAACTTGTTCAGCCGGTGGATAAGGGCACGTTGCAGTGAACGTTTCAACGCCTTTAGTTAACCAAAACGCTATGGCAAATTGATTAACTAACACTAACAATTCTTCAGCTGGTTGGCGGCTTATGTGCTGTTTACAGGCGGACGCTTTTAGCATAATGCTATGCACTAAGTGGTGCACATCAGGCACTTGTTCGAACTGCGGAGCTTTAAAGTAATCGCCCCATATAATGCGAACCTCTTCTTTAACTTTTGCTGCATGTATCTCTTTTTCACGAACAAGTCGTGATAATTGCGCATGATCGGCAAAAGTCAGCGTTTCCTTGGTTTCCATTTCGGCAATAATATCAAGGAAACGCAGAATACTGAGTGCTGCGATTTGCGCAGTTGCCGGGTCATAGATCTTACATGGAATATCACAATGAGCCTCAGCGACATTTAAATTGAAGTTTTTGGTGAGAAACTGATTGAAAGTATTTTTCATATCCCTGCCTCGATTATTTAGCTTGTCGAAAAAAACGTTTGAGAACGGTATAGGCTATAACGCCTGCTGTACCCGCCGAAGATAAATAAAACATTACGTGTAAGAATTCGCTCATCCAATGTGAATGATCATGACCGGGGTGCGCCAAAGCAGGCATTGAGAGTAACAAAACTAATATTATCGCTAGTTTTTTTAAATGCATTGTTGTTCCTGTTAGTTGAGTTTTTGATTGTGTTGGATAACTTGAAATGGCTGTACTCTATTGCTTGCTACTTTATATGGAGCGGACCGCTCCTTCTGAAACTGTAAAAGCGCGCAATAAGCCATGTTCTTGCCGTGCAGTGCCGCACAATAAGTGGATGAGTCTTCTGTGTAGTCAATTAACAACTGATCGATTGTTTGCATCGGGGCTCTGAGCGTTTCCTCGCACAGTTCGTATTCCTCTGCACGTCGATAAACCTCAGCCAAGTTATGACATGCTGCAATTAAAGCGGCGATCGCACCGGATTTATTCCTACTAGTATTGATTAATCGCTGCGCTCGATAGGCTGCTTCGTTGTAATGGCTGATTGCAGTCAACGTTTGATATTTGTTGAAGCAATCATTGCCAGCACGCATGTGCTTTTTCCAAGCACCAAATTCTATATCTGTAACCATACTAAGCTCCTTGTGTGAGTTTTAGAGGGTTTAATGCTTCTTCAAGTTTTTGACGTGATAACTCAGTCATTCGCTCTGCTACATCAATTATTGGTTCACCACTTTTATAAGCAGTTTTCGCTATCTCTGCTGCGCGGCTATAACCGATTATTGGATTGAGGGCGGTCACTAAAATAGGGTTACGATGGAGCGCTGCGTCAATATTCGTTTGATTAACGGTAAAACCATCGATTGCTGATTTTCTGAGGGTAACTAGGGCATTACTCATCAACTCAATGCTACTTAACAAGTTATCAGCAATAACCGGTAGCATTACGTTAAGTTCAAAATTACCCGATTGACCCGCAACGGTAATTGTCGTGTCATTACCTATGACTTGCGCACATACCATAGCTGTTGCTTCAGGTATTACCGGGTTAACTTTGCCTGGCATGATTGAAGAACCCGGTTGCAGTTCGGGTAATTGAATCTCTCCCAGACCGGCAAGGGGGCCTGAGTTCATCCAACGCAGGTCGTTACTTATTTTCATGACTGTTACAGCTAGGGTTTTCAAAACACCTGAAACGGCAACCGCTGTGTCTTGTGAGCTTTGCAATGCAAAATGATTTGCCGCTGGGTGGAAAGGAACAGCGAACGTAGATGTTAATTCAGAACACACTAACGCAGCAAAATCAGCGTGACCGTTAACACCGGTGCCGACCGCAGTCCCGCCGATGGCTAGTTCCGATATTCTGGGCAGGCAGTGCTCTATAGCTCGAACCGATGCGCTTAACTGCGCAATCCATCCATTGAGACTTTGATCCATTCGAACGGGCATGGCATCCATTAAGTGTGTGCGGCCAGTCTTAGTGACAGATTTAAGTTCATCAGCACGTGTTTTGATTGATGCTATTACTTCTTGCAAAGCAGGCAGTAGCTGCCCACGTAAAGCTAACGTGGCACTCAGGTGAATAGCAGTAGGGATGACATCATTACTACTTTGACCTAAATTGACATGGTCATTCGGATGAATACTAGCGATCTGTTCAGAATTCTTATTCGCCAGATTTGCAATCACCTCATTAGCGTTCATATTAGAACTTGTGCCCGAACCTGTTTGGAATACATCAACTGGGAAATGAGCTAACAAAGACTGATCGTTTAGTAGTTGTTCTGCCGCATTAACAATTGGTCTATGTTCGCTAGGCGTTAGCCGATCTAATTTAAAATTGGCATTTGCTGTGGCTATTTTCAGTGTAATTAATGCGCGAATAAATTGTTCAGGAAGCGGTCGGTTGCTGATCTTAAAATTGTTAATCGCTCGTTGTGTTTGTGCCCCGTAGTTTGCCTCAATCGGGATTTTTACGTCGCCCATGCTATCGGATTCAATACGATGTGTAGTCATAGTTTTCCTTAGTTTCGATTCATATCTGGGTTTGCAACGCAGCGAACTGATATCTAAATTGTCTAATTTGAAAGAACTGATGTTCAAAAAGCGTGTTGGCGTGCAACAACCTAAAGCACAGGTAAATATAATCAGAACACACATCGCGCCAGGTGCAATCGAGCTTTTGGTCGGCAATGGTGTCGTAAATAATACGAGTTGCGCGGGCGGCGAAGCGGAACTTCTCTGGCTGTAAGCTAGTGTTGTTTATGATCTGCTTAATAATTGCTAAATATTCAATGACTAAGTCAGGCCTGTTTGGACGCAAACCGAACCTAACTGTTGTTTCTAGTACATCAAGCGTGAATTTCTCTCTATGCATGCGTTACATTTTCCAATTCAAGCAACCTAAAAACAGCAAGTCATGTTCTCAGATTGAAGTTGCTTAAAAAAAGATGAGTAGAGAGTATACACTTAAATGCAAATGATAATAGTTATTATTTGCATAATGGTGAGAGTTTATGTATTGTGTTGTTGGAGGTCGCTATCCTCCACTACTCTAAATGTAACTAGGCGATGATGGATCATCGCCGACCTTCTTTAATTGCTTTATTATTTCTACGACAACCTAGCCAGATAATGCGCAAGTTCAAGCATTGCATATTGTCCTGCTATTGCTTCTGCGCTGGAGTTATAGTTGGTATTGGTATTAACGTCGTAGGCATAGCTGTTGCCATTTTCGTCTAATATGGCTTCGATACCAGCTACTTTGATGTGATTGGCTGCTAAAAACTGCTCATAAGTATCAATAAAGTCTGGGCGGTAACCCTTTAGAATCTCAAACTTTGCCTTTGGCGTAGTAGCTGTGCCATCGGTCGGGCACATTTTATCTTCAATACTGCACACATCAGCAGGGCATAGTTCAAATCCTTCTGAGGTATCTACGCGTACTGCATAAAAGAACTTGCCGTCGATAAACTCGTGGCGAATGATGTATGGCTCAGGCGCACGAATATATTGCTGAATCAGGGTTATACCATCGACAGGTTAATCAAACTGAGAGCTGTCGAGGTAGGTTTGCAATGCATCTATATCTTCAAAAAGATACACACCTTGACCTTTGCCGGCACGGTTGTGTTTGGTAATGAAACTTTCGCCGGCAAACGTTTTGGCCGCGGCTAGAATGTGCGTTTTACCAAGCGCTGCTATTGTGCGCGGCGTCGCAATACCCGCTTCGTTCAACGCCATATATTGATTGACTTTACTGACTTCTAAACGCAAAGCGCGGCTGCCGTTGACTACGGTTCTATCATGTTTCTCTAACCAAGCTAAAACAGCGTCGGTAAATTCGGGTGCAAATCGGTGATCGCGTGTATGGGATGAAGCACTGATACGATTATAAAACACACCTTTTGGCGGTGGTTGTGAAAGGTCAATGTGACCTTCATCCAAGTGCCACAATTCATATTCAAGCCCTAATTCATCCAGGCGTACAACTAGATGCTCTGTCCATTCGTTGTTTTCATGGATCACGTAAATTTTAGTCATAGTTTATTGTTGGCTCAGGCGAAAACATCAAGTGTAAGCTCCGGCGAGTAGGAAAGAAAGTTGCTGCGGCCGCAGAGGGTGCTATGGCCGTAAAGAAAAGAGTGCTTTACCGAAGTTAACCAGCCCACTAATAATGTAAAGACTTGTCTGGATCGTTGGGACTTAATGTTATGGCTCGCGTTTCGAAAACCTCCAGATGTTCGGCAATGCGATAAGCATAAATAACGACAAAGTCATGGGTGTTTGTACAGCACTAAAAGAACTGTTAGAGGTTGAAGAATGCGTGAAGTTGACGTTGTCATACGACACAGTGAATTCCGGTGATGTTTCTCCATCATCCTCAATGAAGAATATCTCGAAAAAGTGCTGGCCATCTGCGAGGAGTTTAGAACCAAAAAAGATTCGCTTCGGGTGAAGTGTCGGGTGGTTGATAACTAAATCGTTGTCGACGAATACGAACAAGTCATCATCGTTGTACATGCGAAAGAAATACTTGCCTGCACTGGCCACGTGAAATAATCCGTTTAAAACAGTGTTTTTTGGCTTTTAGTTGGTTCGCAAAATTAAATAAATCGCTACAGGCATCGCAATTTAAAAAACCTAAAGGCTAACATCGTCATACTGTTCTATGCTGATAGTGTCAGCATAAGCGTCTTAGTAAGTGGAGTATGTTACGTGTCTGAAATGCCTTTGTTTGCTAGACAATCGGTTTTTACATCAGATCATGAATTATATGGTTTCGAGTTTTTGTATAGAGGACAAAGGCTAAACAGTGATGATCCTGACGCTTCTCACCTCGCCTCGATTGAGTTATTAGATCATATGTGCACCTGCATCTTGGAAGAGAATCTAAATGCTGGTAAACCTCTGTTACTCAACGTTGATGAACACTTTTTACTTGATGATAACTTGTTTCACAAACCGCTACGCAATGTCATTTTTGAAATCTTAGAGACTGTAGAACCCACACCTGAAATTGTAGAACGCGTGCACACGCTTTCACAAGCTGGGTTTAAATTTGCACTCGATGATTTCGTCTTTGAACCAAACAAGGCACCGTTCTTTAAGTATCTAAGCATTCTCAAAATCGATGTCATGGAAACTGATTGGCAGTTGATGGAGCGCAAGCTGCCAAAATTAAAACAACTAAAATGCCTATTGTTGGCGGAAAAAATTGAATCAGAGGAAGAGTTTGAGCGTTGTAAGTCTTTGGGTTTTGACTTGTTCCAAGGTTATCACTTAGAACGACCTAAACCAGTCCACGGCAAAAAATTAGAAACCAGTCAGCAAGCTGTGTTGCGGTTGGTATCAGAATTTTCTAGGCCAGACATTGAAACGGAAGAAGTGGCGCAATTAATATCTTTAGATCCTGTGCTTACAGTGAAGATTCTGCGCTTAATCAATTGTCCTTTGTATCAATTGGTACGCGACGTTAAGAGTGTGCGAGAAGCGGTGGTTATACTGGGCTTAAGTGTCGTAAAACAATGGGCGATTATATTATCGCTAGTGTCAGCATCAGATAGTCCTCAAGAGCTGTTCAGGCAACTTTTAGTGCGCGCCAAAACCTTATCGCTTATCGGTGAAAGCCAAGCCAAGCAACAACCAAACATTGATGTTTCTGGCTACTTTTTAACTGGAATATTGTCAGGTGTTGACGCTATCTTCGGCACCAAGCAGGGGACTGTTGTGCAACAGCTAACCCTTGATGATGAAGTCAAAACCGCCTTGCTGACCCAAGACAATTTCATGGGTCAATTACTCACTGATACTATTGGCTATGAACGTTTTGATGGCAGTGTATTCGCTCATATGAGTGACGAACAAAAATTCACCTTTATACACAGTTATCAGAAGAGTTTAGTATGGGCCGACGAAGTGCTAAACAATCTCAATTAACAACTTAAGACGTCAATAGTATGAGACAACACCTTTATTGCATGCTTGCGCCACTTACCATAGTCGGTTGTTTACACCTGCCTGATCAACAGTTGATCGAAACGCCGCTTGACTCAGCGACTATGATTGAATTGCCAACACCCGATAGTGATGTGTGGATTGCGGCACAAGGCATACCGCTCAGAATCGAATGGCTGACCGAAGGTCACAGTGATTATGCCTATGGCAAGATGTTTGTTTTGCCATACGTGGTGGAGCGCTTGCCTTACCTTAATACAGAAGAAAGTCAGGAGTGGGTAGATTACATTAATGATGAGTATCAACCCGAACAGGCATGGGTTTATAACCCAGGCAATAGACTCGGACATTATAAGTGCATGAGTTTATCCGCAGCAACGGTGATTAACTGGCATATGCTTAATGAAGATCAAACACTACAACCATTCACATCATGGCTAAGTGGAAAACAAGAAGTAGGTATTGACCATCGTATTTTAGACGCCTTGTATTACTACCGGGCTATGCAGTCAGAGTATGCTGATACTTACCAATTGTTTGATTTAGAGCTTGACCCTGTTGAACAAACGCCCATTTCCTATCGCATGCCGGCCTTTGCAGAACTGATTTCATTGGCAAATACACTGCCGCAAACGTCAATAAGCGTTAACGATCCTGTACTTGAAGGGTTAACGCACACACTTGATACAAGTAATTTACCTAAATTAACAACTGTACAGGTGTTTGATTATCAGGCGTCATATGAAGTACGCAGTGATGACAGTAAGCACGCGAAACTACTCAAGGATGCATTACATCAAATGGGGCCAATTTATGCTGGCATTAGAGTGCGCTTTGCCAGTAGTGGCGGTGTGGTTTCAGATAGTGCCGTTGGCCGCTTTTCTTTACCCGACATGTCGGGTCATGGTGTGGTGATTATTGGTTATGTGGAGCAGAGCGAAAACACTTACTTTATTTACCGAGAAACATTTGGTCGCCATAATGCGACGTCGAGCCTGGGTGGTCCTGCATACCGTGTTTATCCTGCACATGCGTTTAATGAAGCGTATGCGTTTAAATCACAGGCAGAGTAATCACTCTGCCTGTTCCCGAATAAACGTTGCCAACGGTTCGTAGTGTTTAAAACGAGCAAACTCGGCGTCTGCTTTGCAGCGTGCCGATAAGCCTTTTTCATTCATCCAAACTTTCGCTTCTGCAATTGAGCCTGAGGCTAAAATTGCTGCCGAGACAGCACTTTGATTGCTGCAGGTTATATCTAGGTCTGCGTACTCATAGAGTTTGGTAAGGATGTTTTCAGCGGCGGATTGATTGTTGTCGCGAATCGCAAGGTAAATGCCTTGTCCCGCAGTATTATTGATGTCACTAATACTGAGTTTTTCACTCCAATCTGGGATCACTTGAATAGCTTGTAATACCGAGCAGCTATAGCAGTTTTGATTTAACTCGGTATACATCGCAATCAGTCGCTCTACTTGTTCCGTCGAGGCACCTCTATCAATCATCCAGTTACTTAACGTTAATGGTCGTTGCACATCAGTCCAAGCACGCCAATGCGAGTGCAATTGTAGTTTGGTTAACAAGGTTTTAAGCTGCGTATTGTCATGGCTTGCGGTCATTTGTAATAAAGCGCCACTCAATTGCTGTTTGAAAGCATCTTCCCATGCGCTTTTCACATCATTAGTGGCAGGTATATCGCTGTAGTCGATCGCTAGTAATTGGATTGTACTGGTAACCGGATCATTACTCGGCTCTCTAAGCGCTTGAATTTGATATAAGTCCGCAAACCAGGAATGTTGCATAGGTGGCACTTTCTCTTTGGGTAACCAGTCATTAACGATGGTTCGCGCAAGTAATTCGTGAACAACTTCGCTATCTTCAGCAAAAAAGCGTGGCGCTAGATCATATTCAACCAGGAAAGGCAATAACCATACTGATGCGGTGATATCGCTTGGATTTTGCTGATTCATGAAATTCATGAACTGTTGCCACTGATTCTCGTAGTTGACCGTTTGTTCTACAGCCTGGCCCAGAGTCCGAAACTGATTTAGGTATGGACTAGCGCTACTATAATGGCTCTGCATTCTGGCGATCGCGCTCTCTGCAACTTCAAATTTTCGGGCTAACACTGCGCTGATCACTAGCGTTTGATAAGCACGCGCTGAACCTGAATTACTAGCTTGATCGGCGAGAGTATAAGCTTCGTTTACCCGACCGCTGTGAATATAATGTTCTGCCAAACGTTGCTGAGCTGATGATACATCCAAAAAACCTTGAGGATCTGAGGCAATAAAACGTTTAACTAACTCGATGGCCTTATTTCTTTGCCCTGTATCAACATAGAGCTGTTCGAGCTCCATGCTGGGCACCTCGAGTCGGTAATTGTGCTCAGCCAAGACTTGTTCATAAAGCTCGATTGCGCGGGTTGGATCCTGTTTGGCGACTTCTTTGGCGAGTTGGTGAAGCGGGGCCCAGTTCTGGCCATAATACTGTGGTATTGGCGTTGTGGTAAAACTCGTCTGCCACCATTTGGGGCTCAGTGTAAAATTGCGCAGATAATTACTTGGAATTTCATTGGTAGAGGTAATAAGGGGCGCTCCAAATAACAACTCTGAACGGTTAATTTGCATGGCTGCACGCGGCGTATCAATATTGCTTATTGCCCACTGAGCTTCAATTTCTTCGCGTGGATCTTCAATGTATTGGAGCAAACTCACGCCAGGATAGGCGGACGCCCAATCAATTGCGATGCGTTTTATTTTTTCTTTGTATGAAGCCTGCCACCCTTTGGTACGCGAAGCATAGCGATTGAAGGTTATAAATGCATGCGCATATTCTGGCGTTGGTAAGGGCGCAGCTAATAGCGATGCTAATCCTTCATTTAGACGTTGCTCCATGTTACTGCGCATTCCCCAAGCCCGCCACATAGACAGTTTGTAATTAGATGCAGCAATAGCGCGATGGGTGATCTCGCGTAGTAGCGAGTATTGGCGCTGCTCTTGTTCCTTACCAGTAGTGATAATAGGCGCTGTCATGGCTTGCATTTCCATCAGTTCCATCAGGTTCGGCACATAGCTAAACCCGCCGCCACCCTCTAAATAGCTAGCAATGCTCGATACGTCGGCTTCTATTTGGGCGTTCTCTATCAACAGCAAAAATGCGTAACTCGTCACAGAGCCCGAATCACCGTTATTAAGCTTCATATTGATACTGGTTTTTCTAAATGACGCTAATGACAATATACTGTCTAGCAACAAACCGTCTTCCGCATAGCGAGCATTTAGCATTGCTTGAATTGCTTGGTCACGATGGGGCGTAAACTCCATCAACTGCAAGGCATGTAGATAATGTGCAAACATAGGCGCATTGCTTTTGGGTCTATGATAATCGATCGTGGCAAAGGAGCGTAAGATATTAATTTCGGGGTATCGGCTCTGGCTAGGCATCAGGTTGAGCGCGACAAAATCTCGATAAGCAGATGCCTTGGCAGCGGTTATTAACGTCTTTTGATCGTAAGACAGTTCACCATCAGTGGCAGCCAGCATAATATGAGCAATAGCATTTGCTGCGTGTTCTTGAGCCAAAATAGGGGATACTCTGCTACTGAGTATACTCAACCATGTCCATGCTCTCGCAGCCTCCTGCAAATGTTCTTCTGATAACTGACCAACACCGGGACTTAATGCTTCAATGCGGTCATATACCGAAACTAGGCCTGAAGGCTGCCATTCCGGAATGGCACTATCAGCAGTGCTAGCCGAAAGCGCATGCTTCATTAAACCCGCTTGGCCAGCCGTCGTTGCGATGAAATTGCGTACTTGTTCAAATTGAGCCAAGCTTAGCTCTTCAAGCGACAATGTCAGACTTACCGGCTGATTGAGATTTGCAGAATAGGCCGTGATTTGAAGTTGGTTGTCTTCTCGCAAAGCGAGGTCAATAATCAACTGTATTGGTTGACCATTCATGCGTTTAGCTTGTGGAGTAATAGCGTCTACTAAAAAACCGTCAACCCACAGGTGCGGCGTGATTTGTTGTTGCGCAAAAGGGCTAACAGGTCGATTGAGCATCTCATCATGAACGATCCCCAGCTGGTATTGATGTAGCAACAGCAACTTGATCGATCCACGAATTGCCTGCGCATTAAGCCAATTGCCGGCATCGCCATTATGACTGCGTAAGTGACCAACCACAGCTGTATTAGTCTCTTGGGAAATGTCATAGACAGGTCCATCTTCAAACCAGGTTTGCGTTTCAATACTTGTATCCGCATTGCGCTTCATTGCGATAGCTTGGAAGCTGTTGTTAGCAATATCGCATTCACATCCCCCCATTGATTGGCAGCGTTGAAACATGGTCGTTTGTGGCACAGGTGAGCTATCGTCAACTAAGCTAGGGAAGTAATTGCCGCAAATAAGCAGGCTGAATCCACTGTCGTGCCACTCCGCAAATGCGTCGGTTGAACCGATGAGATTATTTAAATCAACTTCCAATTGAATTCGCCGAGCGAGTTGATAAATATTCGAGCCTGCGGCGCAATCGGTAGAGTCCGTGCCGAAATCACATAAACCCGGCTCATCACAAACGCCATCTAAAGCGAATCGACAGCTATCTGCCGGAGAGGTGCTGACACCACAATCTGTCGAATCGGTGCCAACAGCACAATAGTGCGGCTCATCACAGGCACCGTCACGCGCATATTCGCATGAATCATCGGCATAGGTTAATGACGAACACAACAAGGCATAAAACAGAATGACGCATTTGAATAACTTTGTATTAATCATCACTGTCTCCCGCGGCTGTTAATTCAATCCGATGAGATAATTCACGAATTTGTTGATTAACTCCCAACTCCATATCGATGGTTTCAGCAATTGCCGGGATCAACTCAACACCTTCAATGGGTTCAATGCTGACAAGGTTGTACATTTCGTACAATCCCTTGTTTCCCGTCATGACCAACTGCGATCCATGTATCTTGCCTTTGTTATAAAACTTACTGGAATTAACGTCTGACTCGAAATAACTCGTACCGTTATTAACGTTTATAAAGCTAAGCTGATTGCGGCTATACACAACTAATGTATCGGCTGCTTGTGAAAATAAGACGCCATAAATCGCGTCAATAGATTGCATTCGCCACACTTCTTGCTCAGCTTCTAGGCCACCAGAGTAAAGTGTTACCGTGCCATCGCTTTCGCCCACAGCGTATAGTTCACCATCGGAGCTAATTGCAACGCCACCCACACCCAGTTGCCTTTTGATGTGTTGAGTGACTTGGCCGGTGTTTTCATCCCACAGGTAAATGTGTCCATCAACATCAGAAGACAGTACTTGTTGGCTTTCAGGAAGAGGTACCAAACTAGTCACTCTACTTTCGTGCTTATAAAAATGAATTGGCGTAGTTAACGGGTTTTCAGTATCAAAGATCTCCACGCGGCCATCGTTATAGCCTGCAAATAAATGACTTTCCTGGTTTGAAAACGCCAGATGCTGAATATATGAATTGGTGATTGGCATCAAGGTGGTGCCACCTGTATCGCGTTCTTGCAAGGCTAAATAGCCATTTTGCCCGCCCATAGCGATAAAACTATCATTTGCCGCTATTGCATAAAATTGATTACCCCCAACAGCGTTAGACTGGTAGTAACCATATAAATCACCGGAGTACCAAGCATCTATTGGCAGTGTATAGACGCGATTAAGTTGGAACCCGCCTGCAAGCAACATTTCAGTTTCCAGCATGAGTGTGTCATATAAATTGCCGGTAAGCGTTTGGATAGATTCCGGCAATGGTGTTTGAATTTGTGCGGGTAAATGCCACGTTTTAAGACGCGTATCAGCTGCAGCTGTAACTAAGGTCTGTGTCTGCGGGATCCAGCTTAGCTGCGTAATCTCGTCTTTGTGAACAGGAAATAGGCGCTGTTGTGACTCTTTGTTAAACTCAATTAAATCGCCATTTGATGCACCTGCTAACCACCGGTCAGTGGCAAACACGACCGATTCAATACTGTCAGAATGTAACTGCAAACAATTGAGATCTTCATCGCTAGCAGTCGCGCTTTCGTACAGATAATCTGGGGTATAACTGTGCTCCCAGATACACACTTTACCACCGTCTAATGCGATGGCCATCACACCATTTGGTGGGTCAAATGCTGAATCGTTAATTGAGTAATTAGAGCCGCTGAGTTGTAATGTTCGTACAGCCGTGCCAGTGATTAGATCTGAAAAGGTGATACTGCCATTATTACTGACCGATATAATGATGGTGCCTTTAGCACTAATTGCATAGGGGTGTTGCGGGTCAGTAACTGTAGAAATTGTATGGATACGACCCTGGTTAGTACTAGTCTGATAAACAATGTTCTGACGCTTTGTATTTATGGATACAAGTTGGCCGTGTTCATCACCGATCAATAGCATATTTTCTGAGGCGTAAAAAGCACTTGTTGTGGCACCGTCAAACTGATCAAACTCGTGTACCAATGATAAATCACTAGCGCGCCAGACTTTAACGGTTTCATCTTCAGATGTAGTAGCCACATAGTCCCCAGAAGGGCTCAACGCTATAGCGATAATATTGTCAGTGTGCGCAGTGGCTGATTGTTCAGGATGCAAAGAATCAATAGCATAGCGGTAAAGTATTTCATTTGAGCCAACATACACTGCGGCATCAGAAGCAGCTATGACGACATCTTCTACTGTTCTTCCAGGCGTTGAATTAAGCTGAGTTAACGAGTTGGGATCTAATTCATAGATTCGCCCTTTATCGTTAAACACTAACAGGATCCCATCAACCATTACCATTGCTTGGAGCCAACTGGGTTTGAGATTTGTTTGTTGCACAATCTTGAGGCTGTCGGCATCCACCATGAGAAGCTCACCGTTATAACCACCGATGTATAGCTTGTCTTCGAAGGCCAGCATTGCGGTAGTATGCATTGGTTCATCAATAGTCAATGCTTGCGCTACTTGCTGAGCATTATTGTCCCATATGGTTAATTCGTTTTGAGATAAAAAGTACAAGTCGCTATCGAGGTCTAAAAACTGTCGTCCTGCATTGCGACCTACAGAGTGAAAAGTTGCATCAGCATAGTTTTCACCGTTGAGTTCGACTAGATAGTTTCCACTATTGCCGACGAACAGTTGCTCGCCATTATCAGACATGAACTGTAATGCGTAGATATCACTTCCAGCGGGGTCGGTGTAAATCGTTGATTTACTATTGTCCAGGGTTGAATACAGTGTTACATCACCGGTGTAAAAGCCTAAGGCAATCAAATGGCCTTCTTCGTGGACCGACATCGCTCTGATCTGATCATTGTCAGAATCTGATAAAATGCGGGTCGAGCGAATCTGACTTTGCTCATCAAAATCTAACTTCCAAATATCGCCTCGAGTATCACCGGCATAGACCCATTGTCCATCAGCAGATGCAGCAAGTGCTGATATGGGATATTGGCTCGTCTTGTGATGCTCAAACGCCAAACCGTCTTCGGTTTTTTTAATGACATAAAATCCGCCCAAATCGGCACCAACTAATGCAATGCCTCTATCGGGCAAAGATAGCATTCCCCATGTTGGTTCTAATCCTGTCGAAGCTTGTGCGATAGCCAAAGGCATTTGATTGAGTAATTGCCAAGTCTTGGTTTCGACTTGTGCAGTGAAGTCTCGTTCAAGTGATTCTTTGTAATACAACAATGCTTTATCTTTTTCATCGCGGTCCGCAAATGTGTCAGCTTGCGCAGCCAGAGAAACAGCCAATGCTTGTTGGGCTTCTTCGCGAGCAAGTTCAGCTACGTCTTTCTGTTCAAACGCTTGCCAGCCAGCAAATACCGCTAAGACTAACAAAATAGATGCAAAGATGAGGCCTTTACGTGTAAGTGCTGCTGCACGCTTTTGGGCTACCGCTTCTTTTTCTTTGGCCTCGGCAAGTTGTTTTGCTTCATTTAACGCTTTGTTTTTAATAGCGTCTTCACGCTTACGACATGCGTGGAGGTATGCATCGTCGCTGGTAGAAAAGAAGTTCGCCATATCCGCGCGAGCCCTAAGGGCTTCAGCGTCTTCTAATCGTCCTGCATTGTGATTGAGCCAGTCTTCCGCTTCATTGTTTGCTAGCCAATCACGTGTCGCCCGCTGCAATGATTCAAGCACCATGAGCGCTGCAAAATCATCTTCCAACCAACCTTTGAGTAGTCCCCATTGGCGCAACAAGGCTTCATGAGCAGGCTCAACAGTTATCTCTTTATCCGAATTGATATCGGTTGATAGCAAACGCTGCTCTACCAGTAGCTCTACGAGTGGGTGCGCCTCAGAAGGGATCTCCGACATACGAGCTATGCGCCTGCGCGGTGCTTGTGTTTCGGGATCAATGCCTGCTAACCAAGGCACTATTGCACGACGCATTAACGCTTCAAGTGCACTGCGTTCTATAGGTAATCGTTGGTCTTTAATTGCGCGTACAAAGACTTCCTCAGTGGCTGCCGTAATTGCACCATTAATGCCGCCTAAGTCTTGGTATTCTGCCAGCGTTAGGTCACCATCTGCGCCATAGTCTTTGTGCAAGCGCTCAAGTGTAAACGCCAATAAAGGGAGGGCATCTTTACCCGTACCTTCATCTAAGTCTTTGAGCAATGCTTCAGTCAGTGCAGGTTCAATGTCGAGTGGATTGCCCGCTTCATTCATGCGCTTAGCTGGACCTTCAATGACTTCCTGATACGCCCCTTTGGGCATCGGCGCCAAACTGAAGGTTTGTTGGGAGACGTCAGTAAAGGTTTTATATGCCTGCAGCGTTTCATAGCTATCTGAGCGGATTGTAAACAGAACAATAATGGGTAACTCGTCTTGCACCGCTAATCGTTTTAATAGCGTTAAGAGTTTTTCGGCTTCAGTTTCACCGTCCCCCATGAAAAGCTCTTCGGCTTGATCAATACTCAAAATTAATGCAGGTTTTTGGGCGCTATCAAACAGCGCGACTGCTTTGGTTTTTTCTGTATAGTAGTCTAGTAACAGCTCCATAAGTTGATTGAACTGTTCTGAAGATTCCCCTGCATTTAAACCTAAATTGCACAATGAAGCTCGATTTGTTGAAACGTTGCTTGCCGAAAAACACTCTATCAAGGTATTTGCCAAGCCTGAGTCTCCGGTAATGGCGGCATGCTCAGGGCGCATAATCGGTAATGGTACAAAATGTCGTTCATCGCGCAATAAACGCGGCACTATTCCGGCACGTAAAAACGACGATTTTCCCGCACCTGAAGCACCAAGAATGACCATAAATCTGGGCGGCGGTAACTCCTTTAATCCACGCAACCGAGATAAGAGCTCGATGGTAGGTGCTTCGCGACCAAAGAAAATACCCGCATCGGATGACTCCATTGGTAATAGTCCGCGATACGGAGGTCGTTGCGGGTCGCTCGTAGGCGGCCACTCGAAGAATTTTGGATCTAAACCCGCTTTAACTAGGCCTGTGTGAAGTCGAGTTAACCCTTGTTTGGAAAAATGGACGTGGCGTTCTTCATTGGTATAGGGATGCACAACTCGATGAATTTCGTGATCTGTGCCTGTTGCCAGTTCGACAAGCTGCCATGTGCTGGTTAGCTCGTCTGGCAAAGTGCCAATATCAAGCTCTTCCATAAGCAAGCCAAACAATTGTTTATTCAATCGTCTAGCCAGACGGTACTCCTTCCGGCACCACTGTGATTCTAACCATTGCTTGGTTACACAAAACAATACGGCATCACAGCGATTAGCTGCTTCATGGAGTGAGCGCTCCCAGCGCTCGCCAGCAGCAATACCGCGTTTGGGGTCAAGATCTAGGAATAACTCATCCCAACCTTGCCCCAACAACCATTCTTGCACTGCTAGGGCTTCAAAGTTATTTGCGCTGGAATGGCTGATAAATATCTTCGACACGGGCTTTATGCCTTTTTTATTTGCGCGCTACCATCCGAAAAACAGCAACAACGCCTCCATGGTTGATTACAATATAATCAATTTTTGTGGATTATGACAATTCAATATCACGGTGATAAACCCTCATATCAGTGGTTATAAATTAATGCTGCATCAGCAGCTTAGTAAAATTTTTCGATTCATGTTGAGTTAATGAATTCGACGTTAGAATGTGTCATTATCGACGAAATATTCTCTGTTTAGGCTAATATCTTAGCTGTACCAACATAGTGTGAAATAACTGATGAGGGATGGAATGAATAAGCTTGGTGTTGTGTTCTCTAGCATCGTGATGTCTGCGAGTATTGCTGCATTGCCAATAGGTAAAGATGGTGATGCATATGTTCCAAAGTCTGTTTCGGTGGACTCACACTTTAGTGAAGAAGCAGCTGAAAAACCTGATTTTGCGGTGATTGGTCGCGATAACCGCGAAAAGCAGTGGGATACTTCCAGTTATCCTCATACTGCTCTCGGGCAATTAGTTATGGACGGCAGCACATGTAGCGGATCACTGATTGGTGAATATCACGTTCTCACTGCGGCGCATTGTGTCTACGATCACGATAATGGATTTCAGTTACAAGTCTTCTTTGCGCCAGGTAGGTCTGGCGATGATTTCCCATTTGGTTTATATGCGGTAACCGATATTTACCTTCCTCATGCGTACATGCGTGAAAAGGTTTTTGGCGTCGGCGACCTAGCAGTTTTACGTCTCGCAGAGCCGGCAGGTACTAAGCAGGGGTGGTTGGGATATCAGGTCGTCAACTACACGACTGATGAAAGCCTTGCCCAGGTCAATGACTTCTTACGTGATGCCGCATCTCAGGCCGGCGATCAAACCAGTATGCGCGACAAATATATCAATGAAGCTATTGATGACCTTATTTACGTCTTACCGGAATACAAAACGCATTACATGGGTTACTCAGGCGATAAGAATAATGAAATGTGGGGTGATACTTGCTTTTATCACACTACGGACGACAAGTTGGGGGACTATGAGTTAGTGCAGTCATACTGCGATTCGCAACCGGGCTCTAGTGGCAGCGGTTTCTTTAATGACGATTATTACATTACTTCGGTACGCTCATTTCAAAATGCACGTGCAGAAAACTTTATTACTGATTCAAATGGCAATCGCACGGCATTTGCGCGCGGCGATTGGGATGATGTCGGTAACTACAATCAGGCGCTAAATCAGTACGCAGTAGATATGATTCGGCGTTGGAAACAAGATATCGTCGATGAGAATACCTATCACCAGCGCTTGAATCAAAATACTTCCGGGCATTTGGATAACCTAAAGACTTTTAGCGTGGTCAATCAATGTACTGAAAGTGTGTGGATTGCGGTTCGATTTAAAAACCTCCAAGGCCAATGGGTAAATCGTGGATTTTGGGACAAGTCTTACAACGAAGAGATCAACTTCCAAATGAGCTCGGATTATTTTTACTTCGTTGCCTTCAATGAAAGTCGCAGTTGGGAAGGTGATGACGTTAACGTCGTTATGTACGAAAAGAATTACGGCATGCAACAAGTGAAATTTAGTGGCCAAAACTATACGTTGCGACTTGTCTGTAATTAATCAGCAGAACTGAAGTTAACGTGGCTATAAAATCGGGCGCTAATGCGTTTTATCTTGAACAAGTGCTTGGCTTATTCAAAGCATTGCGTCGCTCTGACAGTGACGCTGTTGAGGTCTGGTGCAACGCGCATTTAACGCCTGAAAATCAAGCATTACAGGAAGTCCTAGCTGCCGTTATCACGCGAACAAATCCAAAAGCGGCGTTGGCTACGTTGACGCAAATCAAGCATGCTAATCAATCAGAGTTTATTGAATTTTTGTGTTTGTATTTAAATGGCATTCTGCTCAACCGAGCAAGTCGCCGTACTCGTGCAATGTCTAACTTTTTGGCCGCTGAGAAGTTGGCTGAGCATCAAGATAATACGATTTGGCGCATTGAGATTTTATTGGAGCGCAGTACCTTATTTGCCTGGATGGGCCAGACGCTAGCTGCAACTGATGATTTGATGCTTGCAATCGCTCTGCTAGCGCCTGTCGATTATCCTGAAGCACAGCAAGCTTGTTGGTCTAAACTTGGGCAGATCAATTGGGAACGCAACGATTATCAAAAAGCGCTAGCTTTTTTTAGCCTTGCAGAGGAGCAGGGGCGGTTGATGTTAGACGCCGACTCGCTGGCGAAATTAACCGTCGAGATTGCGCAATGTCACTGCGAACTCGGTCAGCATGAACGCGCTTTAGCTTGCCTTAACAGCATAGAAACTGAGCATATTGCCACGTATACGCGTTTTTTAATGTTGCTGTTGCAAATTCGGTTACTCGATTATCAAGTAGGCGGTAAAACCCTATCAACTATAACCGCCGACATTGAAGCAATTATCGATGGTAGCGAGTGGCAAGATGTGGCGTTTAAGTTGGCGTTAGGCACCTATTTAGCTAACCATGATGCAAAACAGGCACTAGAGCACTTACGCGACGCTGATAACTACTTCACTAAGCATGCATTACTGCCTCATTTATGGCGTTGTCGCATTCAACAGGTCTTTGCACATCATAAACTTGGGGATACAGTTGAAGCCGCGCAAATGTTAATGAGCGCTAAGCAGGTAGCGACGGAGACTCATAACAGGCGTTTGCTCGAAGTCGCCGATCAACTCGCTGTCGAATTTGACTTACCTGCGGGGCTGGAGATCAAACACAGTGTTGCTATTGCCGATGATTACAGCCGCGCTGAAAATGGATTTTTGATTATTGATAAGCTAGGTCAGGGCGGTTACGGCATCGTTTATCGTGCCTATGACATGGTTAAACAAGCGGAGATTGCTCTCAAAATTTTCGATTTTAGTGATCCTAGTGGTGCGGTTTTAGTGGGCGATTTGGAGCAATCTCTGCAGGCTGAATTGCAACTTATTAGCCAACTCAATCATCCTAATTTGGTGGTTCCCAAGTCTTATGGTCGGGTTGATCAGTTTAAGTTTTATGTTACCTCAAGGTTTATCGAGGGGCGCAACTTGAGGGATATGCTAAGGGAACAAACAACTGAATCGCTTTTAAGCATTCTCACTGACCTCGCCAGAGGGCTTGTATATGCCCATCAAAAGGGCATAGTCCATCGCGATATTAAACCTGAAAATATATTGCTCGACAGGGAAAGCGGACGCGCATGCTTAATTGATTTTGGCAATGCCATGTCGGTATCGAGCAAACTGCATAAATCAGATGCTAGCGGCACCTTGCCCTATATGTCGCCAGAGGTTCTAGACGGCAAACGCAGCAGCTCTGCCCAAGATATTTTCGCGTTGGCAGTTGTCTGTTGTGAAGTGTTGTTGGGTGCTCACCCATTTAATGACAATGCGGTTAGTAGCGGCATTGCTTATCGATTTCAGTTATCAAAACTGCAAAAGTTACTCTTGCCGAAATTGGATAACCCTGTGATATTGTCATTACTGATTGATGCATTACATCCGAACGCTATGAAGCGTCCAACGGCTATGGATTTCGTTCAAGCATTACAAAAATAATTAACTCGTAAAGGAGTAAACGCTGTGCCAATTGAAATTGTAGGAGTTTCCGGTCACCACGAAGGCAAACGTTATGAGTTTGATGAGCATGAGACGTCGATCGGTTTTGGACGCAGTTCGGTCAACGATATCCAGTTTCCCGCCGATGATACCAGCATTAGCCGTCAGCACTTGTCGTTACAACTAAAAAATGACCGTTATCAAGTGGCAATGCAAGCAGATAACCCTGTATTTATTAACGGTGAAGAAGCATATCCAGATGACGAATTGCCGCTTGGTAAGCATCGTTTAACCGTAGGCTTAGAGGATTCACCTGAACAATTTGAGATTGTCATCACGTCGCAAGATGAGGGCTTAGCGGTGACTGAACCCAGCTACAAAATAAAACAGTCTGCGGCGAAGCAACACAAATCATTGCGCAAGAAAGTCACTATTGCCATTGCTGCTTTGGCGGTCATTGGCTTTGTGGGTTATAAACTGCTGGATGAGACTTCCAACCTACTTGATAAACAATTACAACTTTTGGCTGCGCAAAGTGAAAAAGCAAATGTGCTAGCCCGGTTTGAAGACACGGTATTGTCGCAGCGAGACTCGGTATATTTGGTCGCAATTAAATCGGGGGATCGCCTCGTTGGACAGGGGACTGCTTGGGTCGTAGGAGATGGTGTGCTGGCAACTAATGCTCATGTTGTGGAAGGACTACAAGCCTCCCTTGAAGACGCCAGCGATGATACTTCTGCCGTTGTTATATCACCGCAAGGACCAGATAATCTGCAGCATACGATTATTGGGATGGAATTACATCCACATTGGGACATGTTTAGTGAGCATCAAACCAATGTATATCGATTGATGGATGATGGTAGTGAATTAGATTTAACACCGGCCTACGACGTTGCGCTTTTGTCTGTTGATCGACCTGACGCGTTAGCGGCGCCGTTAAAAATTGCTGATAATACTGATTTGTACAGTTTGGACAGTGGTGCAGCCGTGGCTTTTGTTGGTTATCCGATGGAAGATGCTATTGGCGGCGGCTTTAATTATTCAAGTCCTACACCCCAAGTTCAGTTCGGCGCAGTCACCAGCGTAACTGACTACTTTATGGTTAAAGAGTCCGAACAGCGAAACCACCTTATTCAACACAGTTTACCTGCGCACGGTGGCGCAAGTGGCTCACCCATATTCAATGTAAATGGCGAAGTCGTCGCGCTGTTTAATGCCGGAAATGTGGTATTTGTTGAGGGGCATCGGGTCGCAACAGGGATAGGTGTTAACTTTGCGCAAAGAGCAGATATTTTGAATGAGATGCTAAACGATAATGTTGCTCAAATTGAACCCCAGCGCTTAGAGTTTTGGGGACAGCGTTTATCTGATTACAAGACCCCAGCACAAATCATAGTCAGTGATTGGCGCCGCATGTTGGCCAGTAATGGGGTTGATATCAGTAACATTCAGAAAAACAAGAAAAGTTTAGTGCTTACAGAATACCTGGAAGAATACGAAGTTTACTATTGGGAAGGGCAAATTAATGTTGAACCGGGTAAGCAAAAGTTAGTGATTGCAGAGCCGGTAAACTCAGCTGATATTGATTTGGTGTGGTTTGATAGATACGAGGATGCGGTTGTTGGCGACAACGGCTCGGAACCATTCGCAATTGGTTTCTTAGACGAAGACACCGATTGGCAAGCTTTCGAGAGCAATAACCTGATGGTGTACTCCGCCGAAGAGGGCGTTAGCTTTAACCTGTATGTTTATACGGTTGAATAATGCATTAGTCTTCTCGCGTTCGCTCAGCAAAGGGCGAGCGCGAAAAGCCTGGTAGGTCCTGCTCTTGAATACTATCGATGTACCAATCAGTAATATATGAGTGAGCCTCAATAAACATATCTACGTCTTCAGGTGTTGATATATCAAATAGCGTGTAGTTTGGGTGTAAATCGCTTCCAGGCACACCGCTAGCAAAATACGAAGTAAGATAAAAATCCACTTGTGCAAATTTAGCAGCATTGAGTAAATCTTCAGGCACAGCAACCGGGGTGTCGAGGATTGATATTGTTATTCGACCGTCGGCTAAACCGATTTCTTGTAGTATTTGAGCCGCGCGCGTTACCAGAAAGCCTCCAGCACTGTGGCCGATAAAGTGGATGGGTTGGTTGCGGTCCATTTCACCGGTAAGAATTTTCCGCGCGATTTTAAGTCCGACAAGTTCTCCTAATGATTCAGCGCTCGGGCGTATTGCTGAAACATCTTGCACCATCTCCAACATCGAATAGTCTTCGGCGTCAAATTCTGAGTTACCAAAACTTAACAGTGTGGTGCGCGACGGTTTGGCAATTTTGTGCCAATCTATCAATACAATTTCGGGTGCACTATCGCCAAGGCGTTGCTTGAGCTGGTATTGCATATTCGCCATCCAGTGCGCTTCACCTTGGTCAGATAGCTCATCACTGACACCGTCATGCAG
Source organism: Alteromonas sp. (assembly GCA_964230255.1). GTDB lineage: Bacteria > Pseudomonadota > Gammaproteobacteria > Enterobacterales > Alteromonadaceae > Alteromonas_E. Next base: position 27,548 of record CAXRGW010000042.1, read on the forward strand.
GCCGTGGGCAATAAATATCACACCTTGTCGAGTTTTTTCACTGGTAAACCAACCCTTGGTATCGGCGCTAGAAAGCAAGCGTACGTCGCTTAAACGGCTGCCGACTTCGGTTTCTGGATCGTCGGGTGACATGTAGGCGATTAGTGCAGTGGTAACGATAAATGACGCCGCGACGACAAGCATTCGATCAAACACTAACTTGAATAAAAACGAGATAGGCGCAGACAGACGCCGTAACCATCGACCGGTCACTGCGCCAGTTGCAGTGACAGTATCGGCACTTTGTTTGGCGACCGCTTTCAACTTGTAATAAATCTCGACATTTTTGGCTTCGTAGTACCAGTCAATCACTTCACCAAGCAGTTTTTGTTCAATATCTTTAATTATTGCCTTCGCGTTTTGAATGTCTGCTGTGGCCACCAAGTTTTCACGATAATGCTGCAGAATAATTTGTTGTTGAGCGTACTTTCCTGCGCGTCTATTGAGTTCTAAAAAAGATCCCATTTTCTGAGCAAGAACGGCAATCAAGGGTAAACAGCAGCCAATCAAACCAAGAAAAATGCCGGCACCTGTCAGTCGAATCAAGCGTTGGCCAGATTCACCAAAGACCAAAATAAGACCTGCCACAGCGAGAAAGATAGCAGCATCCATGGATAGGGTAACGTAGCGACTCAAACGGTGTCGTTCGCGCTGCGCCGCGGCATGTTGCTTTTTGTAATAGGCTATCTGACCATCGAGGCGCTCAGTGACATATTTATCGATATCAGCTTGGGTCGTGGGTGTGTCGTTAATGATCGATAATGTCTCGAGGTACTGTGCAAAGGCATGTAAATCAGGATATGCCTCTAGGATTTCACCGGTCAATTTTGCTGACACCTGTTCCGTGTGTAATCGCGAGCGACTGATTTCAGCAAGTAGGCGAAGTTGGATCCAATGGGTTTTCATTGAGCGCCAACGCGTCCACCAAATAAACCCCATCAGCAACAATGTACAGCAGAACACAATCAACGCCATGAGCACTGGTGGCCATTGTCTTTCGTTACCTAGTAACCAAATAAGAGGAAGCAATATAGCGAGCCCTTCTAACATCAGCAGTAATCGCCATAACTTGCGATGGTTGGGGGCTAAACCGGTAGAAATCTTGTCAGTTTCCTCGAAAACACCTTGGATCGTTGTGTTAGTGTCTATGCCGAGATTCTTTAACCGTTGTAATGGCCAATACTGCATATTGTCATCCTTAGTGATCGTTAACCGGGTTCAGACTCTTTAACTTCATAGATCTCAAGCCATTCAGACACCTCTTCCACACTTACTTCGCTTAAGCGTTCGATGTCGGTATCGAAAACAGCACTAGTAGCTTGTACAACACCGGGTCTCTCGGGGTTGTTAAAAACAGCAGCCGCATCAACGGTTAGGTTATGCAACACACTGTTTAGTATGGCCAGCATTGTTCTAGAGCGCTGTTCTGATATGTCCAATTCTGAATGATTTCTGATTGCGAAAATGGCAGTACCTAAGATAGGGAATACTGCGGTCAAAAGTGACGCGGCTTTGTAGGCATAGTAGCTCGCGGCAGTTTCTTTTACGGGCCAGCCCCCATAGTGTTCAGCTAGATAAAAGCCCGCTTTCAACAACAATGCTGTTGCGGTTAAGAAAAACAGTGCATGTGTTGCTTTAGACAACCGCTCGCCAATGCCCTGCATGATGGAAGCGTTGCTTTGATGATAACTGATTTGACCGGTTAGCCAGCGATCGGTGATAAATGAATAGACTTGGCGTAACCTCGATGGATCGTAAATACAACGGCCAAAACCAATTTGACGATTTATCATTTCGGCTTGAATACAGACCCATTGAGCACCGCTTTCCTGATGACCAAGTACCTCGCGATATAAGAACTCTCCAGAACTGCGAGCGAGCATAAATGAAAAGCACCGCCCAAGAGGGTTTAGGTAGATATTCGGTCGAATTGCCTCTGCTAGGCAGCGATTTTGTAGCCAACGGCGATGATTGTGATGGTCTTGCTTATAAAGCCAATAAATTAGTACTAGAAACGTCGCTTCCAGACTAATCAAAAATGCGACCAGCACCGTGTATTTTTGGAAGGTAAGTGCAACCGCTGCTGTGATCAACGCTGACGCGGCAAAGACGTAAATCAATAAATAAGTACTGCGATGAATATCGGCGTACTTTATTGCTAAGCCATCAGCTCGCAAGAAATGAGCAAAGATCTGGTGCTTCATGGCTGATTCAGCAGACGATTGCTCATGGTTGAAAATCGTCTTCGCTTGTTTGATTGTGTCACTTACACGTTGCGAAGGTTCAGCCTTTCGCGCTGCGAACGCGATAAACCAATCATAAGCTTTAAACCCGCGTAGTTTTTCTAACCAAGAAATAGGCGTATGGATTGGTCCAGAAAAACTAAAGTCTGAATCTCTATGTAAATCGATCTTCAGGTGCTCACGATCGTTAATGTGATAGTCAAATTCATTCAGAATTAAGTCACGTCTTTGCTTATCTTGGGAGTTAGACTGTTCAGCTACCACAGAGATGGTGGGCTCTAGAATACTTCGGAACAAGACTAGTTCCTGCATCATTTCTTCTACTATAGACTCAGACCAATCTTTGTATTTTGTTTGTCCAACAATCTTACGTGCTGGATAAACGTTAACTTGGGGTTCATCCTCGCGATTAACGATAATATGAATTACCGGGCGCCCCAAGTCTCGCGCTTGTTTTATTGTGGCCGCTGAACCGGCTACATGTGATGTTGCTTGAGGTGCTGGGTCGCCTTCTGTGATTACAATTAACAGGTCGATGTTTTCTGCAAGGTACTCGGAGCATCTATAGTAGGCCATATCGCGAGATTCGGTTGTGCTTAAGTCACCGTCAATTGCCAAGATCCGCGGTACTTTTTGTGTTTCAACTCGTCTGAAAATATCTTGAAAATCTTGCCAATCAGCTTGATTCGTGGCTTCGCTACGAGAATCGTCGTGATAGCCAATCTCACACTTTTCTGGGAGGAAAGGCAGAATTGCCGCAAATTCTATGTCTGCTTTTTCTGTAATGGCGGCAAGCAAGGGTGGATGCATAAACATCCGATCTGCGCCAATAGCCAATGAGCTAGTTAAGCGCAATAGAGGTTTCGAATCAGCGGTCACCTTATATAAACGCTTAGCGATATCACTATTGTGAATCAGATTATCAAGCACGTCAGTGATGGAGCTAAGAATATGAGTTAGCGATTTTTCGCCTCGACGTTTGCCTTCGGAGGTTAAATTGCGCGAACCGGCGATTCCGACTCGCACCGACATTGCAGTGCGAGGGTCGGCAACAATTTGTTGATAGATTTCGGCGGTATCTGAATTCAACGTAGTTGCCATAAGTATTTCCTTTATCCTATTCGCGGATTATTGCCAACAATTCTGGAAGTTGTTCTACCGCATCAACGTCTTTTTGTTTTTCCGATTCTGATAAATCGTCCCAGTCTATGAGACTGGGTGATAAGCGTCGTATTGCGTCCTTTTCGCCATCGGTATACTGCCATCCAGCCATTTTTTTATCAGCTATCCAGCGTTGATGTTCCATCTGCGCTAAACGCAATTTGGTTTCTGGTGTTAGTGCGCGTTCTACTTGTTCAGGCAATGGCAGCGACTCACCGGTTAGAATGCGACATTTTATGCCAATGTGGTCAGCCTGATTGCGATTGGCGTTTTTTAGCACTTCCGGTAATTGGGTCCAATCAACTAACGATGAATTAGTTGTCTCATTCTCACCTAATGCCTTTTGTTTTTCTGCGTAGTTATTGTGAATAGTCATGGCAATCATATCGTGCTTATCGCCAAACATATTATCGAGACCAGATACTTCGTCACCAATACCTGCGAAATGGATATTTTTGTGTGTTAAAAATTCGTTTTCATATTGTCTAAAGCCAAATTGATGACCACTTTCAATCGCTATAATTGGACAGGGTAGGGCAAGGTCAATCAAACTTTGTAATGACAATAGTGTTTCATTGGTTTCAGTGGTGCAGACGTAGATAATGTCATGTGAAAGCTGCAGTGCACTGTGAATCAAACTTTGGCGATCGAGTTTAAACACTTCATGAGCATCTAGTTCAATCAAGTCTAATAACGCGGGGTGCATGGTTTGCAATTCTGTTTTAAAGGTACTCGCCTGCAAGCCAACTAGCTGAATCTTTACTTTACCTTGCGTGCCATACACACCAATTTCAGCGAATCTAATCACTAACTCGCCAACAATAGAATCATCTCCAACCAAGGTGATAACTAAAGGTTGCTTCGACGTCAGCGGGTGGATAAATGAATCTGGGCCAAAGTTGTTAACAAGAATACGCGCAGTCATTCTGCGGTGGCTGACAATCCGCGTATTCATTTGCGGATGATTAATTGCAAACAAAGGCAAACTATACAGCGCATCCATCAGCGAGTTTTGGTCGATACAGCACACTGAATGAAGTGGGGTTTTAGGCTGATTTTCAGCTAAGTATTTATACGCTGCATAGAGGTTTTCTATATTTGCGGTATCACTATTTGCGCCAGTAATAAGGTATTGAGCATCGATCAAATTTACCGTGCGCATAAATTGCGGCTCATGTGGATTGGCGTGTAACACTGTCGTCTTGCGCTGATTAACAGCACCTAATAAAGGATTGTCAGCATTGGGTTCAACAATGACAGTTTTTACGCCTCTGTTGTTTAGGGCTTGAATGGTCGGCAGGACTATCTCACTTAAACCAATAATTACGGCATGGTCCGAGTAGTAACGAACTTTGACACGTTGCCAGTAGCCTTGGGCGACCGCAGCGACGGTTCTAAATAATGTATAGCTCAACGTGGCAGGGGCTAACCAACGGGCTATATCTAGCGCTAAAGGGGGTTTTAAGTGTTCCGGGAAATCTAATAGGTAGAGCCGTGAGGTTGCATACACTAAATCAGACAAAGAAGCCTTTTGGTTCAGAGTTTTAAACAGTTCTTCAAAACCCAAAATCCCGAGTAATAGTGCGATAACGCCAAGACCACCAACCAGCATACGTTCAACAGGATGAAATATCCGATTACTCTCTTCTGGCGTGTTGCTCAAAACGCGTTTCCCTTTTCGTACATTAATCGTTCGCGTTTGAGTATAACGAGGGGGCCAAGATAAGACAATCGGCAAGCTCCTCAATGACTTGGCGGAAGGATACCAAGCAGAGCTTTCTATTTTTTTGCTTTTGTTGCGATCCATGCATTTATAACTTTTAACACCGAAATAGCCCGTGAGGCTTATCAGGAAGGCAACAATGACTAATAATCATTGCACAGGATCTGTTATGAGTTACAACAAACTTTGGAGTGTGTTAGTGTCACTGGGCCTTTATCACAGTCCTCATGCGTTTGCTCAATCTGAACTTGAAACCTGTTTATTCCGCGAGATCAACACAGGTGATCAGACGCGTTCGATAGCACAAGTAAAGGCTCTGTGCCTTCAACAACAAGCTTTTGAGGATGTTATCGAAATTGATGGTAATGGTACCACGGGCGATAACGATGGGACGCTTAGCACACGCCTGTCGTGCGAGCGTTTGACGGCATTTAATTCTTATGTGATAGCGCCACACAAGATGAATTGCATGTTGCCAGCCTACTCGACTAATGCAATTATTCGTGATGCTTATCAATGTAATGACGGTTTTTTTGAGAATCTTGACGATTTCGAAGCAAAATTTCAAATCAGCTTGAAAGTGCCTATTTTCGAAAACTGCCTATTCGTAAAAGGTGACGGCTTATTTCTTGGTTTTACATTACAAGCTTGGTGGCAAATATATGCTAACAACATTTCCAAGCCGTTTCGTGAAACTAATTATCAATCTGAACTCTTTTACTTCACACCTTTAGGTTGGCAGCCATTTGATGGTAATACCGCGATGATTGTTGGTATTAAACATCAGTCTAATGGGCGTAGCCAAATAGTGTCACGCAGCTGGAATTGAGTGCATGCGCAGTTTGTATTTGAAAAAGACGATTTTGCTTTGAGTTTCAGACCATGGGTGCACTTAAGCGAAGATCCGAAAGAATTTGATCCATGCGGCAATGATAACCCTGATATTGATGATTTTTTGGGGCGATTTGAGCTAGGGTTAGCCTACAAGTGGGATGATCTTGAATTTACATTCTTGGGCCGACGTGATTTTGCGACAAGAATGGTTCAGCCGAACTTGGGTTTACCTTTTGATTGTTTGGTCGTTTAAGGGGCTATGCAACGGCATATTCTGGTTATGGTGACAGCCTAGTTGATTACAATTATAGTCAAACACGCTTTGGCATAGGTATAGCCTTAACGGATATTATTAAATAAGAGATAGATATGAAAAGACTCAGCATTATTGGTTTAGTGGCATTGTTGACTGCTTGTGGTGAAGCAGCTACTGAATCCGAGGCAAGCACAGAGAATATGTTTGAAAGCTCGCTCCATTCTTCACTATTAACCTTGGATGCACACTTAGACACACCTGCGCTTTTTCATCGCGATAGTTACGATTTTAGTGTGAGAGGCAGTTATTATGAGGACCGCACTAACGCGGATTTACCCAGACTGCGAGAAGGACAATTGGACGGTGGTTTCTGGGTCATTTATACGGCGCCTGGTCCATTAAATAAGGCTGCCTATATCGAGGCGCGTACATCAGCGTTGTTGCGTCAAATGTCGATCCGCGAATTGGCTGCAAAATACGAAAATGAAGTCGAATTAGCATTCGTTGCTGATGACGCAGAGCGTATTCACAATGCGGGTAAAATTGTTGTGTTTCAGAGCATGGAGAATGCTTATCCGATGGGTGAGGATTTGTCATTGCTTGAGGTCTTTTACACGGGTGGTTTACGCATGTTGGGCTTGGTTCATTTCCGCGCCAATCAATTTGCCGATAGCTCAACCGATGAACCTATCCATGGCGGCTTAAGTGAACTGGGTAAAGCGTTAGTTAAAGAAGCCAATCGTCTCGGTATGATTGTTGATGCTTCACATGCATCAGATGACGCACTGCGCGATATGATGGCAGTATCCACAACGCCTGTTATTTTGTCGCACAGTGGTCCTGATGGTGTTTATGAGCATGCGCGAAATGTACCCGATGATTTGTTAATTCAATTAGCTGAAAGCGGCGGAGTAGTGCATGTTAACGCATTTCCTGGCTACCTAGAAGAATTAACGCCCAGTCCTGAAAGGGCTGCGGCGCTGGCGATGTTAAGCGAGAAGTACGGTGCTGATTATTTTGCTATGTCAGAAACTCAGAAAGCCGCTTATAACGCTGAACGAGCAATTCTTGATAAAGAAATTCCCGCACCGCGTTCAAGCTTTGAGACATATAAAGAACACTTACTTTACATCATTGAGCTTGTGGGCGTAGACCACGTGGGTATTGGTGCAGACTGGGACGGCGGTGGTGGTGTAGACGGTATGTCTGACGTAACTATGGTGCCAAAGATCACTCAAGCACTGGTTGATGCCGGTTACAGCGAAGGCGATATTGCCAAGATCTGGAGTGGTAATGTGCTGCGTCTTTTACGCGACGTTGAGACAGCACGAACTGCCGAACTGAATTCTCCTGCGATTCTAAAATAAGATCAAACCGCATCTAAAAAAACAGTTCCGAATGGGTATTCTTGTGTACTAATTAGGGACTGAATCTGCGGTCCATTTTAAAGAATTGCAACAAAACCCAGCATTTACGCGGCTTCTGTACTATACTTAACAGCGGTTTAACGAAAGCGAGGTGTTTTCTTGTCGTAGTTTTAGTGCGATGGACGTTTAAAAATAATTAGTCCGAATCGCATACTTAATCGAAATATAAAAAAAATAACAACGCGCAATATTTCGAACGTCAATGATATCTTGAAGTCTTTCGTAGCGACCTGAAATCAACAAGTCAATAATTGAGGGTTACTGTGAAATTAGCAAAATTTTTTAAACGGAAATATCCGTATTCTCCAATCGCCTATCTCGGCCGTAAAAACGTTGAGCGTATATTTGGTGCGCGCATAATGAAATTAAAAAAACTCGACAAGCTGCAAGCTGAACAAGCTGCATCAATCAGCTTAGAGCACGAACACCAGAAATCTGCCTGACGAATAGTAGGTTAAATAGCTAGCTTGGGCGACCTGGGGCGAGACCACATTTTTTAAACAGTGCTTGCCATGTGTTTATGTGTTCCATCAATGCTTCCCTATACTGCTCGTGTCGTACGGTTAGGTGAAGGTTGATAGATTCTCGCCATGTTTTTTCAATCGATGGGTCAGTTATCAGTTTTTCCATTATCGGTATCAGTTGGTAGTGATAATGATTGATTTGACTAGCTATTGGTTGAATTTTTTCGACGAAAAACAAAGAAAACACATTGCGCAATGTGGTTGCTTTGCGCTGTTGTTGTAAGCTTTTACATTGCCAATCATCAATATGGGCAGACAACCAAATATTACTGGCTGTTAACCAATCAAATAGCAATTTTTGAGATCGCCATTGTCTGGCCAACAATCGAAATTGCTCAACAGTTTTCAGTTCATTCTCAAGTCGAGATGAATCAACATCAGCAACACTCTTTGAGTCAATGGTTGTTAGGTACTGCCATGCGGTATGCGTTTCGTTAAAACCATCGCTAACATTGCCACTGATAAACCCAGGAGATTGAGTTAGACTCAGATAAATCTCTTCACTAATGGCCAATAAATTAGAGTAGTTAATTGGCAGGTTTTGTTGTTTTACGCTGAGTAAAGTGTTGAGTTTTTCTCGCATATCAGCGGAGGGCGTAGCTGCAATGCATTCTTTCAGTGCAGTGAGTAAACTCACTTCATAAACATATCGTTGGGATGGTAACTGAGTCTTGCCAAGAGCAGTGTTCCGTTCAGCAATTATGGTGTTTAAACGGCACTCGGGTAAGGTTAAAAATTCTCGAACATTGATGCTAACGTCTTGCGGCCGAATAAACATCGATTGCTTTGTTGGAAACGCGTGACTGTGAACAAAGGTAATCTCAAGACCATCAGTTTCAAGTACACGAGCCATGCGGGAATGGTATTCTTGCAATGCATCGGGCAGTTCTTGATGGCGTGAACAACCGGTAACCGCCACTGCTAAAACCAAGATGGCAAGAAAACCTTTTAATCGTAGCAATCTGTTTTTCATAGCCTTTATTATGAATTAAATAACCACTCAGTTCAGCTTTTGTTGAAATAATTTTGTAGCTGTCGCGCTCGAATAAACTATATAAGCGAGTAGGTAAAATTATGATGCGAATTTTAATAGTGATTTGGGGCCTTTGGGCGGGAACGATATCTGCTCAAGAGCACGGCTCGATACATGGCGAAGGTGGACCTGATTCGTTGTGGGTGTGGCAGGCGGAGTCTCAACAATGGTTAACGATAACCGAGTATTGACAATGGTTTGCTGGTCAAACTGGGGCAAAACATTGGGGTAGTGCGACAGGCTATCCACAGTACGACCAGGTTAATGAGTCAGATACATTATTACTGCAACTTGAACAAAGGCCATGTTTGATGCAGTTTTTCCATGCGTGGTGGCGGCGCGCCAATGACGTGCAACGTTGGGATGATAAGTTTAATCACTATGGTGGCTGTCCCTATGTATTTGATTAATGGTTCGCATTCTATGCCTCGATGATTTTATCGAGCAGTAAGTTAAGTTGTGAAATATAGTCTCTGTCGAACATTAATACATGATTGAGTATTGGTGACAGTTGATAAACCAATCGTCTTTGAGCATAGCCTTCTGGTAGTGGCCATACATCTTCGTAAGCGGCAAAAAAGCGTTTTGCGAAGCCGCCAAATAAGTCCGCCATAGCAAGGTCAAATTCGCGGTCGCCAATCCAAACCGCCGGATCGAACACCACTACTTGCTGTCGACAAAAACCAAGGTTGCCACTCCATAAGTCGCCGTGTAACAAGCAGGGTTCAGGTTGATGAGTACGTAAAATTTCAGAAATTTTTTGCCATACCTCAGGACTGATTAGCTGCGTGCATTCTGTTAACTGGTTGGCCAAGCCAACGAGCCGGTTTTGAATAAAAAACTCTGCCCAATTGTTGGTTTGACTGTTCTTCTGTAATGTTGGCCCTATGAAGTTATCGCACGTCCAACCATACCGCGGGTCACCAGCGCGAAGCGCAGACTCGTTTGACTGTTTGTGCATTTGAGCGAGCTGTTCACCTGCTTGAGCCCATAGCTGCTCTGTGGGCGATTCAAACGCGACAAACTTCAACACTAAGTATTCGTAATAGCGCTGATTTTCTTCGAATTGCCCATGGCGAATTAATTTTGGGGTTGTAATTGTACTGGTATCTTCAATGGCGTTAAGTCCATTGGCCTCTGCACTAAGCGGCGTGACTGTTTCTGTTAATGGACTTGAACGCTCACATATTTTCACGAAGAAGCGCTTTTGACTACTGCGCACGACATAAGCATTATGGTTGTGTTGCTGATGGATTTTTTTAGTGTTCTCGCAGATGAAAACCTCGCCGATTTCCTGACTGATTTGATCACTGATGAAATGCCACATAGCTTAACTCAAACAAAACCTGAGCATAAAGTATGGTCAATGTGAAAAGCTGCGTTGTTCTAGTTTGATCTAAAGACCGAATTTTTAGATCTTACAAGAGTAATTAAGCGTTGCGTTGCATCTGGCATGGATAAGGTTATAATCGCCAGCGCAACACCCATTGTAAGGGTGTTTTTTTATTGCCTTTATCATTTTAATTTTAGCAAGTGGCACATAGTAGGTGTCACCACTGTGTAGGACTTAACATGCCTGTAATAACTCTTCCTGATGGAAGCCAACGCGAATTTCCCAACCCTGTTTCCGTATTAGATGTCGCTATGGATATCGGCCCTGGTTTAGCCAAGGCAACAATAGCCGGTCGTGTCAATGGCGCGCGTGTCGATGCAACCGACATGATCAAAAGCGATACTGAATTGAGTATCATCACAGCCCGCGATGAAGACGGTTTGGAAATTATCCGTCACTCTTGTGCGCACTTGATTGGTCACGCGCTCAAACAATTGTACCCAACCGTTAAAATGGCTATCGGGCCAACCATTGATAATGGTTTCTATTATGACGTTGATTTACCTGAGTCATTGTCAAATGATGACTTGGTTAAAATCGAGAAGCGTATGATGGAGTTGGCTAAGACCAACTACGACGTTGTGAAAAAGAAAGTTACGTGGCAAGAGGCTCGTGACGTATTTGAGGCGCGGGGCGAAACGTACAAAGTCGAAATTTTGGATGAAAACATCGCCAAAGATGATCAGCCAGGGCTTTATTATCACGAAGAATACGTTGATATGTGTCGCGGTCCACACGTACCCAATATGCGTTTTTGTCATCACTTTAAATTGATGAAAGTCGCGGGTGCCTATTGGCGTGGTGACAGTAGTAATAAGATGCTTCAGCGTATCTACGGCACTGCGTGGGGTGATAAGAAACAACTTAAGGCCTACTTACAGCGTTTAGAAGAAGCTGAAAAGCGAGACCACCGTAAGATTGGTAAAGCGCTTGATTTGTGGCACTGGCAAGAAGAAGCACCGGGTATGGTGTTTTGGCATACCGATGGTTGGGCCATTTACAAAGAGTTAGAAAAATTCATTCGTGAGCAGCAAGCTAAGTATGGTTACGATGAAATCCGCGCGCCAATGATCATGGACGTCAGTATGTGGGAAAAATCTGGTCACTGGGATAAGTACCAAGAAAACATATTTGCGACCGAGTCTGAAAAGCGCACATATGCGGTTAAACCCATGAACTGTCCGGGTCACGTGCAGGTGTTTAATCAGGGGCTAAAATCCTATCGCGACCTGCCGCTTCGAATGGCTGAATTTGGTCTTGTTCACCGCAACGAGCCATCGGGTTCACTGCACGGACTTATGCGCGTCCGTAGTTTCACTCAGGATGATGCCCACGTCTTTTGTACTGAAGAGCAAATATTGGCTGAAGTGAGTAGCTGTATCGATATGGTTTACGATACCTACAAGAGCTTTGGTTTCACTAAAGAGTCGATTGAAGTCAAACTATCGACGCGCCCGGAGAAACGCATTGGTGACGATGCGGTTTGGGATAAATCAGAGAAAGCGTTAGCCGATGCGCTAACTGAAAATGAGATTACTTTTGAATACTTACCTGGTGAAGGTGCATTCTACGGTCCTAAGATTGAGTTTACGCTTTATGATTGCCTCGATCGTGCGTGGCAGTGTGGTACTGTTCAGCTCGATTTCTCGATGCCTGCGCGCTTGGGCTCGACTTATGTTGCTGAAGATGGCGAGCGCAAAGTACCGGTTATGATTCACCGAGCTATCTTAGGTTCACTTGAGCGATTTATTGGAATTTTAACTGAAGAGTTTGCGGGCTTCTTCCCAACGTGGTTGGCACCGACTCAAGCGGTTTTGCTCAACATTACCGATAAACAAAGCGAATATTCGCAAAAAGTTGCAAAAAAACTACAAGAATCAGGGTTTAGAGCAAAGTCTGACTTGAGAAATGAGAAGATTGGCTTTAAAATCCGCGAGCACACATTACAGCGTGTCCCTTACATGCTGGTAGTCGGTGATGCCGAAATGCAAGAAAATGCAGTTGCGGTGCGGACTCGACGGGGCGAAGACCTTGGAAAAATGTCAATCGATGCGTTCATTGAGATGATTAGCAACGATGTGAAAGCCAAGCTGATTAATTAGCTTCGTTGTGTGTGACAGCGTTTGAGCCCACAAAGTTCAAAGAAATGGGCTCAAACAAACGACTTAATTTTTGGAGGAATAGCACATTAAAGGCGCTAATAATAAGGCTCAGGGCGATAAAGCCCGCATTAACGACGAAATTACCGCTAGAGAAGTCCGTTTAATCGGAAAAGAAGGCGAACAGGTGGGGATTGTAACGCTTGCTGAAGCACAGCAGTCTGCCGACGATGCCAACCTAGATTTGGTAGAAATTAGTCCGAATGCTGAGCCGCCAGTCTGTAAAGTAATGGACTATGGCAAATTCCTCTTTGAAAAAAGCAAGGCTCAAAAAGAGCAAAAGAAAAAGCAGAAGCAAATTCAGGTCAAGGAGATTAAATTTCGCCCTGGCACTGATGAAGGCGATTACCAGGTAAAACTGCGCAACCTGCGTCGCTTTCTAGAAGGTGGTGATAAGGCCAAAGTTACGATCCGTTTCCGCGGACGTGAAATGGCTCACCAAGACATCGGCATTGATTTGCTAAATCGCGTTAAAACCGATTTAGAAGACATTGCTAATTGCGAGTCTTTCCCGAAACGGGTAGAGGGTCGTCAGATGATCATGGTGCTCGCCCCACTTAAGAAGTAGTAGTGGTTTACAAGTATTAAGGGCTCTGCAACCTTTAATCACCCTGCTGCATATTTTAACTAGGTTAAGTACGACTGCACGTACAGAGGCCTAAATTTAACAATGCGGAGTTTTAGCAATGCCTAAAATGAAATCCAACAGTGGAGCAGCCAAGCGTTTTCGTAAAACCGCTTCAGGCCGTTTCAAAAGTAAACAGTCTCACTTACGTCACATTTTGACGAAGAAGAGTACTAAGCGTAAACGCCATTTGCGTGGCAAGAAATTGGTTCATGATGCGGATACTCAGCTTATCCAACGCATGTTGCCGTACGTTTAAGACAAGGAGACTGAATCATGGCTAGAGTAAAACGCGGTGTAATCGCACGCGCACGTCATAAAAAAGTACTAAAGCAGGCTAAAGGTTACTACGGTGCCCGCAGTCGTGTTTATCGCGTAGCTGTCCAGGCAGTTACTAAAGCAGGTCAATACGCATACCGTGACCGTCGTCAAAGAAAGCGTCAGTTTCGTGCATTGTGGATTGTCCGTATTAATGCTGCAGCTCGTCAAAGTGGTTAAAGTTACAGCCGCTTTATCAATGGCTTGAAAAAAGCATCTATTGAAATCGATCGTAAAGTATTGGCTGATATCGCTGTATTCGATCAAGCAGGTTTCAAAGCATTGGTTGAGCAAGCTAAAACAGCACTTGCACACTAAGCATATTCACGACAGTGAAGGCTAAGGCAAGAAAGTAGGGGCAGTCGCCCCTATTTTTTTGTCTACTAATTTGGGCTTCTCGAGTACTAGAGCAAGTTACCTTAAACACTCTGAAATTGATTAAAAATGGGCATTGCGAGCGTAGCCTGGCAATCTTGTACAAAAGATCACTTCACATGTATTTGTGATGACGCTGGAAAAAGGCCGATGGTGTCAGAATACAGGTGTTCTTGGTTATAGAGCCGGTTTGATCGCACAAGGGGGAAGCATGCAACAGGTTGATGATATTTTAGCGGAAGCGATTGCGCGCATACAAGAAACAGAATCTACAAAATCACTGGATGAAATCCGTGTCCACTACATGGGTAAGAAAGGTCGCTTAACCGAAGTGTTAAAAGGCTTAGG
>CAXRGW010000043.1:0-27790 GCA_964230255.1 Alteromonas sp.
ATCGAAAGAAATGCGAGTCAATTCAAGTTGGAGGGCAAACGAGAGCGAAGTTATCCTAGAGTGCTGAAGGTATCTAAAAATCGATACCCTGTTGCCAAAAAGAAAAATGCCGCTCTCCTTAAGTGAACGGCATTACGCTAATTGCGGCTTTTTTATGTCTTAGTTTAGGTTTAGTCTAGTCTTCGTCAGCCAGTGGCCAGCCACCCAATGCTTGCCATCGATTAATCATATAACAGAACAGTTCAGTCGTTTTTTGAGCGTCATAAAGTGCTGAGTGCGCTTGTTTGGCATCAAAGTGAATACCGGCCGCGTGACATGCTCTGATTAAAACAGTCTGCCCAAGAGTTAGTGCGGCTATGCTCGTAGTGTCAAACGACACAAAAGGATGAAATGGCGTGCGTTTTATATCGCAACGCTCGATTGCAGCATTGACAAAGCTCTGATCAAAACTGGCATTGTGGGCAACAATTACGGAGCGCTGACAGTCGGCCGCCTTTTGTGCTTTGCGAATGGTCTTGCACAAGTCTTTCATTGCCTCAGGTTCGGCTACGGCACCGCGTAATGCGCAATGGGGATCAATCCCATTAAAATCCAGTGCAGCTTGCTCTAAGTTCGCACCTTCAAACGGTTCGATGTGCCGGTGGAACATGAGAGCGGGTTGCAGCATATTGAATTCGTCGTATTTAACGGTAACAGCCGCTATTTCAAGGAGCGCATCTGTTTTGGCGTTGAAACCTGCTGTTTCAACATCAATGACAACGGGGAAGTAACCGCGGAATCGATCGACCAATGCCTGATGGTGATATGTCATTTATGCAACTTATATGGAAAAAATTGACCGAGAACCCAATAATGCATTTCATTGAGAAGAACTTCGGCGTAAAGTAATTACGAGAAGTATGACAATATCGCTGAGATCTATCCAGCGGTTAACTCAACTTTTAACGCAAAATGTCGATAAACAGGCATAGCCCGTAGGAGTATGTATGTCATTAAAAATCAGATTGAGTGTATTGGTAGGTCTAGCTGTGCTGTCAACGTCTTCGTTGGCCAATCTGCGCCAATATGCTGCCCATGTTGAACAGTCTGATTGGCAAGTCACAGAAAACACTCGTATAGCGTGTCATCTCAACCACAATATTCCCGGTTATGGTGATGCATTTTTTACCAGTGAAGCATCAAAGCAACTCAATATGATGTTTGAATTAGACATGCTGCTGTTGCCGAAACGCTTTGGTGTCGCTGCTGTATATTCTGTTCCACCAAAATGGATGCCTGGCCAACAGCAAAAGCCGCTCGCCGATATGACCATCCGCACCCAATACAATGGTGATTTACCCGAGCAAACAGCTTGGACCATGCTCAGTGAACTTGAAAAAGGGTTTTGGCCGACGATTTACTATCAAGATTGGTACAATCAATACGACAACATATCCGTTGGTTTAAATGCCGCTAACTTCATGCCAGCCTACCGTGAATTTGTGGATTGTGTTGCAAATCTTCTCCCTTACAGTTTTGATGACATTGCTTACTCGGTATTGAGTTATAAGAAAAACAGTGTTGACTTAACCAAGTATTCGCAACGTCGCTTGCAAATGATTGGTGACTACCTAAAAGAAGACAGCGACTTAGAGTTAGTCTTGTTGGATGGTTACACTGACAGCTTTGGTGGCCGTTGGAATAACGAGCAGTTGTCAATTCGCCGTGCCAACGAAATCCGTGATTTTTTCGCCAGTATGGGCGTATCACCGGATCGCATTGACGTAACCGGACATGGTGAGCGTCGCCACATTGCGCCGAATACCAACGAGTCGAGCCGTGCCCAAAACCGTCGCGTTGTGATTAGAATGGCTAAGCCTTAATTGGCCAAATACTTAATAACAACGTCTGTTTGGTCGGTGAACACCCCATCTACAGCTAACGTTTCGAATAACAACTGTAGTGTCTCATCGGCACTTAGGCCGCTTGGCAGTTGGTCGGCGCGAAAAGTGTAGGGGTGGACCGTTAGACCTAGCTGCTGCGCGCGTGATACTAGCCCGGTTGATTGCTTGGTTTGCGTATCTATCAATTGATCAAACCAAGGCCCAATGCCTTGTGCAACTTGAGCAATTTCCTGCAACCCTGCATAAGTTTTTAAGTGGTCGTAATCAGTTGTAGATTCTTGCCAATCATTCTCGCCAATCAGCTGGACTAATTTTACTTGAGCGTTTAGTTCATGACGCAAACGCTTGGTTTCTTCAAAGTCGAAACACTGCAAAAAAACGCGAGCTGTCGGTGTGTCCAAGTCGTATTCTCTGAGCTCGGTAAGGATAGCACTGGCAATGTCTTTTCCTTGTTTTTTGTGCCATGCAGGCGCCTTAATTTCGGGGTAAAGCCCAACATCATTTTGATAGATTTTGTTGAGCAGAGCGATGGTTTCAATCTGCTCTTGGAAGGTCGCAATTTTAAATGATGCCTTGCCTGAATAACGCTGTGGAAACACGGTTTTCCCGGCCAGATTACGGCGTTCGTGAACGCTTAGTTGTCGGATCTCGTGTAAGGTAAAGTCGATGGCGTAATAGCGACCATCATCGCGAGCGCGCTGCGGGAACAAGTCTTTGACATTGGTGGTGGTATCGAGATGGATATCGTGTAAGACAATTAATACATTGTCTTTAGTCATGACCAAATCTTGCTCGATGTAGTCAGCACCTTGATTGTATGCCAATATCGCGGCCGCTAAGGTATGTTCAGGCAAATGTCCTGAGGCGCCACGGTGAGCAATAGTGATTGGCTTATCCTTTTTTCCTGCCGCTTGGCAATGGGCAGAAAGTGCTATCAATAGTCCCCACAACAGCGCGGCCAAAGTCCACTTGGATAACCTACCCACGCTATTTTTTCTCGATTAACTCAATCGCGTAACCGTCGGGATCGCGTACGAAAGCAATAACGGTTGAACCTCCCTTTACTGGACCTGGTTGGCGATATACATCACCGCCCTTAGCGCCAATTTGTTCACATAGCGCATATATATCATCGACTGCAAAGGCTACATGACCAAAGGCGTTGCCATGCTCGTATTCAGAGGTGTCCCAATTATAAGTTAACTCGATGACTGCTTGTTCTAATTCATCGGCATAGCCGACGAATGCGAGCGTATAACGATACTCAGTATTCTCACTTTGGCGCAGTAATTTCATGCCCATCACTTGAGTATAAAAGTCGATCGAACGTTGTAAATCACCGACTCGAAACATGGTGTGTAACATGCGCATATGAATAACCCCTGAATAGTGGCAGTAAAATATAATAGTGCCTGAATCTTATGACAAAATTAAGACGGATTCTCGGTTTTAGTAGCCTTTGGATTCGACTCACTTAATTGGTACCAATCGATATTTCTAGTCGTGGTCATCAAGGTAGCAAGTACCGCAAAAGTCAGTATTGACCCCATTAGTAGCGCAAAGTTTTCCATATTAATGATGGTGTAAAGCAACGTGTACAAGCCACTTAGCTGGCCTACGAAAATGAACAACCACAGTTTATTTGGCAAGATGGCGTTAAGGTATATGAAAATTAGCGTTACGCAAGCGATACTAGCGATAGCGTATGCAAGCATAAACGCCATGGTTTCGGATAGCGCAATTAACAACAAATAAAACACTGCATTGGCTAAACCGACTAAACCATATTGAATCGGGTGAATAGATAATTTCATTACTGTTTCAAAGATGAAAAATGTGATGAAACACAGGCCAATGAATAAAATGCCATATTTTACTGAGCGGTCGGACAGGGCGTATATGTCAACGGGATTGATATGATTCACACCGACTTTCCCTGTTAATACTTGGCCACAATCACCGCTTTCACACTCTGAGAATTTTGCTGCAATATTGCTTGCCAGAGAGCCTATTAGCCAATTAGCGGTATACCCAGAGTCAGTAATATCACTATGAAGGGGTAAAAAGTCACCAACAAACTGTGGGTGAGGCCAGTCAGAAGATAGCTTAATTGACGTTTGTAGGCTCGAAGGAATAATAGACATCAACTCCATACCGCGCAGGTTAAGCTGATAGGAAAAGTCTAAA
This sequence comes from Alteromonas sp., assembly GCA_964230255.1. GTDB lineage: Bacteria > Pseudomonadota > Gammaproteobacteria > Enterobacterales > Alteromonadaceae > Alteromonas_E. Next base: position 4,071 of record CAXRGW010000043.1, read on the forward strand.
ATAGTAGGAATTTCTTGGATGGGAACTGTTACGTGAATACCACTTAATCCGTGAAATCCAGCGTCAGGCAAAAACGCATACTCCTCAGCTTGCCACTTCAATTTTGGTTGTGTATTGATACCTCGTGTATCCGACACCAGACTAACAAACCGCGCCTTACCAACGTCAATACTATGATATTCCGACGCCAATGCCGCTAGTCGCTGATTGATTTTCTCACTATTAAAACTGCCACTAACGGTGAGTTGAGCTGTGTAAACTGGCACTTCATAAATCCCAATCTTGCGAAAACTAGTCGTTATGACGCCTTTCAAATCTATGTTTTCGGGAATAAACAGAAGCTCTAAATGCTCCGTGACGAAGACTTGTTTGGTGGCATCGTTGCTCTTAGTTACTATCGCTCTTTGGACCGCAATGGGGATGTGGATTAGGCCAGGTGCGAATGATTGTCGGCCAGTCCAACTGCGGCTTACCGAGTATTTGGCTTCATCTTGATAGGCTGCACGTTCGTCTATTTTACCACTGATTAGAGCTAAAGGAATTAATAGCAATAAACTCAAAATGACGATTGAAGCTATTTTTAGTGTTAGTGTCTTTTGCATCATAGGTGTTCCTCCATGTTGCGCAAAGCATATGGAACATATATGAGCTTTTTATGTGGATTGCGTGTGCAACCACAATTAATTTGCGGGTATGTACAAACTCGATTGAACGCCGTCAGTGCGATTTTTGATGGAGACTCTACCGGCGTGAAGTTCAGCGATTTGCTTCACAAAACACAATCCTAAACCGTTACTTTTACGATTGTTATTCGGTCTGGGTAACGAGTAAAAACGTTCAAAAATACGGTCTAGAGCGAAATCCGGGATTTGTGGACCTTTGTTGTATACGCGAATAACCACCATGTCGGCAAGTTCAACTTCTACTGTGATAACGCTGTTAACCTGCGCAAAATCAATAGCGTTTTGCAGCAGGTTGTCAATTGCTTGACGGATCAATAGTGCGTCTGCTCTGATATTGATTGACTCTGGTGATACCAACTCAATAGTCAGTGACTTGTGCTGCGCTTCGGTTTGCTTTGAGGTAATTAACCCTTGGGTTACTGAGATAAGCTCAACGTCACCAGGTGCTTTTAGCGCTTGTTGCTGCTCTACAGTTACAAGCTCGAGTAGTCGATTAATAACGGCGTCCATGCGAGTTATTTCAGTTTCTATGTTATTTACGCATTGACCAAACATATCTGCAGGTACATTTGGCCCTAATAACTCGCTAGCACCTTTAATTGCGGAAATTGGGCTTTTGAGTTCATGGGTCAAACCATGAACATATTGCTCGACATAGGCTTTGCCTTCTAGCTTCACTTTCATGTTTTCAATTGCATTACCTAGACTCGCTAGTTCGCTTTCATATACCTTAGGTAAACTTATGTTATTACCATGACTAACTTCATCAGCGTAATTCACCAGCTTTTTAACTGAACGAGTGAGTAAGAATGCAATGACCATTGCCACCGCTAGAGACAATAAAGTTATCAATGCCACTTTGGTTAAGATACGTCGGTAAGCATTATCGATAAACTTTTGTGAGGTGTAGTTTGGCCGTGCAACTGTTACAACACCGACGATTTTTTCATTGTGACGGATAGGGGCCGCTACGTGCATAACACTGCTCCTATCGTCATTTGGGTCCGCTTTGGTACTACGTGCACCGTACTGACCGCGAAGGGTTAAGTAAACATCATTCCAGCGCGAGTAATCTTCACCAAGTGCCAAGCCGGCTGAATCGTAGATCACCATGCCGTTTTCGTCAGTCAAATAGATTCTCAACTCGTTACTACGTTTAATGATGGAGTATATTTCTGCTTCGACTTTGCGGTGCAAAAATGCATCGACAGCGGTAGCAAATTCAGATGTTTCAGCAGAGTTTTTGGACAGGAAGGGAGCAGCAAATTCTGCAAGAATATTAGCTGTATCTATAAGGCTATCTTCAGTCGCTTGTCGTAGACTGGGTTTGATTTCATTCACAAAGCTATTGAGTAACAAAATGCCACCCAAGCCGACGATGCAGCAGTAGGCAACAAATATCCGCAGGGTCAGGCTCATGTTACCCCTGTACCTTGATGCTATATCCAAAACCCCTATGGGTAACTATGGGCGATACTGTTGCGTTAATTGACTTTAACTTGGCGCGTATTGTTTTAATGTGAGTGTCTACCGCGCGGTCATAGGTTTCTTCTGGTGTGTGCCAGACACTTTCCATGAGTTGATCGCGACTAAAAACTCTGCCAGGCGATGCCATCAAAGTGGTAATAATGCCAAACTCATAGAGTGTCAGTTCGACCTGCTTATTAAAAAACAATAACTGTTGTTTCTCGGAATTGATGCATAAATAGGGTGCAAAGCCACTACTCAATATTGATGTGGAAGACTTAATTCTAAGTTTAATTCGCGCTACAAGCTCACGCGGACTGAAAGGCTTGGTGAGGTAATCATCAGCGCCGATTTCTAAACCGACAACGCGGTCTATTTCACTACCTCTGGCGCTTAAAAAAATTATTGGGATAGTGGAAAAGCGGCGTATTTGTTTGCAGATTTCCAGGCCATTGGTATCAGGTAAGCCAATATCCAAAATGACTATGTCGAATATTTCGGATTCTTGTTTCAATAATGTGAGGGCCCGATTTCCAAGGGTTACCCAATCGTAGGTAAATCCTTCCAATTGCAAAGCAAAACGAATGTTGTCGGCGATACTGGGTTCATCTTCAACAATTAATACATTCGGTTTTGATAATTCCTTGGCAATCATTACTATAATCTCCACAATACGAATACGCAGTTTGCTTGCCGATATTAGCGCTTTTTAGATTTGCTCTTCAGTTTTTTTTCTTCAGTTTTCAGCACTTCGTTAATGAAGCTTTTACGGCCATATTGACGGGTGATAATACACTTATCCAAAGAAAAGCCGCGCGCAGGGCAGTATTCTCGACCGTAATAAATAATTTGTAGATGCAAGTCATTCCAGCGCTCACGCGGGAACAACCGCTTGGCATCACGCTCAGTTTGCTCAACGCTTTTGCCGTTTGACAGACCCCAGCGGTACATTAAGCGATGAATGTGGGTATCAACCGGAAATGCAGGTACACCAAACGCCTGCGACATGACCACAGACGCTGTTTTATGGCCGACTGCGGGCATTGCCTCTAATGCTGCGAAATCTTGCGGTACCTCGCCGTTGTGTTGCTTGATGATCATGTCAGACAGGTGCCATATTCCCTTGGACTTCATTGGCGATAGTCCACACGGCCGAATAATCGATTGGATTTCTTCGATACTCATTAGCACCATATCAAACGGGTTGTCGGCGCATGCAAATAGCTTAGGTGTAATTTGATTAACACGTTCATCAGTGCACTGTGCTGACAGTAAAACAGCAACCAGCAAGGTATACGGATCTTTGTGATCAAGCGGAATAGGAATTTCGGGATATAGCTCGTCGAGGATCCTAATAATTTCGGCGACTTTTTGCTGCTTTGTTATTGATGTCATTGGAATTTGGTCTATTTTCTCTACTGAGTCGTCATTACTTACCAGTTATTCAGCGGTTACACGAGCACGTTCTACTACCCTTTGTTCTTGCTTGGCATTAATTTTTTCAAGGCGCTGATCGAGTGCATTTTTAGCCGCAATGATTAGCCCCATTGCCAAGAATGCACCCGGAGGCAAAATAGCTAAGAGGAAAGGATTTTCGGAGGTGAATACCGTGATTTCCAATACAGTAGCCCAGTCACCAAGCAATAACTCGGCACCAGAGAATAACGTGCCGTAGCCGAGGAGTTCGCGAAAACCGCCAAGAACAACAAGCACTAAAGTGAAGCCAAAGCCCATACTTAAACCATCATATGCGGCATAGCCAACAGGGTTCTTAGAGGCATAAGCCTCCGCGCGACCGATAATTGCGCAATTGGTGACAATTAGCGGGATAAAGATGCCGAGTGCCAAATAGAGTTCATAGGTGTAGGCATTCATGATCAACTCTATAACCGTAACAAAGGCGGCAATAACCATAACAAAGATCGGAATACGGATTTCATTGGGTACAAAGTTTCGGACCAAAGAAACTGTGATATTGGAGCCAATTAACACCAAGGTAGTTGCAAACCCTAAGCCCAACCCATTGGTAATCGTTGCTGTAACTGCGAGTAAAGGGCACAAGCCTAGCAATTGCACCAATGCCGGATTGTTCTGCCATAAGCCTTGCCAGGTAAGGTTTGTGAGCTCGGTCTTAGTATCACTCATTACTCATCTCCTGGGTAACTTGGCAATTGGGTGTCATATCTAGCCATTGAGTACTGAATTCAACCGCTGTTAGAGCGGTTAGCTCTACCTGTTTAACAACCGCTCTTGGGGTGATTGTTGCGCCGGTGAATTGATCGAATTGACCGCCATTTTTCTTTACATCCCACAACGCTGCATTATCTGGGTTAACGGTTTTTCCATCGAAACTTAAAATCCAATCGCTGATGCGTAAATCGATTTTATCGCCAAGACCTGGAGTTTCTTTGTGATCGAGTATCCGAACCCCTGTAATAGTACCGTCGAGCAACACACCGACAAGCATGTGAATATTGCCGCTGTAGCCATTGGGCGCAGTGCTTTCAATCACAAAACCCGCAGCTTCGCCTACCTTTGTCGCACGATAAATACTGACATTTTCAGCCGCCGACAAAGCCTCATTTGTTATTGAGATGCAACTCTCTACTAAGGCGTTATCGTGGAATTCATCAGGCATTACTTGGACCAAGGTTGCTTGCAATCGCGCACTGCGTTGTTGATCAATTTGACCTTTGGTTCCCAAAAACGTCAGACCAATCAATCCTGTTGTTACTAGTGCGAACACCGAGAGGATTGCGCCGTTTTTATATATGTTATTAATCATCGATGCGCACCTTTATGCCTTGTGCCCGTAAGTACGCGGTTGGGTGTAATAGTCAATTAAAGGTACTGCCATGTTCATAATTACCACAGCAAACGCTACGGCATCGGGGTAGTTGCCAAAAGTTCGGATAATCACAACCCAAAAACCGATTAATGCCCCAAAAACTAGTCGGCCACGTGGTGTTGTACTAGCAGATACTGGGTCAGTAGCGATAAAGAATGCACCGATAATTACACTGCCATTAATTAAGTGAAAGTACGGCGAGGCGTTATTATCTGGGCCAACTACGTAAAACAGCACACTTACTAGAGCAACGGCGGCAATCATGCTACCTGGAATGTGCCATGCGATAACACGCTGTTGGATCAATGCTAGGCCGCCGAATAGGTACGCAAGTGTTACCCAGACCCAACCGGCACCCGTTGTACCATACATAAAGATAACATCTGTTGCTTCTGAGACGGTTTGCCCTGAAACAAGCGCGGTTTTTACGTGATCAAGTGGCGTAGCCATGGAAATTCCGTCGATATCAACTTTGAGCTGAGCAACGCTGTAACCCTCGACGGTATAACCGGTAAACACTACCCACATAGCATCTATCAGTGATGTACTGTTCTCTGCCAATGATTGCGGTGGCAGCCAGTTAGTCATTTGCACTGGGAAGCTAATTAACAGCATGACATAAGCTGCCATAGCTGGGTTAAACATATTAAAGCCCAACCCGCCGTATAGCTGCTTAACAATGATAATTGCGAAGCAAGTCCCGATGACAATAACCCACCAAGGTGCTAAAGGCGGAATACTAATGGCAAGCAATAAACCTGTGAGTAGCGCGCTATAATCTTGTAATGTGCGTTTGATAGGCTTTTTACGCAACATCAATACTATCGCCTCAGCAGCAACGGCCACGATACCAGCAAGTACTAATTGAACGAATACGCCCCAGCCAAAAAATAAGACTTGCGCGAGGATACCTGGCAGCGCAGCATAACAGACTAATCGCATAACCGCTCCTGTGTCGCGGCGTAAGTGCTGATGAGGTGAACTAGCGAGCGAAAGTTTCATTATTCAGCTTTTTCTCCTAACGTTTTTTGCTTAGCTTTTGCCTTGGCAATTGCTTTGGCGACTTTTTCGCGTTTAATTTGCTCAGCTGTTTTTTCGGAGGTTTGTGCGGCTTCATTGTCATTGGCTCCAGCAGCCTGTTGATTATCGGGCGCTTTGTCCTTGGTTTGTTGCACTTCTTTAACTGCTTTTTTTGCTTTAGCGCGGGCTACTGCAGCCGCCGCTTTAGCCTTTTTATCAGTCGCGGCAGATGACTTTTCAGTAACGACTTGACTTTCACTGCTGGTTGCTTCGTTCGTCTGTTGCTCTGACTCAGCTTGTTTATTAGCCCTTTTTGCCTTGGCCCGTGCAACTGCGGCAGCAACTTTTGCTTGTTTATCTGATGAAGCAGAAGCTTCTTCAGCTTTGAGCTGCGCCGAGGATGCCTGTTTAGCTTTTTTCGCCTTAGCTCGTGCTACTGCCGCGGCCACCTTAGCTTGCTTGTCATTTACACTAGGCGTCTCAGCCGCTTGTTGCTGAGCTTCATTGGATTGGTCTGTGTCTCCACTTGCTGCAGCTGCTTGTGCTTTTTTAGCTTTTGCGCGCGCCAAAGCCGCAGCAATTTTGTCTTGCGCGCTACCGTCTTTAGCCATCGCTTGTTTGCGTTGTTGAGCTGCCAAACGATGTTTTTCTTCGCGTAAACGCTTTTCTTCTAAGAGTCGAGCTTTGCGTGCCTCAAAGCGCTGTTTAGCTTTCTCTGATTTATCATTTTCATCGCGCTGGTTGCGGATCTCCGCTTTGACTTTGCGATAATAGTGCACGAGCGGGATTTCACTCGGGCAGACGTAGGCACAAGCGCCACATTCGATGCAATCGAACAAATTGTACTCTTGGCTTTTATCGTAATTTTTAGCTTTGCTATACCAATACAATTGTTGTGGCAACAAGCTTGCAGGGCAGGCATCTGTGCAAAAGCCGCAGCGAATACATGCTCGCTCGTCTGCCGCATTTGGCAGTTCGCGTTTTGCAGGCGCCAATAGACAATTGGTAATTTTAACTACCGGCGTAGCTAAGCTAGTAGCACTAAAGCCCATCATGGGGCCGCCCATAATTACCTGTTGCTCGCTTTGGGCGCGAGGCGAATAGCCTGCGTGGGATAGCAAATGAGAAATCGGGGTGCCGAGCAAGGCCCAAACATTTTGCGGTTTTTGTATCGCATTACCGGTTAAGGTAACCACTCTTTCAAGTAACGGCTTGCCCGAAAAAACAGCATCGGCAATGGCGAAACACGTACCGACATTAAACATTACACAGCCTATGTCATTGGGCAAACCTTTGCGGGGGACTTCGCGCCCAGTTAAAACCTGAATAAGCTGTTTTTCTCCGCCCGCAGGGTAAACCGTAGGGACAGCTATTACCTGCATGTCTTGATTGTCCTCACAGGCAATATTTAGCGCTTTAAGTGCCTCGGGCTTATTGTCTTCAACGGCAATGACAATGCATTTAGGCGTCAGCAAGTGGTTGAGCACGTCAATGCCCTGACGTATCTGCCAAGCATGCTCGCGCATTAGCCGATCGTCAGACGATATATAGGGCTCACATTCAATGCCATTGATAATCAAAAACTCAACTGGTTTGGTGCTACTGGTTTTAATATGAGTTGGAAAGCCCGCTCCTCCTAGCCCGGCGATGCCAGCGTCACAAATACGTCCTATTAATGCGCTTTTGTCGAGGTGCTGATAATGTTGAATAGGTTGTAAATCTGTCCATGTGTCATTGCCATCTGGACGCAGTGTGATAGTCAACTCTGGAACACCAGAGGGGTGAGCGCTGGTATGTTCACCAATTGCGACGATTACCCCGGATGTTGGCGCGTGAATTGGCACAGAATACGGCGTATTTGAGTTTGTTAACGCTTGCCCCTTGAGCACTTGCTCACCGATCGTCACGCAAATTGTGCCTTCTAGTCCGGCATGCTGACGCACTGGCACATACAAAAGCTCTGGCAATTGCACACGAGCAATGGCAGTGGTGTTGCTCAGTGATTTTTGACTGGGTGGATACACACCACCGGGAAATTGCCACAATTCTTGGCGTTTCAGGCGTTCTAAAACTGTATCGAAAGTAGGTGAAATGGCCATTTTAAGACACCATCTTAACTGGAATATCACCAGCGTTAGTTTGCTTCAAATCCCATTGCCAAGATTGCGTGGTTTGTTTAACAGGCACCATATCAATGCAATCAACAGGGCAGGGATCTACGCAAAGGTCACAGCCAGTGCACTCATCAACAATTACAGTATGCATTTGTTTTGCGGCCCCGAGTATCGCATCCACCGGACAGGCCTGAATGCATTTAGTGCAGCCGATACATTCATCTTCGCGAATAAAAGCAACTTTTTTAATATCTTCGACACCGTGCGCGGCATCTAGCGGTTTTGCTTCAACCCCCATCAGCTCAGCAAGCTTCTTAATTGTCGCCTCGCCACCTGGTGGACATTTATTAATTTGGTCGCCATTGGCGATGGCTTCAGCGTATGGCTTACAGCCAGGGTAGCCACATTGACCGCATTGTGTTTGCGGTAATATCTCATCAATTTGTTCGACCAGTGGATCGCCTTCTACGTTGAAGCGAATTGAGGCATAGCCCAATACTGCACCGAATATCAGTGCCAATATGCCAATAGCGAAAAGCGCCCATAATAAACTCATCAGAACTTCACCAAGCCAATAAAGCCCATGAAAGCTAAAGACATCAGTCCGGCAGTGATCATAGCGATAGCTGCACCTCTAAATGGCGTGGGCACGTCCGCCGCAGCTAATCTTTCCCGCATTGCTGCAAACATAATCAGTACTAGTGAGAAGCCAACAGCAGCGCCAAAGCCATAAAAAATCGATTCCATGAAACTGTGTTGTTCGGTTACGTTCAATAGCGCTACACCCAATACTGCGCAATTGGTCGTGATAAGTGGTAGAAAAATACCTAACAATCGATAAAGGGTAGGGCTGGTTTTATGAACGACCATCTCCGTAAATTGTACAACAACTGCAATAACCAGAATAAAACTCAAGGTGCGCAAATAACCAATGCCTAGCGGCAACAAAATGTACGTTTCCACTAGGTACGATGACATTGAAGCCAAAGTTAAAACAAAGGTAGTAGCCATAGACATGCCAATAGCTGTCTCTAGCTTACCTGATACGCCCATGAACGGGCACAATCCTAGAAACTTAACTAGGACAAAGTTGTTGACCAGCACAGTGCTGACTAACAAAACGAAGAAATCTGTCATTTAACTTTAGTTGTCGTTTTTAGATGTGTAAGTTACGCGATTTAAGTGGGGTATATTATCCCTTGTAACGCAACAATTAACAACTTGATAAATCTATGGTTATTTCGAGGAATTTGCGAGTAGTTGCACAGAGTGGCTCCCCCTCCCCGACTCGAACGGGGGACCTGCGGATTAACAGTCCGTCGCTCTAACCAACTGAGCTAAGGGGGAACAATACAACATGCGTGAAAAGTTGGCTCCCCCTCCCCGACTCGAACGGGGGACCTGCGGATTAACAGTCCGTCGCTCTAACCAACTGAGCTAAGGGGGACCTGCTTTTCAACGGACGCGAATATTAATGAGCCAGCGTGTTAGTGTCAACACTGCATTGCAGTATTTTTTAATAAAGTTGCTGTTTGGTTAAATTTGATACGATTTAGCATTTCTGCATGTCATTGGAAATATTATAAATTACGTTTTACGCAATTTACGCGTAGCGCTCTAACTAAAAGTTATTAAAAAATCTTTGACCACTGTGCGTTTGACCAGTGTTTAACAAAAGTGTCATGAAGTAATGGGGGCAAAAAGGTTAGTGGTGACTTACCTAATATTTAATCAATTGCCAGTAACATGGCGTTTTTATTGGGCTTTGTCAGTTATCCACTAAATCTGTGGATAAAGTTGTGAATAAAATTGTGTGGCCAAGGCTTAATCAATTTTCATCTGTCAATAAATTTTCGTGATAAATTACAGTAAAAATAAAAATAACTATTAATAACAATGGTTTATGTTTTTTTGTAAAAAAGAGGTTGATCGAGTGAAATGTTTCAATTGGGCCGGGTGGACCTGTGTGTTTCTTTTGTGTGTGTTCCTATTTTGCACTGGAAAATCACCCGTTTAGGGAAATGGCTATCAGTTTAAGCCAAAGGTTTGACGCTGCTGTGGGTAAAATTACTGTACTTGAGGGGAAGTTTAACAACTTCGCCGAGTCGTTGATTATGTCAGTTTAATGTCAGCTCAAAAAATTCTGATTAAGCGTAAAATGTACTAATGAACAAATGTGATAACTGATAATATGTTTTGGATTCATCTTTTGTCCCTCAGCCTTCGAGAATTTTAGTGTCTGTCGATAAGCACAACAAAAAACGCCCAGATATGCTCAATGGGCCAATTCATTTCACACTGCGCAAAATGACGGTTCCAATGATTTACGGCATGATAATGCTAATGACATTCGGTCTGGTTGATACTTTTTTCGTTAGTTTGCTCGGCACAGAACAGCTAGCAGCTATTAGTTTCACTTTCCCAGTTACATTTACCCTGATTAGTCTTAATATTGGTCTAGGTATAGGGACGTCAGCCATAATTGGCCGGTATTTGGGTAGCGGCGATCAAAGTCATGCAAAGGAATTTGCCACTGGTTCTTTGATGCTCGCTACTATCATGGTGGGCGTGCTCGCACTGGTGGGCTTAGTTACCATTGAGCCTGTTTTTGCATTGCTTGGTGCTTCTGAGCCCTTGATGCCTTTTATTACGGACTACATGGTCGTTTGGTACTTTGCCGGCGTGTTTCTCGCATTGCCGATGGTCGGCAACAGTGTCTTACGGGCTTCAGGCGACACTAAAACGCCGAGTATTATTATGGCGGCTGGTGGCGGTATTAATGCGATTCTCGATCCAATCCTCATTTTTGGCTGGGGACCCATACCTGCGATGGGTATTCAGGGGGCGGCTGTGGCGACTATGATTGCCTGGGGGATAGGTGTTATCTGGATCCTCTATTTGTTAACAAAGCGCCACTTAATGCTGCCTCGTTTGCTCAGTATCCAAGAATTGAAATTTACCAGCGGCGGTATTCTAAAAATTGGTTTGCCGGCCGCCGGCGCTAACATGCTAACGCCGATAGCCGGTGGTGTGCTGACCAAAATCGTTTCCGGTTATGGGGCGGCAGCAGTTGCTGCTTGGGGAGTAGGTAATCGACTCGAGTCTATTGCTAGTATCGTGGTACTTGCATTGTCCATGTCATTGCCGCCTTTCATCAGTCAGAATTTCGGAGCAGAGAGACTAAACCGGGTTAAGGATGCATACAGCATTGCGATTCGCTTTGTATTAATTTGGCAATTGGGTATTTTTGTTGTGATGTGGCTACTTTCGCCTTTCATTGCCGCGGCATTTACTCAAGACCCTGAAGTAGCCAAGTTGATCCAATTATTCTTGTTGATTGTGCCATTAGGTTACGGTTTACAGGGTATAGTGATCCTCACAAACTCTTCGTTTAACGCAATGCATAAACCAATGTCTGCGCTTATATTGAGCGTTATACGCTTATTTGTTTTCCTTGTGCCAATCTCACTATTGGGCAGTCTGTTGTACGACATAGAAGGCATTTTTTGGGGCAGCGTCGTTGCAAACTTATTAATGGGTACATTGTCGTTTTTCTGGTTTAAGCGTCAATTAAACCGGGAGTTTTCTTGCTTAAATGAACAGCCGCAATAGGTATTTTGATGAGTCGTGATTTTGAATTGGTATCTTCTTACAAACCTGCGGGCGACCAGCCAAAAGCTATAAAATCACTAGTAGAAGGCCTTGAGGATGGCTTGGCAACGCAAACGTTATTAGGTGTAACTGGTTCAGGTAAGACCTTCACCATGGCGAATATCATCAGTGAGGTTCAAAGACCGACATTAATACTCGCACATAACAAAACCTTAGCGGCACAGCTTTATGGCGAAATGAAGGAGTTCTTTCCCAATAATGCGGTTGAGTACTTTGTCTCTTATTACGATTATTATCAGCCAGAAGCTTATGTTCCTACAACGGATACATTTATTGAAAAAGACGCATCGATAAATGATCACATAGAGCAAATGCGCTTGTCGGCTACCAAAGCTCTGATGGAGCGTCGTGACGTAGTCATTATTGCGAGTGTATCAGCGATTTACGGTTTGGGTGATCCCGAATCCTATATGAAAATGTTACTGCATTTGCGCCAAGGCGATACCATGGACCAGCGCGACATTCTTCGACGTCTGGCTGAATTGCAATACAAGCGCAATGATATCGCCTTTGAGCGCGGTAGTTTTCGAGTGCGAGGAGATGTCATTGATATCTATCCTGCGGACTCTGAAAAGCATGCGGTGCGCGTGGAGTTATTTGATCAGGAAATTGATCGCATCAGTATTTTCGATCCACTCACCGGCGCGGTGGACAAACAGGTCATTCGCACGACTGTTTTTCCGAAAACACACTACGTAACACCGAGAGAAAAAATTCTCAATGCGATTGATGAGATCAAAGATGAATTACGCGAGCGCAAAGAGCAATTAAAGTCCAACCAAAAGCTATTGGAAGAACAGCGCATTTCGCAGCGCACCCAGTTTGATATTGAAATGATGCTTGAGCTTGGTTATTGCTCAGGGATTGAAAACTACTCACGCTATTTGTCGGGCAGGGCACCGGGTGAGCCACCTCCAACCTTAATTGATTACTTTCCGCCAGACGGCCTGATGTTTATTGATGAGTCACACGTGACAGTGTCGCAGATTGGGGCCATGTATAAAGGTGATCGATCACGCAAAGAAACCTTGGTTGAGTATGGATTTAGACTACCTTCTGCTCTGGACAATCGGCCGTTAAAGTTTGAAGAATTTGAGCATATCTCACCCCAAACCGTCTACGTGTCAGCGACACCTGGAAATTATGAGTTAGATCGTTGTGGTGAGGAAGTCGTCGAGCAAGTCGTACGGCCGACGGGTTTGTTAGATCCGGAAATTGAAATTCGTCCAGTAGCGACCCAGGTTGACGATGTATTGTCGGAAATTAGCGAGCGCGTCAAACTAGACGAGCGGGTTTTGATCACCACCTTGACCAAACGCATGGCAGAAGACTTAAGTGAATATCTCAACGAGCACGGTGTAAAGGTTCGGTATTTACACTCAGATATCGACACAGTTGAGCGAATAGAAATTATTCGCGATTTGCGTATTGGTAAATTTGACGTTTTAGTAGGCATAAACCTGTTACGGGAAGGTTTGGACATGCCTGAGGTTTCGCTAGTTGCGATACTCGATGCCGACAAAGAAGGCTTCTTACGCGCTGAAAAATCGCTGATCCAAACTATCGGGAGGGCAGCGCGTCACGTAAATGGCAAAGCGATTATGTACGCTGATAAAGTCACCGGTAGTATGCAAAAAGCCATTGATGAAACCGAACGTCGGCGTACCAAGCAGCAGGCATTCAATGAGGCTAACAACATCACCCCAATGCGTTTGAATAAACCTATTACCGACATTATGGATTTAGGTGATAGTGCTCACCCTGCGTCAGGGAAGATAAAACTGCGCAAAGTAGCGGAAAAAGAAAAGACCTATAAGGCCATGAATGCTACACAATTAATGAATAAAGTTGCGGAGATTGAAAAGCAAATGTTTGAGTATGCGCGGGAGCTAGAATTTGAAAAAGCCGCGGGTCTACGCGATGAGGTAGAGCAGCTGCGCAAACAAATAGTCTCGTTGTCCTAAGAAATACCAAAAATCGCGGAATAAACCGTTGTATTCAGCGTCTTCCTTGCCTAATATTAGCCAAAGCGTATCAATAACTATACCTAAAAACGGTCCCACATGATAAATCGTCTTCAAGAGTCTGATATCAAACTTCTGCGGGTTTTTTATGCCGTAGCGAGTTGTAATGGCTTTACTGCCGCAGAACCGGTGCTTCGTATGCAGCGCCCGAATATAAGTGCGGCGATTAAAAAGCTTGAGGAGCGCCTCGATCTAGTCTTGTGTCATCGCGGTCGTGGTGGTTTCCAAATGACCAAAGAAGGTGAAATGGTTTTCCAAGAAACCAAACGTATTTTTAACGCTTTCGATAACTTCGTATTCAATTTAAAGAGTTTGCACGATGATTACTCTGGCCACATCACCATTGTGATGATGGCAGGCTTGCCGCTTTCGATGCAGTTGGCAATCAGTAAGGCTGTAAAGAGCACCATGAAAAAATTTGACGATATTCACGTCAATATTCAAACCAGACTGTACAATGAGGTTGAACACGTTGCGGTATCAGGTGAGTGTCATTTAGTCGTCTCAACTTATGATATGGTTAAGCCTGAATCTGTTACCTTCCATCCAACGGGAACGCATTGTCCAGGAAGACTTTATTGCGCGCCTACCCACCCATTAGCTAAATATCGTGATGCTGCTCTGCCAGAGGATGTTCGGATTGAAGATTATCCGGCGATCGGTATCAGTGGGTTGTCTTCTGCCAACTACATTGAAGATGAAAGTCGTTTAGCTATTCAAACGTTTTCTGATTCATATGACGCCTGTTTGTCTGCGATTATGACTGGTGAGTATGTGGGGCTGTTACCCGACTACATGCGCCATGAGCAGGGCGCTAGCCTAGGTCTTGTGCCTATCGCTAGCGGTGAAATGTTCAAGTTTGATCACGAGCTGTTTATCATGAATGGTAAGAACACACGTTTAAATCCAGTGTTGCGCCACTGCATCAAAGAATTGTCATACTTCATCACTGAAAGCCAGAAGTAAATTAATCAACCAAGCGCTAAAAGACCCGTCAGATTTCATAGTCTAACGGGTCAGTGACACCATTTTCTGCAAACGCTTCTAACCGCTCTTGGCAGGCGCCACATTTTCCACAGGCCTTATCTCTGCCGTTGTAACAGGTCCAAGTATGGACGTAATCCAGACCCATCCGTAGACCGTCAGTGAGAATTTCTATTTTACTGTTGTTCAAGTATGGCGTGACAATATCAATGGGGTCGTAGTTAGCGATTTGGCATACAGCATTCATTTGTGCAACAAATTCGGGACGACAATCGGGATAGATCGCATGGTCGCCAGAATGAGCGCCGTAGTGAACCTGACTAGCATTGAGGGAAACCGCATAGCCGACCGCTAACGAGAGTAAAATCATGTTGCGATTAGGCACTACCGTTTGCTGCATCGAAGGCTCTTCATAATGGCCCTCAGGCACATCAATTTCATCAGTTAAAGCTGAGCCACCAATTAATTGGTTAATGCTACTAATATCGACGATCTTATGGGTTATCCCCAATTTCCGGCATACATTGGCTGCGACATCAACTTCTTTAGCGTGTCTTTGTCCATAATTAAAAGTAACGGCAAAGACTTCTTTTTTTTCTGCTAAAGCCTTGTGCAACAAGGTATAAGAGTCCATACCGCCTGAATATACGACAACGGCACGTTGGGCGGATTGAGATGCTTGTTGTGTCATGCCACACCTTGAAAAAATAATTGCAAATCTAGGCGCGAAGTTTAGGTGATCCCTGTTAAAATCCCAAGTATCCACAGTATTTTTTTAACTAGATGCTAAAAATTAACGAAATTTTTGAAACTATCCAAGGTGAAGGTGTATATACCGGTGTACCGTCAATCTTTGTGCGTTTGCAAGGATGTCCAGTTGCTTGCCCTTGGTGTGACACACAACACACATGGGAAGTAGCGGACGAGCTGCGCATTCCTGTGACCAATATGCTTGCAAAGACAACTGACACCGCGCAGTGGTCAGCAATGAGTGTCGCCGACATTATAGCTTCTTTTAGCAATAGCAAATACACGGCTAAACACGTGGTGATAACCGGTGGCGAACCTTGTATGTATGATTTAACTGAGTTAACCACTTCGTTACATAAAACAGGCTTCACTGCACAGATAGAAACCAGTGGAACCTATACAGTGCTATGCAGTGCTGAAACTTGGGTTACCGTATCACCAAAAATAGATATGCCCGGTGGCCTTGAAGTATTAGCCAGTGCAATGCAACGTGCGAATGAGGTTAAACACCCGATTGCCATGCAAAAACATATTGATGAGCTTGACCAGTTGCTCGCAGAAAAACCGGTGGACGCGGAGACACACATAGCATTGCAGCCTATTTCACAAAAATCACGTGCGACAGATTTAGCAATCAAAACTTGTATCGACCGAAACTGGCGGCTATCGTTACAAACACATAAATATTTAGGTATTGAGTAAATCGTGATTGGAAAGCAAGACGAACAAGCATTAGAGCGTTTCTTTTTGGCCTTGAGCCAAGCGATGAGTGATGTTGCTCTCGGTGAGTTATTGGCTTTTTACCATGTGCCTTGCGTATTCGTATCGAAAGAAGAAAAAGCAGTCTGTTCTAGCGCTGAACAAGTTACCAGCCGCTTAACTCGTCTGTTTGAACCTTGCCAAAAAGCCAATGCGATCAAACACAACGCTTCTGTGGTGCATGCAATGACTCTGTCTAACACGATTTTGTTTGCCACGGTAGATTGGCAGATTTGTAACGATAAGAATGATGTGAAATTTTGCTGCTCAACCTCTTATACGCTTGAGAGAGGCGGAGAATTTGGTTTCGATATCATTGTATCAGTGATCGATGAGGAAGAGCGTGCGTTGGACAATATGTGCGCTCAAATGACAGTATGATGAAGCGTTTAAGCAGTCTGTGCATCGCTCTGAGCTGCTTTACCTTTGCGCTCAGTGTCAACGCTGCGGTTTGGAATATAACTTATCCTCGTGCACTTACAGACAATGATGTACGCAACGATTACCCCATTGCATTATTGACCCTAGCACTGAATAAGACGGGGGTCCGTTACCAGCTCAAGCCTTCAGACCGCATAATGCTGCAGGGCAAATCTATACGCCAGTTGCGTGAAAACCGTTCGGTAAATGTGGTGTGGAGTATGACGGACGCGCAGCGCGAGAGCGAACTTTTGCCTATTCGTATCCCCATCAACAAAGGTCTGATTGGTTGGCGTGTCTTTATTATTCACCGCGACAAGCAAACGGCTTTTTCTGCAGTTCAATCACTAGCAGCGTTACAGCGTTACATACCCGTACAAGGGGAAGATTGGCCGGATACCAAAATATTGCAGTCAAACGGTTTTGATGTTGAAAGCGTGACTCAATACATGGATAACTTCAGTGTTATCTCTCGTTTCCAAGCGGATTTTTTCCCGCGCTCAGTTGTTGAAATCAATAGTGAACTGGCGATGGATAATATTGGTTCAGACTTAGTGTTAGAAGAAGCACTAGCAATATACTATCCGTCGGCAATGTATTTTTTCGTCAATCGCTCAAACCCAACGTTGGCGAAATTGATTGAAACAGGTCTACAACGAGCAATTGCTGATGGCTCGTTTAATCAATTGTTTTTATTGCACTATCAACCAGTTATCGAACAACTGGATATTCCGAATCGGCGGGTTTTTGAATTAGAGAATCCGCTATTGACCGCTGAAACACCGACTGAAGACTCTAGGCTTTGGTTTACGATAAGCTCCAGCGCGAATGATACCGATCCTGAGTGACGAGAAAAGATGGCGCAACTTTCGCTGCGCCATTGATATTTAAGCTTTGCCGTGTACGTCTTTCATAGAACGGCCCGATGGATCAGCATTGCCCTTAAAGCTGGCATCCCACTCCAAGGCTTCAACCGTTGAACAAGCAATTGACTTGCCTCCTGGCACACATTTGGCGGCGCTCTCTTGTGGGAAGAATTGCTCGAAGATCGTCCGATAATAATAGCCTTCTTTGGTATCCGGCGTATTGATAGGGAACCGGAACTCGGCTGTTGCTAATTGCTGATCGGTAACTTGCGTTTCGACATAGTCGCGAATTGAATCTATCCACGAGTAGCCGACACCGTCGCCAAATTGCTCTTTTTGACGCCATAACACCTCAGCTGGGAGAGTTGAACCGTCGTCAAAGGCCTTGCGCAGGATCCATTTTTCCATCTTGCCATCCAGACACATCTTGTCTTGCGGATTTAAGCGCATAGCGACGTCCATAAACTCTTTGTCTAAGAATGGTACGCGAGCTTCAACACCCCAAGCTGATGTTGCCTTGTTGGCGCGAGCGCAGTCAAACATATGCAAACGATCGAGTTTACGTACTGTCTCTTCGTGGAACTCTTTAGCATTAGGAGCTTTGTGGAAGTACAAGTAGCCACCAAAAATTTCGTCTGATCCTTCTCCAGACAACACCATCTTGATCCCCATGGCCTTGATTTTACGTGTCATCAAGTACATCGGCGTAGCTGCGCGAATAGTGGTTGTGTCATAGGTTTCAAGTTGGTAGATGACGTCGCGAATGGCGTCTAAACCTTCCTGAATAGTAAAGTGGATTTCGTGATGTACCGTTCCTATCATATCTGCAACTTTTTGCGCTGCGACTAAATCTGGTGCGCCTTTAAGGCCAACAGCAAATGAGTGCAGTCGTGGCCACCAAGCATCTGATTGATCATTGTCTTCGACACGTTTTGCCACGTATTGAGCCGCTACGGCAGATACTAGTGAAGAATCTAGACCACCTGAAAGTAGAACTGCGTAAGGCACGTCAGACATTAAATGTGATTTAACGGCTTTTTCAAATGCGGCCTTTAGCTCAGGAAGATCTGAGGTATTGTCTTTAACACTGTCGTAAGTCATCCAGTCGCGCTGATAGTACTTAGTGATTTCCCCGGTTTTGCTCCACATGTAGTGGCCCGGAGGAAATTCTTGTACGGTTTTACATACCGGCACCAGTGCTTTCATTTCAGATGCGACGTAAAAGTTACCGTGCTCGTCGTAACCGGTATACAGGGGAATAATACCCATATGGTCGCGTGCAACTAAGTACGAGTCTCGCTCTTTGTCATAGAGAACAAAGGCAAACATACCGCTTAACTTGTCAATAAATTCGACGCCATACTCGGCGTATAAAGGCAAGATAACTTCGCAGTCTGAACGCGTTTTGAACGCATAAGGTGTCAGTAAATCTTGTGCCAATTGCTTGTGGTTATAGATCTCACCATTAACAGCTAAGACGTGATTTTCGGCATTATTAACTAGCGGCTGAGCACCGGTATCGACATCGACAATTGCCAAGCGTTCATGGCATAGAATTGCTCTGTCATTATTCCAAACACCTGACCAGTCAGGGCCGCGGTGGCGTAGCAATTTGGCAAGCTCCAAGGCTTTGCTACGCAGCTCAATAGGATCTGTTTTGATATCTAAGATACCGAAAATACCACACATATAATGCGTTCTCTCTGTTGGTTTAATTTGTCGGGATTTCTGTCGAGGCCCAAGATAGGGGACTTGCGGTACCTAACTGTGTGCTGTTGTTTTTTTTATGCACACTCGGAATTTGCCATTGTGGGACGAAATTGCAAGTGGTATTTAGAGGAATCTAAAAAAAAACGTCAATTTGTTCCCAAATTGACGCTTTTTCTTAACATAGCTACCGTTAAGGGCGTTGGAATTCGCTGGTAGGATTCCATGCAGGCCAGCTTTCAGCATTCGCGATGTTAAAGCCAACGTCGAATAACAACTGAGTATCTTCTTCAATTCCACCGAAATCCCAGCTTTCACGGAACTGATCACAAACCTGATGATAACAACCGGTAACAATTAGGCTGGTTCGTTTGCGATATTCTGCTGTAGCTTCATCAATGGGTTGATCACCGCCTTTAGCATAAAGCGCGGGTACACCAAGTTTGGCAAAACTGAAGTGATCAGAACGGTAATAGTACCCCGCCTCAGGGCGGCCTTCTTGGGTTAACACTCGATCTTGACGAGTAGTGGCAGCTTCTAAGTATGATTCAAGTTCAGATTTCCCCATACCAATGACCGACACATCTTTAGTTCGACCCAACACATTCATCGCATCCATATTGATATTCGCTACGGTTTTGTTGAGTGGGATAATGGGGTTTTCAGCATAGTATTTGCTGCCCAATAGGCCTTGCTCTTCGGCAGTAACAATAAGGAAGCTAACCGAACGCTTAGGTTTAACACTTAATGCGGCAAATGCTTCAGCCATAACAATACTGGCAGCAGTACCTGTCGCGTTGTCATGAGCACCATTGTAGATTTGATCACCCTCTTTACCTTCGTCTTTACCTAAGTGGTCCCAGTGTGCTGTGTAGATGATATGTTCATCAGGCGCTTCGGTACCGGGTAACGTAGCAAAAACATTGTAGCTCGCCGAACGCTCAATACTGTTTTTAACGGTTACGCTTGCGGCAATCGGCATCGCTTTGTGATAGGGTCCTTGCATAGCATTGGCTTTTTCAACGGCGAAATCTAAGCCAGCATCCGCAAATACTTTTTGCGCAGCTTCCAAGGTTAACCAACCTTCTACAGCGACTCGGCTTGCGCCATTTTCAGCCGAAGGCAGACCGTATTGTGGGCCAGACCAACTATTCGCAACAACTGACCAACCGTAAGAAGCTGGGGCCGTCTCGTGAACGATAATAGCACCAGCAGCACCTTGACGGCTCGCTTCTTCATACTTATAGCTCCAGCGACCATAATAAGTCATTGTCGTGCCTTGGAACTTGCCCGAATCTGGATTCTCGAAACCCGGATCGTTAATCAATATAACTACGGTCTTACCGGTTACATCTAAACCTTCGTAGTCATTCCAGTCGTACTCTGGCGCATTAACGCCGTAGCCGACAAATACTAACTCTGAATTTTCTAGTGAAACGCTGTCTTGTTCGCGTTTTGAAGAGGCCACCATGTCTTGCTGATAAGCAAATACATTGTCGCCAATTGTCATGCTCATGGCAGGATCAGCAGTCATTTGGATCAGGTCGACTGGCTGTAAGAAACTATCACCATTACCAGGAGAAAGCCCTGCTTCGGTAAATGCATTAACTAAATATTCTAGGGTTTTTTCTTCCCCTGCAGTCGCCGGCAAGCGCCCTTCAAACTCGTCCGAGGACAAAACTTTGGTGTGTTGTTTTAGGTTTTCACTACTGATTTCTGCGTAAACAGAATCGAAGTTTGATTCTACTTGTGGTTCGGCCAGTGTTGTTTGTTCAGGTTCTTGTTGACTACAAGCACTCAAAACAACGGTTGCTGTTAGCAACATTGGAATAATTTTTAATTTCATCATTTATATCTTTTATCGTTAGAATATTGAGCAGTGCAAGGCGCAAAAGTTACAAGCGCTTTAGCAATAACCCAATGTCAATATCTGTCGACCTTTCAGTCGACTTTGCAGTATAGAGATTTGCGCCGTGCAAACAACCTCCAAATCGGTATTCCATCACAATGTTGCTTGGGCCGACTTTTCCACAATGGCTACCGTGCATCCGACCTTGGCAGCCATTTACAATCAATTTAATCTTAGTCAATACGATGCAGAGCAGGGCACTGCTGCACTTCTTAACCAATTGGCGAGTGATTTCCACTGTGTGTCAGCGCCTATGTTTGTGGAGCAACAGGCATTTGTTGATGATCGGCGTTATTACGAACAAATTATTGCTGAAGATGGTTGTGTACCAACACGAGCCGACAGTTGGCATGATTTCTTTAACGGACTTATTTGGCTGCAATTTCCGCAGTCAAAACGAGTATTAAACCGCATGCATATAGAAGATATCATTGAGTTTGGGGTTAATCCGCGCACAGCGCGGCGCAATCGGATTACTCACTTTGACGAATGTGGGTTGATATTGGTTTGTCATACTGAACGTGCGTTTGCAATCATCGAGGATTTAACTGAGCACAATTGGATATCGGCTTTATTCGACAACAGCGATAGTTGGCATACAGATATTGAGCCGCTTGTTTTTGGCCACGCAAACTTCGAGATGTTACTCAACCCTTATAAACAATTAACTGCAAAGTGGTTGATGGTAGAAGCACCGAAAAAGCCATCTTCAATCGTAATTGACGATGTTTTACAGCAGGAGCT
Organism: Alteromonas sp.; assembly: GCA_964230255.1. Lineage (GTDB taxonomy): Bacteria > Pseudomonadota > Gammaproteobacteria > Enterobacterales > Alteromonadaceae > Alteromonas_E. The sequence goes on from CAXRGW010000043.1 coordinate 26,038, forward strand.
TTGTAATCCATCACTGTTTGCAAATCGCAACACTTTGAAACCTTTACCGCTTTTGGGAGTGCCGGGCTGGGCTGAAAAACAAACGCATGAATTTTACGTCGATACTTCAGTGTTTAGGCCGCTAAGGCGACCTTAACACTTGAAAAAACTATTAGGCAAATGCGGCGAATAATGCCCAAATTCCCCACAAAACAACAAAGGGGATAGTGGCGATGATGTAGGTTTTATTGCCGCGTATACCTGTCCACTGGCCGATACCAACAGCGGCTAAGTAGATTGTCCAAAACGTTTCAATTCGAATGCTCGAAGCCCAACCAAACCAAGCGCTGTCCATACCTACGTTAAATAAGAATGCCGCAGATGTTGGGGTCAACGAAACTGGGTCCAGTTGATGATCTGATGCCAAAGAAACGACAGCAAGCGCGATTAACGCACTAATTAAACCCGGCATAGCAATCCACCATGTGAATCCATACCAGTCAGTAAATCCATTCGTGTTTTGTTCATCAGATTTGGTGACTAAATTAAAATACACAGCAAGGATGGCATTGATCAACAACACGCCAACAATACCACCTACGGTGGTCAGAGTAAGCATTCCGCCCACGGATAAGGAGCTGCGTATCGCATCTTGTTCATTTGGGCTAACATCGCTGTAATTAGCATTGATTAATAAATCTGTGTACCAAGCGAAATCAACAAAGTTGAAGTAAACATACGCAGGTAAGATTGAGGCTGCGATGATCAGAAAAAAGGGTATCCAGGACCAGTTGTGCTTGACATTTAGTGCAGCGAACACACCGTTTGGTTTAAAGAAAATTTCGCTACAAGCTTGAATTGGATTAGAAACTTCACTCATTTGACGCGTCCTTTTGATGGCTCAATTTTTTATAGTTGCGAGGCTAAGTTAATCAGCAACACTCGTAGATGCAAATAACTTTTGAAAAAAAGTTGTAATAAATTTAGAACATCGAATACTACCTTAGTGAAGGCAATTACAGTTATTCCATCTAAACACAAGGACAACGGAATGATAGAAGTCAATCAATTGGCGAAAAGGTTTATCATTGAGAATCCCAAGAAACTCAGTGAGCAAGAACGCCAAGATCCACGTTTGAAGGGGCGTTTTTTTCACAGTGTTAAAAACGTTAGTTTTCAATGCGACAACGGACAAGTGTTGGGCTTACTAGGTCCCAATGGGGCGGGTAAAACCACAACGTTGAGGATGTTATCCACTGCACTCCAGCCCGATGCGGGAAGTGTGGTTATCAATGGCGTAGACGTTATTGATAAGCCTTTGGCAGCACGTCAGAAACTGGGCTTTTTAAGTGGCTCGACCGGCTTGTATGGGCGCTTAACTGGACGAGAAAATATCGCCTATTTTGGTCGCTTACACGGTATGTCCGAAGACGCGATTACAGCGCGTATTAAAGAACTAGCAGATTTACTCGAGTTGCATGAATATCTTGACCGCCGCAGTGAGAACTTCTCAACGGGTATGAAGCAAAAAACCAATATCGCTCGGGCGGTTGTTCACAGTCCGGAGGTGGTGATTTTGGATGAGCCTACTACGGGCTTAGACATTATGGCTGCACAGACCGTTTTGGATTTTATCCGAGGACTGAAAAAACAAGGTGTCCCGGTTATTTTCTCGACGCATCACCTGGAAGAAGTTGCAGAATTATGCGATCGCGTAACCGTAATAGACCAAGGGGAGACCCGTTTTAGCGATACTATTGATGCGTTTCAAGCA
>CAXRGW010000044.1:0-7299 GCA_964230255.1 Alteromonas sp.
TGCTGAAACAGTTAGCATAGATGATCAACTTAACGACAATGAACGCAATATTGGTTTCGGCCGATTGACGGCCGTCACTTCGTTAAACCACGTGTCAGCGATCAACTGGCGCATCGATATTAAAGCGAACCATTAAGCAACATTAGACACCGGTTTTTAAGTCTTCTAAATGATACTTGTCTATCAATGAATACAGCGTCGGTCGAGTAACACCCAATAGTTCGGCTGTCTTCGACATGTTCTTGTCCGCACGAATGTAAGCCTTTCGAATCGCTGCACTTTCTGCCAACTCGCGTACTTCTCGCAAGTTTAAAATTTCTTTTTCCTGAGGCGCATCAGATACGCGCAAGCCCAGATCCTCAGCAGTCACGAGTTGTCCCTCGGCTAAGATAACCGCAGACTTAAGCTTGTTTTGTAGTTCGCGAATATTACCCGGCCAAGGATGAACGAGCATCGCGCTTACAGCGTCATCACTAAAACCTTTGACTTTAGCGCTGAACTCCGAGCAATACTGATTCAAAAATGTCTTAGCGAGTAAGATAACGTCTTGATCACGATCTTTTAACGGCGGTATCTCAATCGTGATTTCACCAATACGATAGAATAAATCTTCGCGGAATGATTCATCGGCTACCATTGCATGCAGATCTCTGTGTGTCGCGCAGACTACCCGAATATCAACAGGAATTTCAGTTCGTCCACCAACACGCTCAATCACTCGCTCTTGCAAAAAACGCAACATCTTAGCTTGTAAACCAACGGGCATATCACCAATTTCATCTAAGAATAGAGTTCCGCCCTGAGCCATTTCAATTTTGCCCAGCGTAGTTTTGTTAGCGCCAGTAAATGCACCTTTTTCGTAACCAAACAACTCACTCTCAAGTAAATTTTCGGGTATTGATGCACAGTTTATTGCGACAAAGCTTTTGTCACTGCGCTGACTGTGTTCATGGATACTACGCGCAAATACCTCTTTACCAGTGCCGCTCTCCCCAAGTAACAATGCACTGATATCCGTTTGTGAAATCTTCTCAGCGCGTCTACTGGCCATCTGAATTGATGCACTATTACCGATGATCTTACCCATCGCAGGACTGCTGCGCAGCAAGACTCTATTCTCATGCTCTAGGGCGGCCAAATTAAGTGCGCGGTTGATGATAATTTTGATCGTATCGGAATCGATAGGCTTTTGATAAAAGTCATAGGCGCCCAACTCAATTGCCTTAAGTGCATTCGATTTGTCATTGTTACCTGTCACTACAATCACTTTTGTATGTGGTGCTAGCGAGAGGATCTCTGAAAGTGCAAGTAGCCCTTCTGAAGCATTTGCGGGATCAGGTGGTAAGCCCAAGTCTAAAGTAACTACGTCAGGCTCAAAACGCCTTAATTGAGCGATAGTAGATGGTCGGTCTTCGGCGAACACCACATCAAAATCAGTTAAGCTCCACTTTAACTGTTTTTGAATTCCCAAATCATCATCAACAACCAACACCTTTCCCATTGTATTTTTATCTCTCTTTTAATTAGTTGGTACACTTAATGTAAATACTGTTCCACGACCCACTGCGCTTTCTACGGTTAAAGAACCACCAATTGACTCTAGGTAATTACGTGCATCATACGCGCCAATGCCCATCCCCGCATTACCTTTAGTTGTTTCAAATGGCTTAAATAGTCGCTCTCGAATGAAGGATTCTGACATCCCCTCACCATTGTCTTTTATCACCAAAGTCTGTAAATGCATAGCCGGGGCATGCGCTAAGTTCAACTCGACATAACCACTGTCTGCGGTCGCCTGTTGAGCGTTACTGATCAAGTGATACATTACATTGGCGAACTTCTCTGGATCGACCACAACAGGCTTTTCAGAATCTACTGTAAGTTTTGGTACAGGCAATAGATTTGCACAACGCGCGCGCATCACTTCAGCTACGATTTCCGATAATAAGTGACTGCCGTTATTGATCGATTCCGTTGGCTGCTTTTCGGACAGCTGTGACAACATTTTATCCATCCTCGACTTGGTATGTTCAAGGGTTTCAAACGTATCGTCAATAAATTCCGGATTGTTTTTGTGCTGCTGCGCATTACACAGAATCAAATCAATTTGCGCCAAAACATTTTTTAAATCGTGTACAACAAACGCTGACATTCTGGAGAACGCCGCAAACTGAGCATTTTCAGCGACTTGAGTCGCTGCCTCGTTGTGCAAAATGAAGTTACTAATCTGCGCAGTCGCCGCATTTAAGTAATCGCGCAGCTCCCAATTCAGTCTCAATATATTGTTGCTGTCGCAGTGTAAGGCCACCACTCCCCACAGTGATTCACCCTCACCAATGGGTACCACTATCATTTGATCGAGTTGGTCTTGCTCTTCGGTGCTTAGCTTCAAACCTTCGTAGGTATAGGGTTTGAGTCGATATTCTTCACAATCAAATATCCACTGGGTACGCATAAAAAACTGCATTAGCTTGACTTGAAGCGCAGGTGAAAAGTCTCTTCTAAGTTGACTATTTGCTACTGTTTCAAATACAGTGTGGTTGCGTTTTAACAGCGCTCCGTTGGAATATTTAATTGCCCCTAAGTAACCTGTTAACGCGGCATCATAAACATTACTTAAGCTTTGGCACTCTGCGCTTAGTGCCTGCGTGAGCTTTACCCATTCAATTCGATAATCAAACTGATTAGCAAAGAAGTTTTTTGCGATGAATACTTTTAAGCGATTGCGGAAGCTATGCGACAAAAAGACCGTCGCAAGTAATGCGACAGATAAGGCGATCAACACAACTTGAATAGTTGCTCCCCAGTTGCCACCGAAATAATTAACCGCATAACCGAGTAACGCCATCAATAGCAAATACGCACCGGCGACTAACAGCAGTGAACTGTGTAAGACCACTTCGCGAGAAATGAATATATCGATTCCCCAGTGCTTGATCCTGCGCGTAGCAATGATAAGCAATGGCACAAGCGCCATGTAAATATAGCCTCGCGCAGCGATATAGAGAGGCTCAACTTGGGCAACCATAGTGGCATTCGCATAAGTGACAAATTCAAACAGATTGAGCGCCCCCAAATACAATACCAGCGGTTTAAAGGTCCAGCGTTGTTCGCCCGATTGACGATACACCTGTTCAAGCAGTACTAGAACCTCAAGCGCAATCATAGTTTGCAATAAGAATCGCCATGTTGGCGTTAAAGGAATAACGAGCGGTAGGGTCAATGCCGCTAAGGGCAATGCCAGAATAGCTAAGGTTACGGGACGTCCGAGGACATCCCAAATACTTCGAAAATCGTTACGTAAAAATGCAGCCAGAAACAACAACCATACGACTTGCTTGCCAGTGTCAATAAACAACAACCGGTTCAAGGTTAGCTCAGAGCTCAATACCGTAATATGGGCTGCAGACCACAATAATGTTGCTATGGTCGCTAGGATCAACAAATATTTTGCTAACCCTGCTTTCTTGACAGTGAATAGCAAAAGTAAAAGTATTAAATAACTTAACCCGGCTAAGCCGTAACCAATATCCGCTATCACAGTTTTCTGATCACCAAGCTACCAATAGAGTATCCAGCACCAAATGAACATAGAACGCCGGCATCTCCAGCAACTAGGTCCTTATGATTTTGTGCAAACGCAATAACAGAGCCAGCTGACGCAGCATTTGCATAAGTGTCCAATATCACAGGTGCCTCATCTTGATCAGGCAAGTACCCAAGTAGTTTTTTGCTAATTAAGGTATTCATATTGATATTGGCTTGGTGTAACCACCAACGGCGAATATCAGCCACCTTGATATTGCAAGACTGAACATGTTCTTCAAGGTGCGCTGCAGCAAGAGGGCAAACCTCTTTGAAAACTTTGCGCCCTGCTTGATGAAATAATTTATCCGCGCTATAAGGGTCGGCATCAGTAGCATGCGTCATATAACCAAAATTTGAGCGAATGTTGTTAGAAAAAGACGTAAAAGCTTTAGTCCCAAGTACTTCAAACTGATGCTCACTGTTTGCTGATGACTTACTTTCGACAACAGTGGCAGTAGCAACATCACCAAAAATAAAGTGGCTATCGCGGTCTGTATAGTTAACTTGCGGTGATACCAATTCCGGGTTAATCACCAATACGCGTTTGGCTGTTCCAGCTTTAACCATCTCATAGGCGCGATGCATACCAAAAGTTGCGGCAGAGCATGCGACTAACATGTCAAAACCGAAACCGTTGATACCGAGTGCTTCTTGCACTTCAATCGCAATTGCAGGATAAGAGCGTTGAGTATAAGCACAACTAACGATAACAGCGTCAATATCTGCGGCACTAACATTTGCAGCAGCTATTGCTAACTTCGCCGCTTCTACTGCTATCTCTGCTTGTTGGCTAATTTCATCGTCTGCGCGTTCGGGAATATTCGGTCGCATGCGATGAATGTCGAGAACGCCTTCTTTACAGTAAATAAACCGACTCTTGATACCCGACGCCTTCTCAATGAACTCGGCACTACTGTGAGGTTTAGCAGCGACTTCACCAGCGGCAATCTCAGTCGCATTTTGTTGATTGAAAAGATCCGCGTAAGCGTTATAACACTCTACCAGCTCTTCGTTACTTATTTTATTTGGCGGCGTCCATACACCTACGCCACTAATTACAACAGATTCGCTCATAAATTCTCTCTAAGTCAAGAGGTCGCCAGCAGCGACTCAATGTTGTCAAGAATACCTTGCTTGCCTGCGAATGTCATGAAACAAAAAAACGGCGCATAAAGCGCCGTTTTTGTATAACTAAAATTAGCTTAGTTTGGCGTGATTTCCCACACGCTAACCGTACCACTCACTTCGTTACCTGTTATTAACAATGGCTGACCTGTAGGACTATCAGCACTAGATACAAATACCAAGCTTTCTGGTGCCAAATCACCAATGATATCTGCCAGAGACAAGCCTTCGGTAAGGTCTCGGTTAATGACATAATCAGCAAACTGTACGTCGTAAGGGTTGGTTACATCGTAAACCATAATGCCACCCATACGCTCTAAACCAATAAACGCATAAGTACGGTTACCAATAGTACCTACTGTTAACGCTTCTGGCTCTGGACCTTTGTTCTCAGAACGAGAGTCACCCTCGTTTTCATCGTCATTGTTGTTGAACTGGGCACCATGCACAGACGCTGTGATGCGCTCAAAATCATCCCCTGAGTCATAAACGACTAAGCCGTTTTGATCCCAAATAGTGAATGAACGTGAACCGTAGGCATAAGCTGTATCGTACTCGCCGTCACCATCTGCATCACCTAACACGTCAGTAACGCGCAGACCGTTAATCTGGCCGTCTACTTGAAGAGACTCAAGTAATGAACCCGCTTCAGCCGTTAGATCTTCCAGCTTAACTTCGTCAGTATAAGACAAGCAACCGTCTTCTGCGTCAAAGCTTAAGCCACCCGCTGCAAGACATGCTGCTTCATCCGCTGCGTCAAAGAAGTATTCACGCGCATCACCTTCGTTGGCCGTAACTAAGAAAGTTGCCCCCTTCCAATCGTAGTTAGCAATTGTATCCGGCATGTATACACCGTAGAGGCCTTCATACTGGCCAAAACTAACCGCGCCGTCTTCATTAGCATCGATATTGAGATCATCCCAATCTTTAAAGCCTAAACCAACGACTTCAAACGATAGATCTTCAAGGTCGAGTACTAGTACACCGTTGTTTTCTTGCAACGTTACATACGCAGTATCGTTAGTTAACGTAACGGCTTCTGGCTCAAGGTCTTGCGCTACAGTAATTGTGATAGCGTTACCGTTGATTGTACGGCCAGTTGGGTTAGGGAAATGCATTCCTTGCGCCTCAAGGTCAGCCTGAGTGCCGTTCAGTGATTCTAAGGTGACCTGGTCAGCATTTTCTGCTGGCTCATTATTAGCCAAGATATCGATAACAGAGATACTTCCTTCAGGATCGTTGCTGTAGTCGCCATTCGGTTCACCTTCGTTCGCAACAACAACCTTGCCGCCATCCGGTGTAAACTTAACCATGTCCGGAAGGTTACCGACTTCAACACCATCTAGCAGTGCTGGAGCAGAACTATCTAAACCGTTGTAGAACAACACATAACCGTTGTCGGCTTGAGTAGCTCCGGCAACTGCCACCGCCATCAAGTCACCTGAAACGGCTAAGCTGTTTACACCGCCAAGAGGCACGGTTTCAAATTCAGTCGGCAATGTGATTGTTGTTACACTTAGGTTTGTCAGATTGATTGGATCAGACAATGCCGTTGAAGTTACGTTGCTCGCATCGATGATATCAATAGTTCCGTTAGTACTATTGGTCGCGTAGATGGTTTGCGTTGCAGAATGAAAATCAACGATTTCCGCCGAACCTGTTACACCAAGGCTTGCGCGTGCAACAATTTCCATACTGATGCCGATAGAAGCATCTTGACCGTCCTGTCCATCTTGACCGTCTTGACCATCTTGACCGGGAGCACCGTCTTGCCCCGAATCACCTTGAGGTCCTTGTAAACCTTGTTCGCCTTGTGCACCGTCATCACCGTCTAGACCACAACCCGTAAGAGTTGCAGAGATAAATAATGCGAGTAATCCGTGTTTAAATACTTTTCGAGCCGCCATCTGCCTTCCTTTTAATTGTTTTACCATACCAACAGAGTTAGCAGTAATGATGCTAAATACTGCTGACTAAGTCTACAGTTAAAGCAAATTAAGTCTTGCGACGAAAGAAAATAATGACTTTTTATGACATTTACATGACGTCGGCGATGCAATTTTCTGCTGCTACCGGATACATTCTGACTTCATCGGCGACGCGAACTCTGACGCAATCACCTAACACTGCGCTGCGAGTATCACTCAGTACAGTTACAAAATCCCCATCAACTGCCGACAGTTGATATTCATAACCCATTGAGTCACCTTCAACAATCGCCGTAACAAACCCGGCCAACAATCCCCCCCAAATAGCACCTTGAAGCGAATCATGTGGATCGTAATAACCCCAAGAAAACGCGCCATGAGCAGCGCCAACAATCATATTTTCTCCGATTTTCGAATCAAACTGAACGGTCTTTACGTCATCGACCCAGGCATAAAATTCGGTCACGAATTGGTTGGCTTCATGTCTTTCGTAGTATCCGTGATGGGCGCAGCCCCCCATAAACGAAAGTAAAATAAGTGTAGTAATTGCACGATAAATATTCTGTGGCATGAGGTTAACTCTTCCGAAATTTGAGCGATTGATGAAGAGCATGCGCCCGAAAGCCTGAATATAAGCTTAACGATGGTCTATTGGAGC
>CAXRGW010000045.1:0-56959 GCA_964230255.1 Alteromonas sp.
AGCAACACTATCACCATCAAATGGTTGCTGGCCAATGCCGAAGGCTGCTAGGTCAACAAACTCACCAGTGAACGGACCAAACGATGGGTTGAAACACATTTCATCAGTAGCGTTAGTAGTGATCTCATAAATATACGGAGAAACACCGCCAGCTAGTAGTGAAGGTTGTGATTGCATCCACGTGATTGTGTCGCCGTCTACTGTGTAGTTGCCTTCAACAGAACCGTCTACTAGTGCAACGCCTTCAGGAAGTGTTACAGATACTTCGTAGTCGCGATCTTCGAACGTGAAGTTCGGAGAAATTTCTACTGCGAAGTCTGCTGTGTCGCCAGGGTTAACACGCGTTAGATCAGGTGTAACAACGCGAACGTCGTCTTGAACACGAATCATGTCTACAGGAATAGTGCCTAGGTTGTCAGCATTATCTGCATCAGTACCCATAGTAACTACGCTGAACAATAAGTCGCCTTCAGTAGCATCACCTAAGTCGTAAGTCATACGGACGTCGAATTCAGTCAACTGTGGAACAGTTGCTGGACCAGTGATTGATACTGCATCGCTAGGAGTTGCATCAACCACAGCGTAGCTTAGGTTGAATGTATCAACTGCATCTTCTGCAGATGCTGCCCAGTTTTGTACGATTAACCAGTACATACCAGCTTCAGGGAACATAACGTCTACACGCTCGTCCGCAGAGGCAGTAGCACTTAAACCAACCACTTCATCACCCGTTGGGATGCCGTCGCCGTTACGGTCAAGTACAACCCAAAGGTCTAGGTCTGGTGCAGTTGAGTCACTCACCATAGCAACCATACGTAGGTCAGTATCAACAACATCAACAGTTGTGATGAATAGGCCATCAGTCAAGTCGTCTAGGATTGAAGAGTTGTCACTGTCTTGTGCCACTTCACCTGCAACAATCGTTGGTGCAACGACTGAGTAAGAAGTAGATTGGAAGTCAGTGATTTCAATAGCCATAAGGTCTGTGAACAACGCTGAATCTTGGTTACGAGCCGCTTCCAGAGTGAGCTCTGAAGGTACGTTACCGTTAGAGGCAATTACCGATACAGGTAAGTGCATATTCGGCGCGGAGTCAGATTCAAGATTAACTAATCCGAAAGACCATACGTCGCTTTCTGCAGAGAATGCATCGATGTTTACAGTGATTTCTTGTGACTCACCAGCAGCAAGTGTGAACTCAGCTGGAGAAACTGTGATCTCAAGACCAGTTGAAATCGTTGCACCAGACGTTGTCCAAGTACCATCTTGCGTAGCAGTTACTGTGCGAGTCCAGCTACAAGTACCCACACAGTTGTCATCAGTAACACTTGGTAAGTTCAATGTACGAGGGTCACCACCTTCAGCAGGGTTTGCATCTAAGTAGTTCTGCGCAGTCTCGTCCATAACTAAGCCGGCTTGAACCGCTAGATCAACTTGAACACGACCAGACCCCATGTCAAACCAGTCACCAGCAGTTACGCCGTCTTCTTTTTTGATTGTTGGTACTGCAGTCATCGCCAGTGCAGAACGGATATTATCTGGAGTCCATGTTGGATGTGCACTCTTAACGAGTGCCGCAGCACCCGCAACGTGCGGAGAACTCATTGAAGTACCAGATAGATAATCATAATCACTTGGTGCAGGACCGTTACCGTCATGACCAAAGTGTTGATCAGCATAAGCTGCGTAAATATTAACACCAGGACCCGTGATGGTTGGGCTCAGAGTAGAGATACTACTGTTAGGTCCTTTCGAAGAGAAGCCCGCTAGTACGTCTACACGACTGTCGTCGATTACCAACTCACCAGTAGATGCAGTAATAGTTGCAGTGTGGCCAGTGCCAGCTGCCAACCATGCTTTTAACGCATCACCGTCGTCCGCACTTACGTGGATACCCGGAACTACGTATGAATCACTGTTAAGTGACGTAGCACCGCCTTGTAAGTTAGCTAATACATAACCGCCGGCTCCACCGTCAGAAACGTTGATTGCTTTTTGAACACGAGCAATTGCGCCACGGTCACACACAACGATCTCGCCGCTGAATGTACCCTCTGGGAATGGTTCTAAACACTGTGCAGGATCATCGGTTGAATTCGGGTTTTCATAATCGCCCGCATAAACGATAGATGCTGTAATGCCACCTGAGTTACTTACACCATCGATATCCGCTAGTTCAGCATCGCCTCCAGTGAATGTACCGATAGTTTTTGCGTACTCAACTGAACGACCGTGCTCAGAAGCTGCAACAGCAGTGTACCAAGGCGCGTGCTTTGGTGTAGTCGCGGCACCTGGGCCACCGTTACCGGCAGAGGTTGCAACAAAGATACCCGCGTTGCGTGCAGACAAGTAAGCAAGTTCAGTTGAACTGTTCCAAGGGTTACCGCCACCACTGATTGAGTAGTTAATTACATCAACGCCATCAGCTAGTGCAGATTCGATACCCGCTGCAATTGCAGCTCCAGGACAGTCACCATATGTATCACCCGCAGAACTTCGGCCACCGAAACACACTTGATAAGAAACGATGTTTGCACGTGGTGCAACACCTGAAATACGATCGAATTCGAAACCTGTTGGGATACCAGAGCTTTCTTCAACACCAAATTCAGGTGTTACTTCTGGTACGTCATACAAGGTATTACCCGCTGCAGTACCGGCAACGTGAGAACCGTGACCGCCGTAATCTTCACCGTTTTCCGGAAGGTCAACAGGGAATACAGTTGTATCGTCATAGTTGTCAGTGATTACAGGGTAGCTGTATACACCGATTAGTTTAGCGTTACAAAGTTCTGGATAATCACCGGCACAGTCACCAAGGTATACGCCATCACCCAGTGGGTTAGTGTGCGTGTAACCGTCAGCATCTGTTGCTGCGAACGATAGGTGGTCAGTGTTAACACCACTATCGATGATACCGACAACAACGCCTTCACCGCGTACTTCGGTGCCGCTATTTGCAGTGCCATCCCAAACGCCAGGTGCGCCGATTAAGCTAGGACCTGTGTCTGTGTCTAGTGTGTACAACTGATCGCGTTCTACAAATTTAACCCCAGGTATATTTGAAACTGCTTCGGCTTCGCTGGGCGTCAACATGACCGCCATACCGTTTAAAGCATACTTATACTGAGCTAGAACTTTGGCGCTACCAGCAATCTCTTGAACTTTTGAGATTGCAGATGCTTGTTGCTGATCTAGGTAAGAAGCATAAGCAACAACTTCTGGCGCTGAAATGTCTAACTTAACACGCGGTGCTTGTTGAACGGCTGTAGCAGAGCGAAGTTTGTGCTTCGGATTTGTCGCTGCTAAACCTTCAACGCCACCGTCGTAAATAGCTACTGGTTCATTGTCGAGGTGAATAATATAAGTGTAGGGTTTATCTAGAAGACCTTTTTCTTTTACAAAGGTCCGTTTGTTATTAAACAAAGATCGGTCTAGATCTTTGTTTACTGATATAGCTTGTGCAGACTGCAACTGCTCAACATCAACATCAAAACTGCTTACAGCAGCGGCACTCAGCTGGGTAGCCGAATGAACTGACATCGACATAAGCGCTGCAGAGACAGCTAATGTCACTTTATGGTTCACAGGTTAACCTCCGTCTTCCTGTTAGTGGGAATAAGTCCCTGGGATTTAAATGGTTATTGTTATTATGTGCTGGCGATGACTGAAGCATCGCTGATCATAAAAATGCCGAGTGTATCGACACTCATCTATTTCTAGCACACTTTTTTGCGCTTTGTAATGGCATTAAAAAAGAAATTTCCTTTTTTTTGTTATGTACTTAAGCGGCATAGATCAGAGCCTATCGGGTAATTAATATTCATTTATCACCGATCGGTAAGACAGGGATCCCACATATCTAAATAAGTAGGATAAATATTTCAATTTTGTTTACATTTTTGAAACAAATACTTTGTTTTCTGTCTATCAAAAAGTCTAAAAAGCAACGTCTGGCTAGCGCAGTTGCCGTAATATTTGCGCTGAATAATAAAACCCTACAAACATTCGCGGAGTTTACATGAACGACCGGAATCATTTGTCTAAGGTGTCATCGACAACATCGGTGAACATCATCGAAGACGGTATTGTTGATATCCCTATGTTGCAATTGCTCAATGAAAATGGTGAGCTACTAAAAGGTGCGGTCGCACCTGAATTATCGCAAGAGCAAGCAACGCGTATCCTAAAAACGATGGAATACATCCGTTTGTTAGACGAACGCATGATTGCCGCACAACGCCAAGGACGCATTAGCTTCTATTTGGCATGTACTGGCGAAGAGGCCGCTACAACTGCAAGTGCTGCAGCGCTTTCTGAGCATGACATGATTATGTCGCAGTATCGCGAACAAGCGGCATTGGCTTATCGTGGTTACACCACTGAGCAGTTTATGAACCAAATGTTCTCCAATCGCTTAGATCCAAATAAAGGTCGTCAGATGCCGATTCACTATGGTGATAAGACGCTCAACTTTATGACCATATCGTCACCCTTAGGCACACAGATCCCGCAAGCCTCTGGTTATGCCTATGGGCAGAAGCTACAAGGTAACGACGCCGTGACGATTTGTTACTTTGGTGAAGGGGCGGCATCAGAAGGTGACTTCCACGCAGGCTTAAATATGGCGGCGGTGCTCAACTGCCCAGTAATATTCTTCTGTCGTAACAACGGTTATGCGATTTCAACGCCTGCTGAAGAGCAGTTTGCCGGCGACGGCATTGCATCGCGTGGTATTGGCTACGGTATTAAAACGATTCGCGTCGACGGTAACGATGCGCTGGCCGTATTTATTGCAACTCAACAAGCACGTGAAATTGCCCTGAAAGAAAAGTGCCCAGTATTAATAGAAGCGATGACCTATCGCTTGGCCGCTCACTCAACATCAGATGATCCAACCGGCTATCGTTCAAAAGAAGAAGAAGCCAAGTGGCGTTTAAAAGATCCTATCAACCGATTTAAGCAGTGGGTTGTTGTTAAAGGCTGGTTTGATGAAGCTGAGCATGATGCTTATCTAACCAAATCGCGCGAAGATATTCTTGCTGCAGTAAAAACGGCTGAAAAAGTTGCGGTTTGCGACCTCGATGACATGGTTAATGATGTATACGCCGAAGTACCTTGGCACTTAGAAGAACAACTAAGCAATCTAAAATCACACATTAAAAAGTACCCGGATAATTATCCGAAGACGTCTGCGGAGGTCAAATGATGGCCAAGATGAATCTACTTCAAGCAATAAATAATGCGCTTATTACCGAAATGGAACGCAATGAGAAGGTTGTAGTTTTCGGTGAAGACGTTGGTCACTTTGGCGGTGTTTTTCGCGCTACCAGCAACCTACAAGAAAAGTTTGGTAAAGATCGCTGCTTTAATTCACCGCTTACCGAGCAAGGGATTATTGGTTTTGCCAACGGTCTAGCATCACAGGGTTCTTTCCCGGTGGCTGAGATTCAATTTGCTGACTATATTTTTCCAGCGTTCGACCAAATCGTTAATGAAACAGCCAAATGGCGCTATCGTTCAGGTGGTCAATTTAGCTGTGGTTCATTGACTATCCGCACGCCATATGGTGGTGGTATTCACGGTGGTTTGTATCACTCACAATCACCAGAAGCATACTTCGCCCATACGCCAGGACTAAATATTGTCGTTCCGCGTAATCCATATCAAGCAAAAGGTTTATTATTGGCATCAATTCGCGATGACAACCCGGTGTTGTTCATGGAGCCTAAGCGTTTGTATCGCGCTGCGGTTAGCGATGTACCGGAAGAAGATTACACTCTACCGCTAGGCAAGGCCGATGTGGTTGAAGAAGGTACTGATATCACCTTAGTCGCTTGGGGCGCACAAGTTGACGTTGTGCAACAAGCTGCGGCCATGGCGCGTGAAGATGGCGTAAGCTGTGAAGTCATCGATTTACGCAGCATCTTACCGTGGGATGCGCAGCGCATTAGTGAATCAGTGATGAAAACGGGTCGTTTGCTAATCAACCACGAGGCACCGCAAACCGGTGGGTTCGCCAGCGAAATCGCAGCGACCATTCAAGACAAGTGTTTCTTGTACCTTGAAGCGCCAATCGCCCGGGTTTGTGGTTTGGATACTCCGTATCCATTAGCGCATGAAAAGGAATACATGCCTGATCACCTAAAAACCTATGAAGCTATTAAGCGTACCATGAACTACTAAGGGTATAAGACCATGAGTATTGATTTTATTTTACCCGATATCGGTGAAGGCATTGTTGAATGTGAGCTGTTGGAATGGTTGGTTGCCGAAGGCGATCGCGTGGTTGAAGACCAACCCGTTGCCGAAGTGATGACTGATAAAGCGACAGTTCAAATTCCTGCGATGTATTCTGGTATGGTGGAAAAACTGTATTACCAAGTGGGTGAAATAGCCAAAGTGCACGCACCGTTATTTGCGATGGTCAAAGATGGCGAAGCGCCTGCAGCTAAGCAAGAAGCGCCGCAAGATGAAACACCGGCAACAGAAGAAACTTCACAACCTACAACCAGTGGTGGCGTAGAAGATTTCATTTTACCAGATATTGGTGAAGGTATTGTTGAGTGTGAAGTGATCAAGTGGCTGGTTGCTGAAGGTGAAGCGGTGGAAGAAGATCAAGCCGTCATCGAAGTAATGACCGATAAGGCGGTCGTTGAGATCCCGGCTAAACACTCTGGCACCATTGTTAAGCACTATTATAAAGAAGGCGAAATCGCTAAGGTTCACGCGCCACTATTTGCTCTGCAATCTGAATACAGCAATGGCGATTCGGTTGAAATTACACCTGCGACGTCAGCTAAATCTGCTGCGTCAGCAGCAACGGTACCGGTTACAACCGATAGTCGTTCTGAACAAGGTGGCGAATTTGAGCCACCAGTAGCGATACCCGGTCGTGTATTAGCTAGCCCGGCCGTTCGTCGTATCGCCCGCGAGCGCAACGTGGATTTGTCTGCACTTAAAGGTTCGGGCAAAAAAGGAAGAGTATTAAAACAAGATGTATTAGGTGCCAATACCGCGCCTGCTTCAGCACCAGTTACAGTGCCAAGTTCAACGCCGACTGTCGCTGCCTCCTCGCAACCAGTAGTTTCGAGTAACCGTGAAGACATTATCGTTAAGGTCAAGGGCATTCAAGCGGCGATGGCCAAGCAGATGACCGAATCTGTAAATACCATTCCGCATTTTACGGTTAGCGATGACCTTGAAATGTCAGCCTTGATTGAACTACGTGATCAGTTGAAAACAATGCTAGCAGAGAAGAGCATTAAACTATCGTTTATGCCGTTCTTCATCAAAGCACTATCTATGGCTCTACAGCAATTCCCATTGTTAAACAGTCGCTTATCGGCAGATGGCAGTGAGTTAACTTACTTGGCTGACCACAATGTTGGTTTAGCAGTCGACAGTAAGATTGGTTTGCTAGTGCCCAATATTAAGCAGGTACAAGACAAGTCGATAGAACAGATTGCGGTAGAGCTGAATACCCTGATAGATAAAGCGCGCGAAGGTCGTTTAAGCAATTCTGATCTGAGTGGCGGAACCATAAGCATCTCAAATATTGGTGCAATTGGTGGAACCACTGCGACGCCAGTGATCAATAAGCCAGAGGTTGCGATTGTTGCCTTGGGTAAAACTCAGCAATTACCGCGCTTCGATGCCAACGGCAATGTAACTGCAGCAAATATCATGACGATTAATTGGTCAGGCGATCACCGTGTAATTGACGGCGCGACTATGGTCAAGTTCAATAACTTGTTCATGAGCTATTTGCAAAGCCCAGCAACAATGTTGGTCAACCTGCGTTAAAACTATTGCGCGCGGCAAACGTCGCGCGCATTTCAAAAGACGACTAAGAGTTTACTCACAGGGGTACAAATGATTAAATGCACGCATCAAATCTCCCTGGAACCTTCGTTTGTTAAGCTATAAACACGCCTTCCACAGCGGCAATCACGCCGACGTTATCAAGCATGTCAGTTTTCTAGCGGTACTAGAAAAGCTCGCCCAAAAATCTAAGCCCTATACTGTTATTGATACTCATGCAGGTGCCGGTGCGTATGCAATGAATGATGCGCAAGTGGAACAAAATAAAGAGTATAAAAGCGGTGTTGCCGTGATCAGTGCAGCAACTCAAAAGCAGCCATTATTACAACGTTATCAAGCGTTGCTAGCGTCTGCTGCAGAACGAGGCGTATATCCAGGTTCTCCGTGGCTAGCGGCAAGTCAATTGCGCGATAATGATCAGCTGACGTTGATGGAATTACACCCAACTGAATATCAAAAACTAAAGCGCCTTAGCACATTGCGCAAAGCCAGTATTCACAATCGCGATGGCCTTGAAGGGCTATTGGCAATTACGCCGCCGAAGTTTAGACGCGGTGTAGTACTTATTGATCCACCTTATGAGCAATTAGACGAATATGCTGCGGTCAATACTGCGGTCGGCAAACTACTGCGTCGCTGGGCCAATGCTTGTGTGATGGTGTGGTATCCAATGCTTACCAAGCGCGCAGGCCAAAAAGCCAAGGCTGGGGATAAAATGCAAGCCGCACTAGTGCAGCACGAATGTACTAGCGCGTTTAATTTGCAGCTTGAAGTCAATTCACCCGATAGTGATGCAGGCATGTTCGGTTCAGGTATGTTGGTGATCAACCCGCCGTGGCAACTATTCGAAACGTTAAAGGCCGTTTTACCTGCGCTTGTATCGCAGTTGAATGCGACTAAAACATCCCTTGATTGGCTTGTGTACCCAGAGTAAGTATGCAAAATCAAAGTGATTTAAAACACTTTTATATTCCAGAAGAGCAAAGTATTTATTTGCTCTCACACGCTGACGCGAAAAAACTCAAAGATTGGTTTGCGCTCTGTACGCAGCAGTTGCAGCGTTTGGGTTACGACAATATAGAGATGATTGGTAAAGGTGCCTTTGGTTTTGCATTTGCTGGTACAAATCACAACGGTGATGAGCACGTGTTTAAGTTTTCGCGGATAAACCTGCCACAACACGTTCAAGATCGCCTCGAAGAAGAAGCGTTCATGCTCGGCCAAGTAAAGCACCTACACGTACCGCCGCTTATTCAGTTCCAACAAATTAAACGTCAGTCTATTTTGGTTATGCATCGCGCGCTGGGCGATGACTTGGAAAAAGTATCTTTGCGCATTGGGCCATTGCCAGTTGAAATGTTGTTGAAGATCGCTGTTCAACTTGCGGATGTATTAAAAACACTACGCAATAACAAAACGGTTAAGGGCCTGAAACCGATCGTCCATGGTGACATTAAGCCATCAAACGTAGTTTGGGATGAAGCGACCGATACCGTTGGGCTAATAGACTGGGGCAGTAGCGTATATGCACAGCTAGATGAGTACGGCCAGCACGTTAATCAGAATGTGATGGATTTAATGTCTGGGGATATTCAGCAAACCAACTCTCGCTTGGGCGACGTGTATTTTATCGGCGATGACCAACTCAACGGCGCGCTTTCATCACCGCGGTTCGATGAACAAGGGTTAGCCAGTACGCTATATGCATTGGCTTCTGGTCAATCGTCGCGATTTGGTCGTCATGTGATACCACCCTCGGCCTTGGGTTTGCCGCGAGTATTTGCCGATATTCTTACCGGTTTACTCAGCGATGACGACAAACAACGTCGCGCTGCCGGTGATGCGTTTTTTAAGCATGTATACCTTTTGAAGAACATTAAACTAGCCGATACACCGCCGCCAACCATGGTCGCGTTAATCCCGTCATGGGCTTCCCAACGCGATAAAGAAATCGAAACAGTGGTATACAGCTCTCGTAAGTCCTATTTGCGTCAGCAAGCCGATATTAGTGAAGATGACTTAAAATACATCAATGACGCCCAGTTTGAGCGTTACTACAAGAATTATATGCAGGGCATGGGGGAAACTGAGAAAGCCTTTATTGCCGCAGTATCAAGGTTAGGAAAGTATCCCGTCGTTGGCGGGTTAGTGGTGCGCTGGCAACCAGAAGGTGTATTTATAGATTCTAGCTTGAATTTATTTGACCCTGAGTTGAAGCACAGTTTTGACATGTCGGTAAATGTCGTCGTTACTCTGGCTCGTGCAATTCACCGAGAGGGGATTTTTAAAAGCTGTATGTTTAACGCCAAGGATACCTTGCATATTGAACGTGATGATGAGCAAAAGGCATTTGAACCTAGCGTTGGTATGCGCATACCGTTTGAAAAGAGTAAGCTTTCTGTTTTTGAAGATGAAGGGCGGATGCACTCGTACTTTGAAGACGGTGAAGACCCTGATGAACTGCTTAAACTGCCAGAACCCTTGGTAGCCATTATTGCAGAATTAAACAAAATTCATCACACCGGTTGCATAATCTTTGAGGCATTACCTAAACACTTGAAGATCCATAACTATTACAAGTTGCTAGACCATCGTGAAGAACAGCGTTTTGCGCAGCTGTTAGAGCAGATAATAGAACTTATTCCGACAGTCCTAGGTATTGGTATCTCAGGGTTTATGAAATTACCCTACAAAGACACGCGTTTTTTCGAACACCGGGCGAAAGCTAAGACGCATTATTATCCTAATCAAACAAGGGCGAGTGAATGACACAAATTGCATCCTTAGAAGAATTAATGGCACTAGAAACCTTGGATGTTTCACTGTATCGCGGTATTAGTTGGGATCTGGGCTTTCGGGCTCTATTTGGTGGCCAAGTATTAGGGCAATCGATAGAAGCGGCAACGCGCACAGTAGCCAACGATAAAGTGTGTCACTCCTACCACTCATACTTTTTATTGCCGGGTGATGCTAGTAAACCGGTTATCTATGAGGTTGAAAATGTGCGCGATGGCGGTAGCTTTTCGACACGGAGGGTAAAGGCGATTCAAAACGGCAAGAATATTTTTTATATGACCGCGTCTTTCCAGGTGCAAGAAGATAACTTGACCCATCAATTCGCGGCAATGCCTGATGCGCCGAATTTTGAGAAAACCTTAAGTGATGTGGAATTCTACGAACAAAACGCCCATTTAATCGGTCGTGGCATACACAATGCGATGCATTATCACAAAGCGATTGATTTGCGCACGGTAGAAGCCATGAAGCCTTATAGCACTGAAGTTACACCACCGAAAAAACAAGTGTGGTTGCGAGCACCTGTCGAGTTACCGAAAAATGACAGTTTGCACCGCGCTGTATTGGCTTATGCATCAGATTTTCACTTTTTAGGCACCGCGCTACAGCCGCATGGCGTTGCAATTAATGATCCTAAGTTACGGATTGCTACCATTGATCACTCCATTTGGTTCCATCAACCCGTGAATATCAACGACTGGCATCTATATGTGATGGAAAGTCCGAAAAGTGGCAATGCGCGAGGGTTGGTAAACGGCCAATTATTTGATCAAAACGGTGTATTAGTAGCGAGTACGGCTCAAGAAGGGTTAGTGCGCTATAAAGGAGATAAATAAAATGATTTATCAGTTTAAACAAGACACGCCGGATATTGCCGAAAGTGCATATGTCGCACCTGGTGCTCATGTAATGGGTAAGGTCATTGTGAAAGAGAATGCCAGTGTTTGGTTTAACGCTGTAGTGAGAGGTGACTGCGATACGATCACTATTGGTGAATCAACTAATGTGCAAGACGGCAGTGTACTGCACACTGACCATGGCGTACCACTGATTCTGGGCAAGGGAATTACGGTTGGACACAAAGTTATGCTGCATGGTTGTGAAATAGGCGATTACAGCCTTATCGGCATTAACGCTGTGATCCTCAATGGCGCGAAAATTGGCAAATATTGCGTAATTGGTGCTAATTCGTTGGTAACCGAAGGTATGGAAATTGCGGACTACTCGTTGGTAATGGGATCACCAGCAAAGATTGTGAAATCGATTCCCGAGGCAATGGGGCAACAATTAGAAAAGTCCGCTGCACATTACGCGCAGAATGCCACTGATTTTAAAACACAACTAAAGCCACTCACTGAGTAACTAAGGGTATTGCGTAAATGTGGTTGTGTTACCGCAAAAAATGCCCAGAATTAAAAAATTCTGGGCCTAGGGGAATGGCTCATTGCTGAGCCGTGCGCTAACTTTTCCATGGGAGAAATGTACTACAAAATTCCGAGCTTTAATAATAGAACATAATTGGTTAAATAATAAACATATTTTCCTAAAAAGTTCCGATAACCCTACAGTCTGCTGCTATTAAATCATAAAAATACGACTTTCTACTGCAGCTGAACGTCAATATTGGCAGTTAATCGAGTATTTTTAACTAACAAACAATTTGTTATTTTGTGAAAAAAAGCGTTATTCCACTAGGTCACCCCCCCCCACAGTATAGTTTATGTGAATGTCTGTTATGGGTAATTGTATTTTCGTGAATGTATGAAACAATCACCAAAGATTTTCTCGGAGGTATTCAATGAGCGACACGCAATCTCGTCAAAGCTACTCAACTTTTATTCCACAACAACGCACATTAATGGGACCTGGGCCTTCCGATGTCAGTCCGCGCGTGTTGAATGCGTTAGCTCGCCCAACTCTTGGACACCTTGATCCACAGTTTATTGGATTAATGGATGAAGTAGGGGATTTAATGCGGTACGTATTCCGAACCGACAATACCTTAACAATGCCAATCTCAGCACCGGGCTCTGCAGGTATGGAAGCGTGTTTTGCCAATTTGATCGAGCCTAACGATAAGGTGATCGTTTGCATTAACGGTGTATTCGGTGGGCGCATGAAAGAAAACATTGTGCGTTGTGGAGGTGTGGCGGTTGACGTAGTAAGTCCTTGGGGCACACAAACATCACCCGACGCATTAGAACAAGCACTAAAACAAAATCCAGATACTAAAATTGTTGCCTTTGTTCATGCTGAAACCAGTACCGGTGTTCGCAATGACGCTGAAACTTTATGCCGTATCGCTCAGCAATATGGTTGTTTAACTATCGTCGATACAGTGACTTCGCTTGCTGGCGTGCAGCTTGAAGTAGACGAGTGGCAGATTGACGCGACTTACTCAGGCTCACAAAAGTGTTTGAGCTGTGTACCTGGCATCTCACCGGTATCATTTAGTGACGCTGCGGTAGACGTAATTCAAAACCGCAAAACGCCGGTGCAAAGCTGGTTTTTAGATATGAACCTAATTGTCGGCTATTGGGGCAAGGGGGCGAAGCGTGCTTATCACCACACTGCACCCGTAAACAGCTTATACGCCATACATGAGTCGTTATTAATGGTTTATCAAGAGGGTCTAGAAAATGCGTGGCAACGCCATGCTGATATTCATCAAAAACTGGTCGCAGGTTTAGAAGGTATAGGCTTAAGTTTCGCTGTTGATAAGTCTTATCGTTTGCCCCAGTTAAACGTAGTTAATATTCCGGATGGTATTGATGATGCTGCAGTGCGCACAGAACTTTTACAACGCTTTGGACTAGAAATTGGAGCTGGCTTAGGTGAGTTTGCCGGTAAAGTCTGGCGTGTAGGGTTAATGGGTAGCACCTGTACCGAGAAAAACGTACAGCACTGTGTTGCCGCCCTTGATGCGGTACTAAATTATTAGGTCAACACGCCCTAAAATTATTCAAAAAAATCCAACTGGTGTAACATGCCCATAGTTCCAATTAAGGATAGTTTGCATGTTACACCGGATTTGGTTGTCGTTTATTGTTGCCGCGTTTCTAGCGACGCTGTGGCAAGTCTTATTCTCTGGTGAACTCAACGCTTTTGCCAACACAATGGAAGCCATTACTGCAATGGCTAAACTCAGTGTTGAGATTGCTATTGGTTTAATCGGGCTGCTAGCGTTCTGGTTAGGTATTTTTAAGGTTGCTGAGCACTCGGGCCTTATTGCAAAAGTATCCAAAATTTTAGAACCCTTGCTGTGCCGTTTAATGCCAGGTATTCCTCGCGGTCATCCTGCTTTTGGCAGTATTACCATGAATATGTCAGCAAATGTCCTGGGGCTAGATAACGCAGCAACGCCTTTTGGCATAAAAGCGATGCAAGACATGCAATCGCTAGCTTCTGATAAAATTACATTGACTAATAGTCAAATCTTGTTTTTAGTCTTAAATACATCGTCAGTTACCTTATTTCCCATCGCCGTATTCCTTTACCGCGCAGAGCAGGGTGCTATGCACCCAACCGACGTTTTTATTCCTATATTACTCGCTACGAGTGCGTCTACTTTGGTCGGCTTATTTGTCACATGTGCAGTGCAGCGGGTTAATTTATTCAATCGCGTAGTATTGCTCTATTTATTGGGTATTTTTAGTTTGCTCACAGCCATTATTTTGTATTTTTCTAAACTGGCGTCCACGCAGTTAGCTGAGCAATCTAGTTTGGTAGCAAACTTCGCTTTGTTGTCTTTTGTGGTAACAGTGCTTGTCGCCGGTTGGCGCAAAGGACAAAATACTTATGAGTTGTTCGTGGAAGGAGCCAAAAAAGGTTTTGATGTAGCGATAATGATCATTCCTTACCTGTTAGCAATGCTGTTTGCGATTGGGATGCTCCGAGCGAGCGGGGTTCTGAACTATGCCAGTGATGCTATTGCTGCGGGGGTTGCGTTATTGGGATTTGATACCCGTTTTGTCGACGCAATACCCACAGCGTTAATGAAACCTTTAAGCGGTTCAGGTGCGCGAGCATTAATGATTGAAACTATGCAGTTTCACGGAGCGGACTCATTCGCAGGTCGCTTGGCGTCTGTAATGCAAGGTTCAACCGAAACAACGTTTTATGTACTAGCGGTTTACCTTGGTGCCGTGGGGATTAAACACAGTCGGTATGCTGTAGGGTGTTGTTTAATGGCTGATTTTGCCGGTATTTTTACCGCAATTGCGGTTTGTTACTGGTTCTTTGGTTAAGTAGTTTGAGCAATTCATCGAATGTTCATGTGCGATGCGGTACGCTGATTTGTAAATGTATGATAGTTGGAGATATCAATGCGTAATTGGATCGCAAAGGTAGTTTTATACAGTTTTTTAGTTTTACTCAATGCACCGGCTGCAGGGCAATTGCAGCTGCAAAATAATCAAGTTTTACAGCGCACTGTTACCGTACAAGGTCAAGGGTCTGTAAGTGCGATGCCAGACCAATTCCGCGTAGTGTTCAGTGTCGAAGTAAAAGGAAACGTGGCAACCAAACTCAATGAGCAAATTGAAGCAAAAACGCTTGCGATTATTCGAGCCCTTGACGATTTGGCGGTTGATCGTTCGAATGTCCAAACCATGCAAATTTCATTGCGCCCTGAATTCAAAGTTCGCGATCGGGAACGGGTGCAAGATGGATTTGTGCTTACCCGCCTAATTAACGTAAATCACAGTACGATTGAACAATATGGGGCGCTTATCGATTCGGTTCTGCGAGCTGGCGCTACGGGTATTGAAAAATTTGAATTTATCGCTAGTAGTGCCGATGCGTTATACGAACAAGCACTTGGTTTAGCCATGCGCGATGCACAACGCAAAGCCGAAGTTATCGTCAAACCAACAAAAGATAGTGTCGGCTATTTAATTTCAGTAAATCAGCACCATAATCAGGGGGTTCCGCAGTATCGAGCGATGACAGTAGATGTGGAAATGTCGACAGCGTTGCCAGGCACACAAGTCATCAGCGCAAACATAACCGCTGTATTTTCTCTCATGTAAGGTATTTATGACAACCGACTATCAAACATTAATCGCCCAAGCTCGCGCATTAACGGCGGGTGAAAGCGATATGATTGCCAATATGGCTAATATCAGTGCACTATTATTTCACAGCCTACCGGATCTCAATTGGGCAGGCTTTTATCGGGTAGTAGATAGCGAATTAGTGTTGGGCCCATTCCAGGGCCAAACAGCCTGTATCCGAATTGCTTTTGGTAAGGGAGTATGCGGCATTGCTGCGGCTACTAGAGAAACGCAGATGATCGCTGATGTACACCAATTCGAAGGACATATTGCCTGTGATGCAGCGTCAAATTCTGAAATAGTTATTCCGCTAATTGTAAATGATAAAGTTGTCGCTGTACTCGATATTGATAGTCCTGAGTTCAATCGATTTAATGATGACGATGCAGTAAATTTGAGCGAAATTGTAAAAATTCTTGAAGCGAGTTGGGTATGAAAGAGTTAATTGATATTCATACTGTTTTATCAACGCCAGCAGATATGGATGATTATCACGATGAACCAGAAGCTGCGAGTGATGCTCTAAACCTTATACTTCATGCATTGTATAGCCGAGTTGATGATGAAATAGACACCCAAACGTTAGAAAAGATGCTGCAACATACTTGGGAGTTTTGGTACAAAGAACAACAACTAACTGAAATAGACGATGATGATTTGTCGGATTGGGTTGACCAATTGCTAGCAACTTGGGATGATTCGAGTCACGAGACGAATTATGAATAGTGCCTCAAGCTCAATGGAAATACCGCAAAAATTCGCTAACAGCAAAGAAGTCATCGCATTTTTAGCCGAAACATTCCCCAATTGCTTCAGTATAAATGGTGATACAAAGCCACTTAAGATTGGAATATTTCAAGATTTGGCCGCGGCATTAGCGGAAGAACCTCGCTTGAGTAAAACGCTGTTGCGTTCTTCTCTTCGACATTACACCAATAGTTGGCGTTATCTTGAAAGTGTAAAAGAAGGTGCTGATCGCGTTAACTTGCAAGGTGAGGCTGACGCGCAGATAGAAGCCGAGCACGCCGAGCATGCTAAAAAGCAACTCGAGGAAAGCAAGGCTGCGGCAGCTGAAAAGCGCAAAGAGTTAAAAAAGGCGCAACCAAAGCGTCGGTATGAAAAATCGGGAATCAACGCTAAATCAGGTAAGACGTTTAGTTCTAAGAAGGGATCTAATTCCGCAAGTTCACGCTCAAATAAGCCAGTTTCGCAAAAACTCACAGAGAAAAATGTAACTGTAGGTACTAAAGTTACAGTTAAATTAGGTAAAGTACCTATGCCTGCCGTAATCACTGAAGTCGCTAAAGATGGTATCCACGTACAACTCGACACGGGAATGGTAGTAAAAGTGGACCAAAATGCATTACGTTTGGCGAGTTCGAAGAGGTCGTAATATGAAAAAAATGCTCCGTTTGTCGATGATTAGCGCTGCGATCGCAGTTTCAACCATCACCATTGCAGCACCTACTACTGAATCGGTTGAAACCTTACCAGTTCTACAACAAGAGTCGCAACACGAAGCTGCTGCCAAGCGAGTTTCTCGAACATTTACCCGCGCTCATTATTCTGACGTTGTGCTTGACGACGCACTGTCTCTTAAAATCTTTGACCGCTTCCTGCGCTCACTAGACGCAAATAAAAATATCCTTTTGAAATCCGATGTTGACGCTTTTAAGGCGCGTCAAACTGAGTTTGATGAAGCTATTAAGTTGGGTGATTTGAACCTTGCATACCAAATGTATAACGCCGGCCTTGAGCGTCGTGTTGAGCGTTTCGAGTTCGCTCTGTCGTTATTAGAGAAGCCGTTCGACTTCACCGTTGCTGGCGACAAGTTCCACTATCAACGCGAAGGCGCTGAATGGCCAGTAACACCTGCTGAGTTAAACGAGCTGTGGCGTCAACGGGTTAAATATGATGCGCTTAATTTGCATATGGCCGACAAAACCTCAAAAGAGATTGTTGAGTTACTGACAAAGCGTTATGAGCGTGCCATTAAGCGTTTAACCCAAACTTCTAGCGAAGACGTTTTCCAAACGGTAATGAATGCTTTCGCTCGCAGTATTGAAGCGCATACCAGTTATTTGTCACCGCGAAATGCCGAGCGTTTTCAGATGGAAATGAATTTGTCCTTCGAAGGTATCGGTGCGGTTTTACAAATTGAAGATGATTACACCGTTATTCAAAGTATTGTTCCTGGCGGTCCAGCCGACGCTTCGAATAAGCTCAAACCTGAAGACAAAATAGTCGGCGTAGCGCAAGACGAAGACCAGTTTGTTGATGTTGTAGGGTGGCGCTTAGATGAGGTTGTAGACCTAATTAAGGGACCAAAGGGTAGTACAGTTCGCTTACAAATTATGAAAGGCAGTGGCGATAGTAAAACTATGACTGTTGTTGAGTTAGTCCGTGACAAGATCAAACTTGAAGACCGCGAAGCGAAATCTGAAGTTATCATCCCTGAGTTAGGAAACAACGCCGGAGAGAAGATCGGCGTAATTAAAATCCCATCTTTTTATAATGCGTTACATCAACATGTTGAGCGGGAGCTTGATGCTTTAGTCGCGCAAGACGTGAAAGGTATCATTATTGATCTGCGTGGCAACGGTGGCGGTTCACTACCAGAGGCTATCGCACTTACTGGTTTGTTTATTGAGAAGGGACCAGTGGTTCAAATCCGTTACAGCGAAGGGCGGATAAAGGTTGATCAGGACCGCGATGGCAAAGTTCACTATGACGGTCCATTGACTGTTTTGGTCGATCGTTACAGCGCGTCGGCGTCTGAGATTTTTGCAGCAGCAATGCAAGACTACAATCGCGCCTTAATCATTGGTGAGCAAACTTTCGGTAAAGGAACGGTACAAGAGCATAAGCCTTTGGGTCGAGTGTATGACTTATACAATAATCCGTTAGGTAGCGTGCAATATACAATTGCTAAGTTCTATCGGATTTCTGGCGGCAGCACCCAGCACAAAGGCGTCGTGCCGGATATCGCTTACCCTAGTGCAGTGGATCCTGCCGAGTGGGGAGAGAGTCAGGAAGAAAATGCGTTGCCTTGGGACAGCATTAGTCGTGCAAACTACATGACGTTTAGTGATACTCAGCAAACCTTGGATGTGTTAGCTGCGAAGCACAAAAAACGCGTGTTACAAGATCCTGAGTTCCAATACATGTACGATGATATTGCAGAGTATCGGGCCAACAAAGATGAAACTTTTGTTTCGTTAGTTGAATCTGAGCGTTTAGCGAAAAAGGCGGAATCAGAAGAAAAACGTCTTATTCGCGTTAACGAACGATTGGTCCGTATGGGCATCGAGCCTGTTGCTAGCTTTGATGATTTACCTGAAGATATTGAGTTCGATGACCCATTCCTACTAGAAGCGGCGAATATTACGGTTGATATGATTGATACTGGTAAATACGCCATTCGAACTAATTAAACACAAGTGTTAATAATCAACGGGCTCTTTGTAGAGCCCGTTTTTCGTCATCTGGCGACTGCATAATAAATACAATAAAGAGGAATATGCATGAGTGCTCGCGGAGAATTTTCATCTCGCTTTGGCTTTATTTTGGCCGCAGCAGGTTCAGCTGTAGGTCTGGGTAATATATGGGGGTTCCCCAATCAAGTGGCTGACAATGGTGGTGCAGCCTTTGTTTTAGTCTACTTGTTGTTAGCGTTTGTTTTAGCCTATCCGGTATTGATGGCTGAATTAGTCATTGGTCGCGCCAAACGCTCCAATATGGTTGACGCATTAGGTCAAATCTCTGGTAATAAAGTCGGTCGTGCCGTTGGCCTGTGGGGCTGTATCACGGTTTCGTTGATCTTGGCATTTTATGCCATTGTTGGTGGCTGGATGATTGCCTATTTTGCCGAATCAGTGACCAGTTTTGTTGGTGCGACAGCCGCAAGTGAATGGTTGGTAGGATTCTCTACGTCGCGTAATCTAATTCTTTGTGCATTGTTCTTTGGATTAACCGCTTTCATCGTTACAGGTGGTGTGCGCCAAGGTATAGAGCGTTGGTCAGTACGTTTAATGCCGACTCTGATTTTCATTATTTTATTGTTGATTGTGTATGTGAGCACGCAGGATGGCGCAGCAGAGGGCTGGAAAGCGTATCTGGTGCCTGATTTCTCTAAGGTGTTAAACCCCGATTTGCTTATTAGCGCCATGGGGCAAGCGTTCTTTAGCATGTCGTTGGGTGTCGGTACCATGTTGGTATACGGCTCTTACATCAGTAAAAAAGAACATTTGCCTTCGCTAGGTGCGTCGGTCGCATTGGTTGATATTGGTGTGGCGGTATTAGCTGGTATGCTAATTATTCCAGCAATGTATGTGGCGGCAACAAATGGTGTGCAGATCCTCGATGCCGAAGGCAAATTGATTGGTAGCGACCAACTTATTTTTACTGTGTTGCCCGCGCTGTTTGATACGATAGAAACTGTCGGACCATTGATTGCGTTCGCGTTTTTTGCGCTAATGATTATTGCGTCGCTCACATCATCGATTTCCATGCTAGAAGTTCCCGTTGCCTACATGGTTGAAAGCAAAAATGTGAACCGTAAAAAGGCGGTGTGGTTAATCGCAGCAATTATTTTTGCAGCAAGTACCCTCATCATCCTAAATTTCGGTAACCTATTTGGTCTAGTGATCACCGCTACAACAGAATACAGTCAACCGTTATTGGGCATGGTGCTATGCATATTTGCTGGTTGGGTATGGAATCGCAATGGGTTGTTGAATGAATTGAAAGAAGGCTCACCAGACATTGAAGGTACTATGTTCTGGAAAATTTGGCCGGTGTATGTGAAGTTTATTTGCCCGGTTGTCATCTTCTTTATGTTTATCCGCTCAGTGCTATAGGACGGTTTATCCATGACAAATAAAACAAACAATACGCCAGAACTGAAAGAGCCGTCATTTTCCGATAGTCTTATCCCACTGATACTTCTTATCGTACTGATGGGCGGAGCCGTTTATATTTTTGGTGATAATTCATCGTTTGGCCCCAATCAAATTTCGTTACTGCTTGCGACGGGTATAACGGCCATTATCGGCATGAAAAATGGCTATACCTGGGAAGCCATAGAAAAAGGCATTGTCAAGGGCATTTCAATGTCTTTGGGCGCATGCCTTATTTTGCTTGCCGTCGGGTCATTAATTGGCACATGGATGCTAGCCGGAACCGTTCCCACCTTAATCTATTACGGTTTAGAACTATTAAACCCTGCCATTTTTTACGCCGCCGCTTGTTTGATTTGTGCAGTTGTTGCCATGAGTATTGGTAGTTCTTGGACTACTGCGGCAACTGTTGGTGTGGCCCTTATGGGAGTGTCTGAAGGTATGGGCATGTCAGCTGCAATTACTGCTGGTGCGGTTATATCCGGCGCGTATTTTGGCGATAAGATTTCGCCATTGTCTGAAACTACAAACCTAGCGCCAGCGATAGCCGGAACCAATTTGTTTGAGCATATTCGCTACATGCTGTGGACCACGATCCCAAGCTTTATTATCGCCTTAATACTGTTTTTAGTGCTTGGTATTAATCAAGACTTAGCTGCGACTAATGTGCGGATAGTTGAAATGCAAAGCTTGCTTAATGAAAGTTTCAGTTTGGGTGTCCATTTACTTGTGCCCTTAGTTGTGCTGCTTGTGTTAGCTGTACGCAAAATGCCAGCATTTCCTGCGGTATCTATTGGCGCTTTGTTAGGAGGAGTATGGGCGCTACTATTCCAAGCTGATGTAGTCACAGCAATGAATGGTACAGATTTTACTGGTTTTTTAGGCAATATTACGGTCGTTTGGACAGCACTATTCGATGGTGTGAGTTTTACAACGAGTGACGAAAACCTTAATTCCTTACTTTCACGCGGTGGCATGTCGAGTATGCTTAATACCATTTGGCTAATTATTTGTGCCATGTCATTTGGTGCAGTGTTAGAAAAAGTCGGTTTGTTAAAGCGCGTTGTTTCTGCCATTTTGCACGGTGCAAAGTCAGCAGGCGATATGATATCAAGAACCATTTTGACTTGTATCGGCACCAACCTTGTTACGGCTGACCAATATATGGCAATCGTTATGCCAGGGCGTATGTACAAAGAAGAGTTTGAAGCGCGCGGGCTGGATCAACTCAACTTGTCGCGCAGTCTCGAAGATGGGGGCACACTAACATCACCGCTCATTCCTTGGAATACTTGTGGTGCCTATATGTCTGGTGTCTTGGGTGTACATCCATTTGCTTATATCTTTTATGCATTCTTTAACGTGATCAGTCCTATACTGGCCGTTATCTATGCTTATCTAGGTATTAAGATTTTGCGCGTAACGCCTCCAAATCTTGAAGCGCATATGCCAGAAACAAAGTGAAACAGGATATTAATGAGTATCAAAACCGCTAAGCGTCGTGAAGACTATTTGCCGCCAGATTTTTTAATTGAGCACGTCGATTTAAATATTGTATTAGCCGCAGAAGCCACAAAAGTGACTGCGGTACTACAAGTTAAGCGAAATGGTTCGCACAATCGACCTTTGTGCCTTAACGGTGAGCAAATTACGCTAAACTCGGTTGTCATTGATGGCAATACTTGGACCGATTATCAGGTTACAGAAACTGAATTGATCATTGTGGGTGTTCCGGGCGCTTTTTTGCTGCAAACGGACGTTCAAATAGCGCCAGCGCAAAATACTTCTTTAGAAGGTTTGTATTTGTCTGATGGTGCATTTTGTACCCAATGTGAAGCCGAGGGTTTCCGTAAAATTACATATTTTCTCGATCGTCCCGACGTACTGTCGATGTACGATGTAACAATCACAGCACCGCAAGTGGAGTTCCCGCAACTGTTATCCAACGGCAATAAACTTGCAAGTGGGCAGAATGCGGATGGAACACATTGGGTGAAGTGGCAAGATCCACATCGCAAACCCTGTTATTTATTTGCGTTAGTTGCTGGTGATTTTGATTTACTCACTGATGAGTTTGTTACTCAGAGCGGACGCAGTGTAGCGCTTGAGTTATACGTAGATAAAGGCAAACTCAATCGTGGCCAACATGCTTTAGACTCATTAAAACGCGCTATGCGTTGGGATGAAGAAGTATTTGGTTTGGAGTATGACTTAGATATTTATATGATAGTCGCCGTCGACTTCTTCAATATGGGCGCGATGGAGAACAAAGGACTCAATGTATTCAACAGCAAGTTCGTGTTGGCCGACAGTGAGACAGCTACCGATGATGATTATTTTAATATTGAATCAGTCATTGCGCATGAATACTTCCACAATTGGACAGGTAATCGCGTAACTTGTCGCGATTGGTTTCAGTTGTCATTAAAAGAGGGCTTAACGGTTTTCCGCGACCAGATTTTTAGTGAGACCTTTAACTCGCCGTTAGCCACACGAATAAAGCAAGTCAAAGTGATTCGTGAGCATCAGTTTGCCGAAGATGCAGGTCCTATGAGCCATCCGATCCGTCCGGATGAAGTCATTGAAATGAATAACTTCTATACGGTTACGGTGTATGACAAAGGCGCAGAAGTAATCCGCATGTTACGAACTTTGTTGCAACCGGCGGGCTTTAAGCGCGGTATGACATTGTACTTTGAACGGCATGACGGCCAAGCTGTCACGTGCGATGATTTCGTCAATGCAATGCAAGATGCCAATGACGTCGATTTGACCTTGTTTAAACGTTGGTACGAACAATCGGGCACACCTCGAATTACCGTAGATAGGAACGGTGGTATGTTGCGCATTAGCCAACAAACACCAGCGACCGCTGATCAAGTAAGTAAACAGCCGTTGTTGATCCCGTTGCAGATAGAAGTCATTGCGCAAAACGGGCAGGGCGATAATGTACAACTGTCAGTGCCGTTAGAAAATGCGCAGCAAGATATAAAGCTTCCTCCGGCTAGCAAAGATTGTGTATTGAGCGTTAATAGCGGTTTCAGTGCACCAATAATCGTTGAACAACAAACAAGCGTTGCGCAATTGGGGTGCATATTAACCTATGCAACTAATGACTTTGATCGTTGGGAAGCCAGTCAGGGACTTTTCACTCAGGCAATTTGGGCACATGCGCAAGGTGATATCAACGTCGCTGAAAGCACCGCTAATTTGATGGCACAGTTTGTCGCTGCGGAGCAGGAAAATACAGCGTTACTTAGCGAAGTTTTACTTCCGCCAACAGTTGAGGCGCTAATTGCAGGCGCGGACAGTGTTGAAATAGATGCGCTGCTCTCCAGTCATAAATCAGTATGTAATGCGATTGCAGTAAAGTGTAAGTCGTCGTTACACGAATTGATTACTAAATTGTTGCCACGCGGCACATACGCTTACACACCAGAACAAATTATTCAGCGCAAGACCCTCAATACGTTGCTCAAGTTACACAGCTACAGTACTGATGTCAGTGGGCTTGTCACCGAATTGTTTAATGCGGCCGATAACATGACTGACGCATTGACGGCTCTGCAGACTGCACAGTTGGGTAATGCATCAACCTTTGAAGATCTCATGCAGCGCTTTGAAGAGCGTTGGAAGGACGATCCTCTGGTTTTGGATAAGTGGTTTGCTTTACACTCTACTGCTGAGCGTGAAGATATTTTGGCGCGCTTGCAGTTACTTATGCAGCACAAGCAGTACACATTAAAAAATCCCAACCGGATCCGCGCAATATTAGGTAGCTTTGCATTTTATAACACTGCAGGTTTACACCAAGCCGATGGTTCTGGTTATCGATTCTTTACCGACCATCTTTTGACGATTGACCCGGTAAACCCACAGGTTGCTGCGCGAATTGTCACGCCGTTGTTAAGTTGGCGTAAATTTGATAGCAACCGCCAAGACCAAATTAAATTTCAGCTAACCCGTATATTAGACAATCCGCAAATAAGCAGTGATCTGTTTGAAAAAGTGAGTAAAAGTTTGGCGCAATAGCGTATGGCGAGCAAAACTATCGAATACACACTGTCGATAAATGCCAGTTACGCGCAGTGTGAGCAACTCTATATGCGTGAAAACAATACAGTGGTAGTTACTACTATCACTGGGGTTCGGGTGCAATTGCCAACGAAAAACCTACGCCCATTTGTCGGCCCGAATGGCATCAGTGGTACTTTTAGACTAGTCACATCGAGTGAAAATAAGATCATCAGTTTGACTCAAATCAGCTAAATTTTTAGTGTTTACATTGTTTACAAAATAGCCGGAATAATTTCCTGTTATGTAAATACAGCGCAACTGGTACGATTTGTCCTTGCGATTGCGTACAAATGATGTAATCATTTTGTTAATCAGTATACATATGGTCGTAATGCCATTAACTAACCGTTAAAGGCTCAGGAGAATAAAAACGATGATAAATAGGCCTAGTGCATTCAAAAGAACACCTCTTGCAATGGGTATTGCTGCATTAATAGCGGGCTCATGTAATGTGAATGCGAAAAATTGGGAATTTGGTGATGTTGAAATTAACCTCGACTCTACCTTTACGTTGGCGACCAGTATCCGTACTGAGAAGCGTGACTTAGGGTTGATTGGTAATAGTAACTTGCCACAATTTGATTGGACTGGTTACAACGCTGCTACCAACCTCATCTATCCATCAACAGATGTATGGGCGATCGCTGGCGGGCAGGGTTCTTACAGTGCCAACGGTGATTTGGGTAACCTTAATTTCGATCAAGGCGATGCGTTTTCTACGCAAGTCATTGGCTTGCACGAATTAGATATACGCTCTGGTGATTATGGTTTCTTTGCACGTGGCTTCTATTTCCACGATTTTGAGTTATTAAATGGCAGTCGCCCTTGGTCGAACAAGATCACTGGTGTAGAGACTGATTTGTGTGATGACCCTGAAGCACGTAATGAGTTGTGCCAAGACATCCGTTTACTCGATGCGTTCGCTTATGCTGACGTGTGGGTTGGCGATATGCCTTTATCAATTCGCTTGGGTGACCAAGTTGTAAGTTGGGGTGAGAGCACATTTATCCAGCACGGTATTAATACTACGAACCCAGTTGACGTTACTCGTGCTCGCGCACCTGGTGCTGAGCTTAAAGAAGTATTTATCCCTGTAGGTATGTTATTCGCTTCGCTTGGTGTAACAGACAACTTAAGTATTTCGGCGTATTATCAGTACGAGTGGGAAAAGAGTTTATTGCCTGTTGCAGGTAGTTACTTCTCAACAAACGACTTCGCCGGTGAAGGCGGTCAAGTCAACAACGTTCAGCTAGGTTTTACAGGTAATCCAGACATTGATTTAAATCATTTGTTGGCTGAAATGAATAACCTTGGCGATGCATTGCGCGCTGGTGCAGATGCTAGCGCAATTGGTAATGCGTTGCTTGCATACAGCACCAAATTGGGCGTACGTGGCTACAGTGATGCCGCTCACCAAGATGCTGACGATCAAGGCCAATACGGTATTAAATTTGGTTATTTCTCTGAAGAGTTAAACAATACTGAATTTGGTTTTTACCACATTAACTATCACAGTCAGCGCCCATTAATTAATGGTATCGCGTCTGACTTCACTGCCGCTGGTGTCGCGCGTGACCTTGGTGTCCTAGCGTCACAAGAGATTACGCGACACAATATTACTGACCTCAATACGTTCGCTGAGGCGGTATTTGTTTACCCAGAAGATATCAAGCTTTACGGTTTTAGTTTCAACACTAACGTCGGGACAACAGCTCTTGCGGGTGAAATAGCATTCCGTCAAGACGAGCCATTACAAATGGATGATGTAGAGTTGCTATATGCAGCAATGCCTGAGCAACTAGCTGCCGCAGGTTTACGTCCAGACTTGGCAGGTATTTCTCAGTATGCAAATACTGGTCGTACTGTGGCTCCAGGTGGAATTGTTGACGGCGTATTGTATTCAGATACAGTACAAGCGCAGATGACTGCTTCTCACGTATTCGGTCCTATGTTTGGCGCTGATAACTTCATTCTATTAGGCGAAATTGGTGTCGTGAGCATCCAAGATATGCCTGATCAAAGTGTTATCCGTTTAGAAACGCCGGGAACTGCGCGTTCGCCTTCGCTTGAGCCAATCGTTAACGCTGACGGCTCGTTGAATTTCCGTGAAGGTTTACATGTCGGCTTATCAAATGGTCCTGAAACTAATGAGTTCGCAACGTCGAGTGCTTGGGGTTACCGTTTGTTAGCTGTAGCTGATCACAACAATATTTTCTCTGGTATCAACCTGCGCACACGCTTAGCGTTTTCGCATGATGTAGATGGAACAACACCGAACCCGTTATTTCTATTCACTGAAGATGTTAAAACAGCGAATGTCACCTTTACTTTTGATTACTTAAGTCGTTGGTCATTCTCTGCTGCGTACAATGCATTCTGGGGTGGCTCAGGTACTGCAAACGCATTATCAGACCGTGACTTTGTGTCATTTAATATTAAGTACGCAATCTAGAGAGAAGTATTATGATTAAAAAATTAGGAATAGTCGCTGCAGCGCTTACGATTGCGTTGTCGAGTCAAACTGCTCTTGCCAAAATAGGCGCTGACGATGCTGCGAAGTTAGGGGATTCACTGACACCTCTAGGTGCAGAGAAGGCGGGTAATGCCGATGGTTCAATTCCTGAGTGGACGGGCGGGATTACAACAATTCCTGCTGGTTTCGAACCAGGCGGTTTCCACGTTGATCCGTTCCCTGATGATAAGCCAATGTTTGAAATAACAGGTGCTAATTACCAGGAGTATGCCGAGTTTTTATCTGAAGGTCAGAAGAAATTATTCGAGACTTATCCAGATACGTATCGCATGCCTGTTTACCAAACTCGCCGTTCGGCTTCAAATCCACAAGCTATCTACGATGCTACGCTAGCTAATGCAACGCGTGCAGAATTGCTTGACGGTGGTAATGGTATAAAAGGTGCAGCAATTGGTATTCCATTTCCAATTCCACAAAATGGCCTAGAAGCAATCTGGAACCACATCTTGCGTTATCGCGGTGAAGCGGTTGCCCGTTTTGGTGGTCAGGCAGCAGTTCAAGCAAACGGTGATTACGTAGTTATTGGTTTTGATGAAGAGCTATTGATTAACTATGCGCGCTCGTCAGCAACGCCAGAGCAATTGCTCGAAGACAATATTTTGTTCATGTTTAAGCAAAAGGTTACTCAACCGGCGCGTCTAGCAGGTACAGCTTTATTGGTACACGAAACTGTTGATCAAATCAAAGAGCCGCGCAAAGCTTGGACATATAACACTGGTCAGCGACGTGTACGCTTGGCTCCAAATATTGCATACGATACGCCCGGAACAGCGGCTGACGGTCTGCGAACTACCGATGACTTCGATATGTTTAACGGTTCACCAAACCGTTACAATTGGGAGCTCAAAGGTAAGCAAGAGATGTATATTGCGTATAATAACTACGCGCTACACAGCGACCAAGTCTCATATGCTGACATCCTTACACCAAGTCACGTCAACCCGGACTTGACTCGTTTCCAGAAGCACCGTGTTTGGGTGGTAGAGGCAACGCTTAAAGAAGAGTTCCGTCATGTATACCAGAAGCGGGTTTTCTACATTGACGAAGACAGCTGGCAGGTACATGTTGTCGATATGTATGATAATCGTGGCGAACTTTATCGCGTCGGGTTAGCATATGGCGTAAATTACTATGATGTTCCGACACATTGGTCTACTCTTGATGTATATCATGACCTTAACTCACGACGTTATTTAGCAATTGGATTAGATAATGAAGAACGAATGTATGACTTCACAATTCGTCCAGAAGAACGCGAGTTCACAGCTTCAGCATTGCGTCGTGAAGGTAAGCGTTAATTATTCGTAACAAGTGGGAC
Source organism: Alteromonas sp. (assembly GCA_964230255.1). Lineage (GTDB taxonomy): Bacteria > Pseudomonadota > Gammaproteobacteria > Enterobacterales > Alteromonadaceae > Alteromonas_E. The sequence goes on from CAXRGW010000045.1 coordinate 28,501, forward strand.
GGTTGGTGTTGCGAGAGCAGTGCCAACCGTTTTTTTATAAGTGGGTGATTATGACACAACGACAAAGGTTACTGGCTAGCATTTTAGTCGCTTTCTCTTTCACGGTCAGCGCGGAAACTTTCCAAGCGCCTTTAGTAGAAGATTCATTATTGTTGGATGCCGATAGTGATCAATTTCACGTAGTAGTTGGTGAACGTGGGCACGTGATCACAAGTGCACTCGATTCCTTGGAATTTATACAACTTGCGTTACCCCTTTCAGTAACTCTTACCGCAGTTGATGTGCTTGGCGATGATATATGGGTAGCTGGCCACGACGCGACGATAATGCATTCATCTGACAAAGGCGCGACATGGGATGTGCAAATGCACGAACCAGATTTAGAGCGTCCTTTTTTAGATATATTGTTCTTTGACGAAATGCACGGTGTGGCTGTTGGTGCTTACGGGTTGTTTTATCGTACTAGAGACGCAGGTGAAACTTGGACTTCGGAACAGCACGTTACGCTGCTAAATCCCCTAGATATTGAATATCTAGAGGAAATTCGTGAAGAAGACGAAGAGTTTTATTTAGAAGAGTTAAACTCAATTTTGCCGCATATCAATCGTATCGTTTATGCCAACGGCAAGGTGTTTGTTGCGGGCGAAACTGGTCTCTTAGCCGTTAGTGACAATTACGGTGAATCATGGCAACGCGATGAATTAGATTACTTTGGTTCATTTTTTGATTTTCAACCTGTAGACGACAATCGCAATGTTGCTGTTGGTTTGCGGGGCGCTGTATTCATACAATCAAACAGCGGCGAGTGGCAACGCGTAAATAGTTGCACGACCTCAACGCTTAACTCCGTCCAACTAACCGATGGCGGTGGATTGTTGGTCGTTGGTAATAACGGTGCAATAATCAACATCGATGTTGATGAATTGTTTGATGGTGCGTCAAATGGCTGCGAAAACAATGGTATGGCAATAACACAACTAGAGAGTAAGAGTGCGATTGCAACAGTGTTTAAAAACAATGATAGCTACACAGCGGTTACGTCTGATGGCTTGCTTTCATTAACTTCGAAGTAGGAAGAACCATGTCAAAAATAAGTAACTTCCTCGAGAAATTAATATTCAATAACCGCGGCATTGTAATTGGTATTTTCGCGCTAATGACACTCGGCTTGTTATATAGTGCATCACAACTCAAACTCGATGCCGGTTTTGAGAAGAATATCCCGTTGAATCATCCTTATATGCAAACGTACATCAAGCATAGAGAGGACTTTGGTGGTGCAAACAATATTCTTGTGTCGGTCTGTGATCGAAGCGGTAATATTTTTAATACCAACTTTTTCGATACGCTAAAAAATGTACACGACCAACTGTTTTTCATCAACGGTGTTAACCGGTCGTTAGTGGTGTCGCTGTTTGCGCCGTCAACGCGGTTTACTGAAATTGTCGAAGGCGGTTTCGCTGGCGGTCCGGTTATTCCGGCTGATTTTAATTCTTCTAGCCAGAGCGCTTTAGATACAGTTGCAGCCAATATTGAAAAAGCCAAGATTGTTGGTCGTCAAGTCTCTGATGATTATTCTTGTGCTATGGTCACTGCGCAGCTTCTAGACATAGACCCTGAGACTGGTGAAGCACTCGATACTCTGGTACTTGCCGGCCAGCTCGAAGAGCAATTGCGTGGTCAGTATGAAAATGACGCAATCAGCGTACATGTAATTGGCTTTGCTAAGATGATAGGTGATGTAGCCAACGGTGCTAAAGATGTGCTGTTGTTCTTCGCCATCGCCATCGTCATAACCGCATTTATGGTGTACTTCTTCTGTAAGTCTGCCATGTTGACATTCTTACCGTTACTGTGTTCGTTAATCGCTGTGGTATGGCAGTTAGGCTTGTTAACAGTACTCGGCTTCGGTCTAGATCCAATGTCAATATTGGTGCCATTCTTGGTATTCGCCATCGGTGTTTCCCATGGCGTACAAATGATTAATGCCGTTGGTAAGCATGTAGTTGCCGGGATATCTGTTCTCGACGCCGCAAAAGATGCCTTCCGCGTACTATTAATTCCAGGTGGTATTGCACTGTTATCCGATACCGTCGGTTTTATGACTTTATTGGTTATCGATATTGGTATTATCCGCGAACTTGCGATTACCGCGAGTATGGGGGTTGCGGTAATTATCTTTACTAACCTGGTATTGCTTCCTGTATTGATGTCTTACGTAAAACTTGATGATAAATACAAGCAGAAGTTTGCCGGTAAAGAAAATAAATCAAATGCGTTTTGGAACGCAGTTGCTTCCTGCTCAAAGAAAACTACTGCAGTCAGTATTGTTCTGATCACGGCATTGTTATTCGCGCTAGGGTGGATGCAGTCGCAGAAAATGAAGATTGGTGATTTGCATGCGGGTGCACCAGCACTGCATGAGTACAGTCGTTACAATCAAGATACGTTCCTGATAACAGACCGCTATGAAATAACGGTCGATTACATTTCAGTTATCGTTGAATCAACCCCTGAGTCTTGCACATCTTATGAAGTAATGAGTGCGATAGATGACTTCCAGTGGCGTATGGCGAATGTTGAAGGTGTGCAATCTACGGCTTCATTAGCATCTGTAGCTAAAGTGGTAAATGCTGGTTACAACGAAGGCAATATTAAGTGGCAGACACTGCCGCGTAATACGCAAACTCTTGTACAAGCTATTTCGCGGGTGCCTACATCCTCAGGTCTACTTAACGGCGACTGTTCGGTAATGCCAGTGATTTTGTTTATGGCTGATCACAAAGCCGAAACCATTGAACGGGTAGTGAATGCTGTTAAACAATATCGTATTGAGTTTGAAAGTGACAACTTGACCTTCATGTTAGCATCTGGCCCCGTGGGTGTGATGGCGGCGACCAACGAAGCCGTTTCTGCGGCACAAGACCCAATGATGATTTATGTGTTTGGTGCAGTAATCCTGTTGTGTTTACTTAGCTTCAGGTCATTGCGTTCGACATTATCGGTCGTAATCCCGCTATACGTGGTATCGGTGTTGGCACAAGCGTTGATGACGATTTTAGAAATCGGTCTAACGGTATCGACCTTACCAGTAATTGCATTGGGTGTTGGTATTGGCGTGGATTACGGAATCTATATACTGTCTACAATGAGTGGTCGTTTAAAACAGGGTGCTTCAGTTGAATCTGCTTATTTGGATGCACTTAAAGAGCGCGGCAGTGCTGTACTGTTCACCGGTATTACCTTGGCAATAGGTGTAAGTACTTGGGTGTTCTCTGCGCTTAAGTTCCAAATGGACATGGGTATCTTACTGACCTTCATGTTTGTGGTGAATATGCTAGGCGCAATAGTTGTGCTTCCGGCGATTGCGCGTTTGTTGTGGTTCAATCGCAGTGAAGCCTGTGACACCAATGACGGGCATAATGGATAGACCAGTTATTTTCCGCATATTTACGTGATAAAAGGGCATATATTGCCCTTTTTTATTGCGTAATTTGAATAAGTATCTAAAGTGTAAAGAGGTCGTTAAATTATCGCTTTAAAAGCGTGCGAGTTTTGGCGAGAATACCAACCTAATATGTTGTATTTAAACAATATCTCGCATTAGCGAAGACAATAATAAAGGTTGTTGAATGACATTCTCCACAAAACCTCACTCTGTACTCTTAGAAAACGTCTATAAACTTATCGATAAAAATGTAGAAGGTGCCTTTTCTGCGCTAGTTAAGCAGTTTGCTCAACGCTTGTATGTGAATATGGCGTCAGACGATCTTGCTGACCGTAACGATAGTGATTTATACGGCGCAGCTTTGAGCCTTTGGCATGAGTTTGAAGAATACGAAACCGGTGTTCCAGAGATTCGCGTTTTCAATCCAGAAATAGCCAAACACGGTTGGCATAGTAGTCATACAATAGTTGAAATCATCGTCGATGACATGCCATTTCTCGTCGATTCTGTTCGTATGACACTTAATCGCCTCGACATTACAGCTCATTTGTTACTGCATAGCCCAATGACATTGAACCGTGATGCCGATGGCAATGTCGTAGAGTTTGTTGATAACCCAACTAAGCGGCAAGCGGCGAGCTTGAGTAAGCAAACGGTGTTTTTGATTGAGATTGACCGTCAGAACTCAAATGAAGCAGCTAAGCAACTGACTGATGAATTGTATTCAGTAGTAAACGAAGTGTCGCTAGCGGTTAATGATTGGCATGCGATGCGAGAGAAGCTCGACAGTGTAATTGAGCTGATTAAAAGCGATAAAACTAATATCAAAACTCCTGAGGCTAAGCAACAGTCCTTGACGTATTTAAAGTGGTTGGCGGACCATAATTTTACGTTAATGGGATATCGTCATTACGACGTGAGTGCCATTAAAGGTGATTATCGTTGGACACCAGATAACGAAAGTTGTCTGGGTTTGATGAAGAATTCCAAAACCGACCGCGATCGTTTGATTTCACGTATGGCAGCAAGTGCGCAAAAAGCGGCTTTGAGTGACACCCCTCTGATTTTGACTAAAACCAATACGCGTTCACGTGTGCACCGTCCAGCTCATATGGACTATGTAGGGATTAAAGAGTTTAATAAACAAGGCGAAGTAGTCGGTGAGCATCGCTTTATTGGGTTGTATTCAGCGTCGTTCTACAACAGCAGTGCAACGCAAATTCCGGTATTGATGGAGAAGATCGAGCGAGTGTGTAGTCTTTCTGGGTTCCAGCCTGGTACGCATGCTTATAAAGCTTTTGTAAATATCATCGAAACTTACCCCCGGGATGAAATTCTCCAAAGTACTGACGCAGAATTAACCCAAATTGTGCTGGGTATTTTCAAGATGCAAGAGCGGGGCATTACGCGCTTATTTATGCGTAAGGAAATATTTGGGCGGTTTATTTCATGTATGGTTTTTGTACCTCGTGAAAAGTACAACACGGCATTACGCAAAGAAACCCAAGCATTACTCAAGCAAGCATTTGGTAGTGAAAAAGATGTGGAGTTTACAACTTACTTCTCGGAGTCTGTTTACGCTCGAACACATTACATTGCTCAAGTCCAAGACAACAATGTGGAATACGACGTGAAGGAAATAGAAAACAATATCATTGAGCTAACAAAAACGTGGGGGGATCGCCTTGCTTCTGCGATCGTTTCTGCACACGGTGAAGCGGTTGGTAAAGCTCTACAACAACGCTATGCAAATGCGTTTTCGCGCAGTTACACTGAATCAAATTTACCCAGCGCAGCGTTAGTTGATATTGAAAGGCTAGAGTTATTAACCGAAGAAAATACTCTGGATATGTTGTTCTATCGTCCTCAGGAAGAGCCATCTGATAGTCAGATCGTAAAGCTCAAGCTGTTCCACAAAGACGAACCGATCCATCTGTCAGATGTTCTACCTATGCTTGAGAACTTTGGCTTGCGCGTGATTGATGAAAGCCCGTTCAGAGTGACATGCCAAGAAGGCAATGTTAACTGGGTAATGGACTTCAAGATGTTGCACAAACGGGTGCAAGATTTTGACATGGAAACGGCCCAGAACTTGTTCCAAGATGCATTTTCTAAAGTGTGGGATCAAGAGCTAGAAGACGACGGTTTCAACCGCTTAATTCTCGGTGCTAATTTGACCGGGCGTAATGTGACAATTTTGCGTGCCTACGCCAAATACATGAAGCAAATAGGCACATCGTTCAGTCACGACTATATTGCCGGCACACTGGCTTCATATCCGCAAATTGCAGAATGTTTAGTTAATTTCTTCGAACAGCAATTTAATCCAGCGATTAAACGCAGTGCGAAAAAGTCGGATGCAATTCTTGCCGACATTGAGGCGCACCTAGACAACGTATCGAACCTTGATGATGACCGCATCATCCGTAGTTATTTGGATCTCATTAAAGCAACACTGCGTACCAACTTTTATCAGTTGGATGGCGAGGGTAATCCGAAATCTTATTTGTCCTTTAAGATGCTGCCGGAAAATATTCCAGACATGCCTCTGCCAATGCCGAAGTTCGAGATCTTTGTGTATTCTCCGCAAGTTGAAGGTGTTCATTTACGCGGCGGTAAAGTAGCCCGTGGTGGGTTGCGTTGGTCTGATCGCCAAGAGGATTTTCGGACTGAAATTCTGGGCTTGGTAAAAGCACAACAAGTTAAAAATACGGTTATCGTACCAGTAGGGGCAAAAGGCGGTTTTGTATGCAAAAACTTGTCTTCTGACTTATCTCGCCAGGAATTCTTTGAAGCGGGTCAAGCGTGTTATCGCACCTTTATTCGCAGCCTCTTAGACATTACCGATAACATTGTCGACGGCAAGATCGTACACCCAGAAAACGTCGTTCGTTTAGATGAGGATGATCCGTATCTAGTGGTCGCTGCGGATAAAGGAACCGCGACCTTCTCGGATATTGCGAATGGTATTTCGGATGACTACAACTTCTGGTTAGGCGACGCCTTTGCGTCAGGTGGTAGTATTGGTTACGACCATAAGAAAATGGGCATTACAGCTCGTGGTGCTTGGGAATCCGTCAAACGTCACTTCCGCGAAATCGGCATTGATTGCCAAACCACTGATTTCACCTGTATGGGTGTCGGTGATATGGCCGGTGACGTATTCGGTAATGGTATGTTGCTGTCTGAACATACGCGCTTAATCGCTGCGTTTAACCATTTACACATATTTTTCGATCCAAACCCCGATGCGGCAACGACGTATAAAGAGCGTTTGCGCTTATTCGAAAACCCAAGCTTGTCTTGGGCAGATTACAACAAGGACCTCATTTCCAAAGGCGGCGGTATTTTTGAACGTTCAGCGAAGTCAATTAAGCTCTCGCCAGAAATGAAGAAATGGTTGAATACCCGTCAAAATGCGATGACACCTACAGAATTGATCCACAACATTCTAAGAATCGAAGTGGACTTAATGTGGAATGGAGGCATCGGGACCTATGTTAAAGGTAGCAACGAAAGCCATAACGAAGTGGGCGATCGTGCTAACGATTCCCTTCGTGTCAACGGTAAAGACGTGCGTGCGAAAATCGTGGGTGAGGGCGGTAACCTCGGATTAACTCAGCTAGGTCGTATTGAATTCGCAGCTAATGGTGGTCGTGTCAATACTGACTTTATCGATAACGTAGGTGGTGTTGATTGCTCGGATAACGAGGTCAATATTAAGATCCTATTGAATGCATTGGTTAACGACGGCGAGCTTACAGTCAAACAGCGTAACAAGTTGCTGTATGACATGACAGACGATGTCTCTACAATTGTATTGCAAGACTGTTATCGTCAAACACTCTCTGTATCGATTACCGAACGCTCTGGTGCGAGTTTGATCAAAGAGCAGTTGCGCTTTATTCACGGTTTGGAACGTGAGGGCCAGTTAAATCGCGAATTGGAATTCATTCCTAACGATGAAGAAGTATCGGATCGTTTAGCCTCTAATGCTGGCTTTACGCGTCCTGAGCTGTCGGTTCTAATTGCCTATGGCAAGATGGTACTAAAAGACCAACTCAATACCCCTGAGATCACCGATAATCCATACTATGATCAACTGTTGATCAACGCTTTTCCAGAAATTTTGCGCAAGAAGTTTGCTAAACAGATGCAGCAACACCCGCTGCGAAGGGAAATTATTGCGACTAAGTTAACCAACGAAATCGTTAACGACATGGGTCTTAACTACATGTTCCGGGTGCAAGAGGAGACTGGAGCAACAGTTGCCGAAGTGGCTATTGCGTATAGCGTGGTTAAAGCGATCTTTGGGATTGGCGAGTTATGGGAAGCGATTGAAAAACTCGACAACAACATATCTGCAGACGTACAGCTTGGTATGTTGGATCAAGCGCGTCGCACTATTCGCCGAGCGTCACGCTGGTATTTGCGCCATGGCGACGGATCATTAGCGATTGACGAAGCGATTCAACAATATTGTGAAGTGTATCGCGACTTACGCGACAACTTAGGTGACTACCTAGTTGAGGAAGAGTTCGCAGAAGTTAAACGCGAGACAAAAGCATTGGTTGATCAAGGGGTACCAGTAGACATTGCGCGTTCGGTGGCGAGCTTCAGTAACATGTTCTGTTGCTTAGACTTGGCCCAAATAGCGCAAACTGACAAGCGCGGCAACGCGATAGCAGCTAAGTTGTACTATCAATTAGGCTCTAAGCTAGAGTTGCATTGGTTCTTAACTCAAATCAATCAACAGTCGGTCAGCAATCACTGGCAAGCCCTAGCACGCGCCTCATACCGCGAAGAGTTGGATTGGCAACAACGCTCTATTGCTAACAATTTGCTGATGAATGCGCCAAAAGAAAAAGACGCTGATGTGATCTTAAACAATTGGATGAATGCCAATGAGGTATTGCTTCAGCGTTGGTATCACATGATGTCTGAGTTCAAAACAAGTACTACACACGATTTTGCGAAGTTTTCTGTCGCTTTACGTGAATTGAAGCTGTTAAGCGTGAAGGCAAACCATTAAAATACCCTAAATTGCGAAGTCATAGCCCCGCAATGCGGGGCTTTTTTCTATCTGGAAAAGAATTTTTATGTACGGATTGGTGCAAAACGCCTTATTAAACTGCGAGCCAGAAAAGGCTCATGACTTAACTATTAACTGGTTAAAGTACTCTCAATCAAACTTGTTGCGTTGCACCTATTCGCAAAAAGTAATCGATAAGCCGGTTGAAGTGTTTGGACTTAAGTTCCGCAATCCAGTTGGATTAGCTGCGGGTTTGGACAAAAACGGTGAATGTGTTGACGCATTCGGTGCGATGGGGTTTGGTTTTGTTGAAGTGGGAACCGCTACACCACTGGCTCAAAGTGGTAATGAAAAGCCGCGTTTATTTAGGATCCCAGAGAAAAAAGCCATTATTAATCGAATGGGCTTTAATAATAAAGGCGTAGATTACCTTGTTGAGCGCGTAAAACGCGCCAAGTTCGATGGTATCGTCGGTATCAATATTGGTAAGAATAAAGTAACGTCGGAAGAAAAAGCACTCGATGATTACCTTATCTGTTTAGATAAGGTTTATGACATTGCTGACTACATCACCGTAAACATTTCTTCGCCGAACACGCCTGGTCTGCGAAATTTGCAATACGGAGAAGCATTAGATGCGTTACTCGCAGGACTAAAACAACGTCAACGAGAATTGAGTGAACAATTCGGCGCCTATAAACCGCTGTTAGTTAAAATAGCTCCCGATCTCAGTGACGAAGAAATTCGTTCTATTGCCGGTTCTTTACTCACTGCAGAAATTGATGGCGTTATAGCAACAAATACAACCTTAGATCGCAGCACAGTTGAAGGGTTAGAGCATGCTGGTGAAGCTGGCGGGTTATCAGGTTCGGTATTAACCGATAAGAGTTTACATGTAACGCGAGTATTAGCTGATGTGTTAGAGCAACGCATGCCTATCGTTGGCGTTGGTGGCATTGATTCGCCAGAAGCTGCGAGAGCTCGTTTAGCAGCTGGCGCGAGTCTTGTACAAGTTTATTCAGCCTTGATTTACCAAGGTCCAAAGTTGGTTCAATCAATCGTGAATGGCCTCTAATTTGAATATTGCAACGGCCACTGGGCCGCAAATGCTCATACTGACTACAAGTCGTGGTCTCGATGAGTTGTTAAGAGATGAAGTAACGCGTATTTGTCCTGCGCTTAACCCAAGGTTAAAGCCTGGCCAGGTTATTGTTGAAGCTGAGCTCGCTGATGCTTATCGACTATGTTTATGGTCGCGTTTAGCGAACCGTGTGATTTGGGTGTTAACTCAAGGCCCTGCAGACAATGCACAGCAGTTATACGACACAGTTTGTAGCATCGAGTGGCAGCAGCATTTCAGTGCCAAACAATCGTTTATGATTAACTTTAGTGGCACTAATCGTGCGCTTAAAAACAGCCAGTTTGCTGCACAACGCGTTAAAGACGGTATCGTTGATCACTTTATCGGTGTTGGAGATGCACGCCCCGATGTTGATAAACTCAACCCAGATGTGATCGTACAAGCGCGTTTATGGCGCGATACCGTTACCTTGGGAATAGATTTATCAGGCGGTAGTTTGCATCAACGAGGTTATCGCAGCGAAACGGGTGAAGCACCGCTCAAAGAACATGTCGCTAGCGCCATTTTGTACCGCTCTGGTTGGTTTAATGATCAAACCAAACCTTTGCTCGATCCTATGTGTGGCTCTGGTACAATAGCCATAGAAGCAGCCTTAATCAGCACTAATCGCGCACCAGGACTTACGCGTAAACGTTGGGGCTTTAACCAATGGCAACAACATAATCAGCGCGTATGGGATTCGATTTTAACTCATGCGCAAGAATCTATTTGCGAACCAAAAGGACCGATCATTTGTAATGATAATCAGTCGACTATGGTCGCTATCGCCAAAAAGAATGCTGACGCAGCCCACGTGTTTAATGCTGTTAGCTTCCAACGTAAAGATGCCTTGAGTTTAACGCCAGAAAATTTGGATGCCGGCTACTTAGTTTCAAACCCGCCGTATGGTGAACGTTTAAGCGATATCGCCACCTTGGTACCCTTCTTCAATCAATGGGGCATTGCGCTCAAACAGAACTATGCGGACTGGCGGATCAGTCTGTTGTCGTCACAACGCGATTTGTTGCGCCAATTAAAACTTCGCGCCAAAAATGAATACGCTCTGATGAATGGTAACCTTGAGTGTAAGTTAGCCAACTATGTAATGGACAGGGCTAACTTAGAAGTTAGAGAAGGGGCTAACAATAGTGAATTTGCTAACCGCTTAAAGAAAAACATCAAACAATTGCAGCGCTTTTTGAAGAAAGCTAATACTGATGCTTATCGGATCTATGATGCTGACTTACCAGACTATAATGTTGCGATTGATGTCTATGGCGATTGGTTAGTCGTGCAAGAATATGCGGCGCCGAAAAATATACCGCCGGAAAAAGCACGGCGCCGACTTAACGATATAATCATCCAGTTGCCTAGCATTACCGGATTCGATCCACAAAAGATTTCAGTCAAGGTACGCAGCCAACAAAAGGGCAGTGCCCAGTACCAAAAAGTCAGCGAACAATCAGCGCGAGTTGTGGTACATGAAAATGGTGCGAAGTTTTACATAAACCCCACGGATTATCTCGATTGTGGTTTGTTTCTCGATCACCGTATTACACGTGAAATGTTTGCTCAACAAGCGCAACAAAAGCACGTGTTAAACTTATTTGCTTACACTGGCAGTGTATCAGTGCACAGTGCTATGCGTGGTGCACGCTCAATCACAACCGTCGATCTATCAAAAACTTACCTCGATTGGGCGAAAGATAACTTTAAGCTTAATGGTCTAAACGGTGCTTATAATTTTATTCAGGCTGACTGTGTGAAGTGGTTAACTGAAAACAGCAAACAATTTGATTTGATGTTTATCGATCCACCATCATTTTCGAATTCAAAACGCATGGAAGGCACATGGGATGTGCAACGCGACCACGTTGAACTGCTATCCCATGCTGTTCGTAATTTGAGTGAGAAAGGGGTAATTTATTTTTCCAATAATTTGCGCAGTTTTAAGCTCGATAATACTGCTGTTGAAGCATTGGGGCTAACAGTAGAAAATATTTCAGCGAAGACCCTACCGGAAGACTTTAAACGCAATCCGAAAATTCACCAATGTTGGCGATTGAGCAAGTGAAATTAATTTTGTATACCGGGCCTCAGTGCCATTTATGCGACCTCGCGTTATTAGAACTAGAACCAGTTAAAGATACTGAAATTAGTGTTGAGACACGCAATATCCGCAAAAATCCCGACGATTATCATTTGTACGCTTTCCGCATCCCAGTGCTGAAACGTGCTGACAACGGCAGTGAATTGAGTTGGCCGTTTACCACGCAAGATATAGAACAGTTTTTACAATGAGTTTGATTCAGTTAAAAAAGGTGTCGGTATTATATGGCACACCTCCTTTGCTCGACGCCGTTGAGTTTAACCTGCAAACCAATGAGCGGGTGTGTATTGTTGGCCGTAACGGGAGTGGCAAATCAACTTTGATGCGTGTTTTAGCAGATGAAATTAGCTATGACGATGGTGTTAGGGTGGTCCCCAATCAAACTAAGATTGCTCGGCTACCGCAAGATCCACCGGAAAGCGTGCAAATCACCATGTTTGATTATGTTGCCGAAGGGTTGAGTGAGGCCGGTGAAATCCTTAAAGCTTACTTTAAGCAGTTACAAGTAGTAGCCGATGATCCGGATCAAAAACAGCTCAATCGTTTACAAAAGCTGCAAGAAGAATTAGAGGCTCACAACGCTTGGCAACTCGAGCAACAGATAGACAATGTGCTGACTATGCTGTCATTAGATCCGAATCAATCGTTAGCTGAGTTAAGCGGTGGCTGGCGACGCAAAGCGGCACTTGCCAGAGCCCTAGTGGGCAATCCCGACGTTTTACTACTGGATGAGCCAACTAACCACTTAGACATTGAAATGATTCAGTGGTTAGAGACGCACTTGAAAGCATTTACCGGTTCAATTGTATTTATCAGCCACGATCGAGCCTTTATTCGCAATCTAGCAACGCGGATCGTAGATTTGGACCGTGGCCAATTAACTAGTTATCCCGGTGACTACGCGACTTATTTGGCCAAAAAGGCTGAAAACTTAGAAGTTGAAGCTAATCATAATGCCGAATTCGATAAAAAATTAGCTAAGGAAGAAGTGTGGATCCGCCAGGGTATCAAGGCACGACGTACGCGTAACGAAGGTCGAGTCAGGGCACTTAAGGCGCTGCGTGAAGAACGCAAAGCGCGGCGCAATGTGATGGGTACTGCAAAAGTAACGCAAAACCAAGCGCAACGTTCTGGTAAACGTATTTTTGAAACCCAGGGTTTATCGTATTCGATTGCGGGCAAGCCTATTGTTGCCGACCTGGAGTTGAGTATCTTGCGCGGCGATAAAGTTGCCATCATCGGTCCTAACGGTTGCGGCAAGAGTACCTTAATTAAGCTGTTGTTAGGTGAGCTAGAGCCGCAAAGCGGCAATGTATTGCGTGGTGTTAATCTCGAAATCGCCTACTTTGACCAACACCGCAGCGAATTAGATCTCGATAAAACCGTTATCGATACGGTAGGTGATGGCAAACGCGACCTCGTGGTAAATGGTCAACCGCGTCATGTAATGAGCTATCTACAGGACTATTTGTTTTCCCCTGAGCGCGCAAACGTACCTGTCCGCGCACTGTCTGGTGGTGAAAAAAACCGTCTGACACTTGCGCGTTTGATGCTTAAACCCAATAACTTACTCATTCTCGATGAACCGACGAATGATTTGGATGTTGAAACTTTAGAGTTATTAGAATCGTTGTTAGTAGATTACGAAGGGACCTTACTGCTGGTTAGCCACGATAGAGAATTTGTCGATAACGTTGTTAGTTCAAGCCTGTTCTTTGAAGGGCATGGCAGTATAAAAGAGTTTATTGGCGGCTACAGTGATGTGAAGGCATGGTACAGTCAACGCCAGACTGCAGAGTCAAACGGGCAAACCAAAGCGAAAAAGATTGAAACTAACCTAACGAATGCCGGTCATATCGATGGAGTTAAACAAACTGAGGCTTCTCCGAAGCGAAACAAAAAGTTATCATATAAGGATCAGCGTGAATTAGACGGCTTACCGGAATTAATCGCAACGTTAGAATCCAAACAAGCTGAGTTACAAGAGACAATTAACGACCCTAATTTCTTTAACCGGCCAGCAGACGAAACCAAGTCTGTACTCGACCAATTAGCAATTGTCGAGGCAAAGTTAGAACACGCTTATGAGCGTTGGGACGAATTAGAAAGTGCGCAAGAATAAATAATTAAACAGGATAGTGAATGAAGTTTTCCAGGCTTGCAGTGGCAGCGACCATTGCATTTTCAGCAAGTAGCATTAATGCAGCCCAATATCGCATAGAGTCATTGCCTCTCGATAACGTTTCCGTCAACCACTTTGCTCAAGCTATCGCTGATGACGGCACAGTTGTTGCGACTACTCAAAACGACTTTAATCCGCCTATTGACTTGAGTCTTATCGATTTCGATAGCGAAGCTATTATTGATTTGATGACTGATATAGACGCGGCTCGAGCCGGTAATTTTAACGAAGCTGATTATACGTCTATTGTAAACTTGTTGATTGCCGGTCGTGCAAGTAACAGTGTCGCTCTGCAACGTTTAGCAGAATTTCGTAGCTATTTTGTGACTGGCAGTGAGTTCGAGCTTATCCCAGGCCTAGATATTGTTACTGACACCTTTGATGACTACACCCAAAGCGTTAATGTCCGAGCCCGCAGTATTTTAGGCAACTCAACTGTTGTGGGCAGTAGTGATGCCCCATTCTATAGTCTCGATTATGTTGATGAAGACGGTAACGAGCTAACGTATGTCATCAGCGACCATATCACTCGCGGTTTTGTACAGTTAAATGACACAACGACAGGGCTAATTTCGGCAGAGACTCGCTTGGGCGGTTACAGCGAAGCATACGCGATTAACTCGAATATGCAGGTCGCAGGCTTCGGTGCAACTGAGTTATTCGAAAGTAGTGCTGAGTTAATTGATACCTGTGCAGATCCTGAAGCACGAGGCGATATTCCCGAAGAGCTATGTTTACGTAATCTCCGGGAGATTGGCACAGGGTTACCAAATGTATTGAGGAGTTCGGCACGCACGCGTCCGCATGTTTGGCAGCTAGATGCCAATGGTAGCGTGATTTCTTTCGAGACTTACGATCTGATCTTCACGCCAGAAGAAGATGATACGTTCAACTACATTGCACGTGCTTTTGATATCAATGATGCAGGTATTGCGGTTGGTGATTCAATGACAGGAGAGGGGGTTATTGTAACACGCCCAGGTAGTTCTTTTGGCCAAACAGAAGCACAACTGGTTGCAACCATGTACAACAACGGTGTGACTAGCGAAATTTTAACGCGCGATGAAAACCAGTTAAGTAATGCATTATTGATTAACGATGATTATATCGTTGGTACGGTAACTCGTGAATCAAATGGCGTATCGCGTGAGACTTTGTTTGTTTATGACCTTGCTACTGAAACAGTAGAGTATCCATCAGGTTTCTTTGCAACGGCTGGCACAACACCGCGTGCGATTAATGACAACAATATTCTTGTTGGCCAAAGTGAGGTTGAAGCGTCAGTTGAAACTGTGCGTGAAGTAAACGCATTTATGTTTAACATCGAAACAGAAGAGTTTATTAACCTTAATACTCTGATCGAGTGTGATAGTGACTATACCTTGGTCGATGCTGTAGATATCAATAACAATAATGAAATCATTGTGAATGCGCGTTTGCGTACACCATCGAAGCAAGTCACAGGTGATCCTGTATTAGATGATGCCGGTGAGACGATTTTAGTGGATACTGTTTATGCAGTTAAGCTGATCCCGATCCCGAATGGTGAAATCGATGACTGCAAGGACGACGATGACGTTGTTGAGCGTCAAGGCGCTAGTATTAACGTTGGTCTGGCTGGATGTTTACTGATTTTGGTTGGGTGGCGTCGTCGCAAGGCCTAATGTTAAGTTAAATGGAAGCCCGCATTTACGGGCTTTTTTTATGCAAGTTGTTGGTACTAAAGCATTCTTATTTAGTTCCATTTTTTTGCGTTTTTTTAACCATAAAAACGCCTAGTAATATAACCAAATGTTGTAATAAAAAATTCATAAAATTTTCATCGTGTTAAGTAAAGTCAATAGCGATCTTGCAGATTTACACTTGAATGCCACTGAGTGATCCTCTATTTCTATAGGTGGTTGCTCAAAACTTCACAGCAAAAAATGCGACGAATATAACACTGAAGTTGGCGAGCATCTTGTGTTCAATTCAACCGAGGTAACTCAATGAAAAGACAAAAAAGAGACAAGTTGACGCGTGCTCACGCAAAAGGTTATCAAGCAGGAATTTCCGGACGTTCAAAAGATGTATGTCCATTTCAGACGTCAGACGCCAGGTCTCAATGGTTAGGGGGCTGGAGAGAAGCACTCGAAGACAGAAGTCTAGGGTTAGCTCGATAAGCGCTAGACAGATTACAAATTTAGGAAAGACCCCGCCACCAGAAGCGGGGTTCTTTTTTACTAGAAGCTACTTGTATCTTGGAACAAGCCAACTTTTAAGTCTTTAGCGCTATAAATTTCACGGCCATCAACTTTTACAACACCATCGGCTAAACCCATGAATAAGCGGCGCTTAACCACGCGTTTCATTTGAATGTGGTAAGTGACCTTTTTAGCAGTAGGCAGTATTTGCCCGGTGAACTTAACTTCACCCACACCTAGTGCACGACCTTTACCTGGGCCGCCACTCCAACCAAGGAAGAAACCAACAAGCTGCCACATTGCGTCAAGACCGAGACAACCTGGCATCACCGGATCGCCGGGGAAGTGACAATCGAAGAACCACAGATCAGGCGTGATATCTAACTCGGCAATGATTTCACCTTTATCGTTTTCTCCGCCTTCGGCAGTGATTGAAACGATACGATCCATCATCAACATATTCGGAGCTGGTAATTGACTGTTTCCTGGACCAAAAAGCTCTCCCTGACTGCAGGCTAAAAGCTCTTCACGACTAAAACTATTCTTATCTTGTAATGACATAAAACCGTCTACTGCTATAAATGAACCGCTAATTTAGCGAACACTTGTACGCTAAACAACTCTGAACAGTGATTTTTCAAAAAATTGTTACATTCATTGCCGCGACAATGACGTTCAATTGCGTAAATCCAAGTTAGTTAGTCCGATTTAAAAAAAATATAAATATTAACCGGTTAGCATATTTTGAGTTGGTAACGCATAACCCTTTAAAACTGGCTGTGCTACACTTTAAGAGTAATCTATACGAGATAAATAAAATGAAAGTCGGGCAAAAGAAAAATAGCAAAAAAACGCCTTCTGCTAATGCGCTAAAACAACAACGTTTCCGTGAGCGCCAAAAGGCACAGGGTAAAAAATTAGTGCGTGGCTATATAACGCCACAAGCGATGCGATGTTACAAAGAGATTAGCGACGTTACTAACTGGAATGATAGCGAGACTTTGTCTAATGCTTTGCGATTAACCTATGCGGCGTATAAGTGTGGTCAAATCGGCTTGCTGACGAAATGGCTAAAAGATCATGAGCCATCCGAAGAGCAAGAAGCCAAGCAACAAATGGAAGCGCAACCTCAGGTTGAAGCGAGCAAAGAAGAGCGTATCAAAAAAGCCTCTTAGGTTCTGGGTGAACCCGGTATTGTGTGTTTACGGAGGATGCGTCTGCCTTCTTGTTTAACGTCTTCCCGTTTCCGAAAGGTCCATAACCGATCTCGGGCTTCGCGGCTAGCAATTTCAAAATCAATAATTGGGTAAGGGTAATCCTTACCCAGTTTCACACAATACAAACCTTGCTCCATATCACTGAGTTTCCACGGTGAATGAATCAAGTCATCGGGTACTTCGGTTAATTCAGGTAACCATTTGCGCGTGAACCTTCCATCTTTATCGTGATCTAGTGCCTGCTTTAGTGGGTTATAGAGCCTTATAGTGTTGGTGCCAGTTACACTGGCCTGCATTTGAAACTGCGGGTAATGAATGCCGGGCTCAAAATCGAGAAATTGCCGCCCTAAAAAAGTCACGCCTTCGCGCCAGTCAACATTTAGATGATGGGTTAAAAAACTCACCAACATCGCGCGCATACGAAAATTCAAGTATCCAGTGGCAATGACCGCACGCATGCACGCATCTATCAGTGGAAACCCTGTTTTACCCTGTTGCCATGCAGTGACTCTATCTACTGCTTCGGAATGTTCGACATACGGATAGTTTTCATAGGCTTTATTAACGGGTGTAAATTGCATGGAACATTCGCTCTCAAACTTTTGCATAAAATGCGATCGCCATTGAATGCGGTAAGAAAATGCATTAACCGTGCGACGCCACTCTGTTTGCGACTTCTTGCTGCTAATTCGATTGATCACCTGACGAGAAGTAATATTGCCCCAAGCTAAATAAGGTGAGAGCCGCGAACAAGACTCCCTTGCTAAGCTCGGATTAGATATTTGTTGGGCATAGTTAATGCCGCGCTCGGTGAGAAAGTGGTTAAGGGTATACCATGCGCGCTTTTCACCACCAGGTTGAAAGGTTTGTGCTGGCTCAGTAAGCGCTTCAAACGAAGACGTAACATCAATACTGGTTTGTATTTGATAGGCGATTAATTCGTTATTCAGAGTTAATGGATTACCAAGCTTTGCAATTTCAGTGGCCTGAATAGCGTCAAGTACAGGATCTTGAACCGGTTGTTTTAGGTAATGGTGCCATTGCTGTTTCCAGCTGCGACGATGGTTTAATCCGCGGGTGACACCACCATTTGCAAACTCAATCCAATCGATATCGCGTTGCTTAAACCATTCCTGTAGGCGTTTATCACGCTGAAAGGTGTTATCAAGCCCGATCTCTTCATAACTAAGCACGTGCGAGATATCAAATTGCTTGGCAATAGCCTCAAACGCGGGTTCAGCATCGCCTATTACGAGCGTTACATTGGCGTCGTACGCTTTTAATTGCTCATTCATATCAGTGATCGATTGAGTGATAAACCGCCAATGACGAATATCGAAGTGCTGGTCATTAATCAGCATCGGTTCAATGATATATAACAGTAAAGTTGGCTCTGATACTCGACAGGCTTCCGCTAGGGGCGCATGGTCGCGCAACCGCAGGTCGCGTTTAAACCAAACAATTTGTACCGCTTCAGTCACTAACGACGTAACCAATGGCTTATAAATCGATGGTTGGGATCGTACATCTGGGTTTGTTTTTGTAAGTTAAACTGACGGTGCCCACGTGGATCACTACCTACACCAGCAAGATATTGCCAATTGCCCCAATTACTCGCCACATCATAATCAATCAGTTGTTGTTCAAAATAGGCTGCGCCATAGCGCCAATCTTGTTGTAATTCATGAACGAAACAACTAGCGACTAACTGGCGGCCGCGGTTAGACATAAAACCGGTAGCCTTTAACTGGCGCATACATGCATCAACAATGTCGTAACCGGTTTGACCCGAACACCATTGTTTAAACGTTTCTGGATTGTGACTAGTGGTCGGAGCGTTATTCTGGATACCAGAAAATACAAACATCAATTGCTGTTGTTTATACATCTGCCAATGAAAGAAATCTCGCCAAAGCAATTCAAAAAACAGCCAATAGGTCGAATCGTTTTGAATTTCGCGCGCCTCGTATTTGGTTAGCGCATTTGCAACACTGGCGGCAGAAATACAGCCATGTGCTAGCCAAGCGCTAAGTTTTGATGAAAAGCCCCAACCATCGAGCCCGTTGCGTGTTTCTTTGTACTGCTGAATACGATGAGTTTCGTCGAAGTAATAGTTTATTTGACGCCAAGCGGCTCGTTCGCCACCGACCAACTGTGTAACGGCATTGGGTACTGATGATTCCAGTGCCAGGTTTATATCTACTAGTGTGAATCCATCCGGAAACTCAATAG
Source organism: Alteromonas sp. (assembly GCA_964230255.1). Lineage (GTDB taxonomy): Bacteria > Pseudomonadota > Gammaproteobacteria > Enterobacterales > Alteromonadaceae > Alteromonas_E. The sequence goes on from CAXRGW010000045.1 coordinate 48,025, forward strand.
GTTTCGGCAATATGCTTGGTGCATTTATGGGTTTTCTTGGATCTGCGTATTTTTCCATTTTGCGTCTAAACGGCGAGAATACATTTGGCATGTTTTCCAGAGAGAATGGTAATTCTGACTCTGCGTACAAGCAATCGGCCCTCTCATCGATAAACCTAGCACTGTATTGGTTACAACAGCTTTCGACGAAATTAGCAAAATCGCGTTCATACACACCGCAATCTGAAGCCATGCCGACATGGGTTAAAAGCCCAGTTGCCAGCAAACCAGTTATGATTGCTTTCGCATCACCTTTGATAACCATTAAGGATTGTTCGTGCTCATTTAGCTGCAAATTTAGGTCATGCAAGCTCTCCATCAAAAACCGATATCGATGTGCACCAAGGCTAACCAAATTAAATGAATTTGTACGTATTTTATCGTCCCTAATAATATGAATACACAGCAACTCATCACACTGTTGAGCAAGTGTAGAAAGTACCGGATTATCAATTAAACGTAGGTCATTGCGAAAGATCATCAAACCGCGTTTAGCGTTTTTGTACATATAGTGTTTAACACCTTTATCTGGATCGGTTTTTGTAGTGTCTTTTTGAATAAATGGATCGAAAAATCAGTTTTTTTAGTACCAAGTACTACTATAAATAAGCACTAATAGCACATGACAAAACAAACGACGCTTGTTTGGTTTCGCCAAGATCTTCGCATCAAAGACAACCCTGCATTGAATTGGGCTGTTGAGCAGGGCAGCATCATTCCGCTCTACATTCTCGATGAGGAAAGCCAGGATGTAGAGGCGTTAGGTGGTGCATCTAAATGGTGGTTACATCACTCGCTGGAGAGTTTGAACAAGTCACTTGACGGACATTTAGTTATTCGACAGGGTAAAGCTGAAGATGTCCTCGCAGAATTGGTAAGTTCACTTAAGGTAAATGCCGTGGTGTGGAATCGCCGTTATGAACCTGGTGAGTTGCAACGAGATAAGGCAATCAAACAGCAGCTAAAGGATGCTGGCCTTGCGGTTAAAAGTTTTAATGGCAGCCTACTGTGGGAGCCCATGAGCGTCGTAAAAAAAGACGGAACGCCCTACAAAGTTTACACACCGTACTATCGCAATGGCTGTCTTGGTGAATCATCGCCACGCTATCCACTTAGCGCGCCAAGTGAGATTACATTTTCTGCGTATAAGCGATCTAATGGCAGCATAGAACAACTCGATTTGATACCAAGCGTAGACTGGGCAGAAGGGTTTTCTTCTTTATGGCAACCTGGGGAAGCGGGCGCTTCAACTAAACTATCGCGTTTTATCGAACATGCGGCAAAGGGTTATCGAGAGCAACGCAATTTACCGTCAGTTGAGGGTACATCAAAACTTTCGCCGCACTTACACTTTGGTGAAATGTCTCCGAACCAAGCCTGGTATGCCATTCTAGATGCCTTTGGAGGTAGTGATAACGATAGTATTGATACTTACTTAAGTGAACTTGGTTGGCGTGAATTTAGTTACTATTTGCTCTATCACTGGCCACAGATCACAACCGACAACTTCAATCCGAAATTTGATCATTTCCCTTGGTCAACCGACCAACAGGCGCTTAAAACGTGGCAGCGCGGACAAACAGGCGTTCCAATCGTCGATGCCGGAATGCGAGAGTTGTGGCAGACAGGATACATGCACAACCGTGTGCGTATGGTGGTGGGCTCGTTTTTGGTGAAGAACTTATTACTCGATTGGCGCGAGGGTGCTAAGTGGTTTTGGGACTGCTTACTCGATGCTGACTTGGCGGCAAACACTGCAAGCTGGCAATGGGTTGCAGGTTCTGGTGCCGATGCTGCACCATATTTTCGTATCTTTAATCCCATCCTGCAGGGTGAGAAATTCGACAAGCAAGGTGAGTACGTAAAAACCTATTGTCCTGAGCTAAGTAAGCTACCCGCAAAATACATTCACAAACCTTGGGAAGCTCCAGAGAGTGTGCTTGCCGCAGCTGATATTTTGTTAGGAACTAATTATCCTAAGCCTGTTGTGGATTTAAAAGAGTCGCGCCAAAGAGCCTTAGGCGCCTATGAAAAGGTCAAAGGATAATGGCCGCTCTGCGTCTCGTATTAGGTGACCAATTAAACCTCAATATTTCGTGCTTACATGATGCAGATCCCGACGCTGACGTTATTCTAATGGCCGAGGTGCGGGAAGAAGCCACTTACGTTAAACACCATAAACAAAAGATAGCGTTCTTGTTTAGCGCAATGCGCCACTTTGCAAAAGGGTTGGAAAGTGATGGATTCAACCTCGTATACGTAGACTACAGGCATGAGAACAACAAGGGATCGTTGCAACAGCAAGTCGAATGGATGATTAACAATCATTCGTTTGATGAAGTGATAGTTACTCATCCGGGCGAATATCGCTTATGGCATGAGATGACGCAATGGCAGGACGTCCTCAATGTGCCTGTGACGATCAAAGACGATAATCGCTTCTTGGTACCACAGACATTTTTCAATCAGTGGGCGCAAGGCAAAAAACAACTGCGCATGGAGTTTTTCTATCGCGAAGTTCGCAAGCATACCGGTTACCTAGTAAACAATGGAGAACCAGAGGGCGGCAAATGGAATTACGACGCGCAAAACCGTGAACCAATGCCAAGTGATCAAACCGTACCACCGCGTTCCAAATTTGAACTCGATGAAACCACAAAGGAAGTATTAGACCTAGTTGCTGAAGAGTTTGATTCGCACTTCGGTAGCCTAGATAACTTCGCTTTTGCAGTTACGCGTAACCAAGCGCTTGAGGTCCTTAACGCTTTTATTGATGTGCGCCTGGAGAATTTTGGTCGTTACCAAGACGCAATGGTCACTAATCAACCTTGGATGTTTCACAGCCATATCAGTTTTTACTTAAACTGTGGTTTGTTAGACGTAAAAGAAGTAGTTGAAGCTGTGCTACAGGCTTATTATGCCGGTGAAGCACCACTCAATAGTGTTGAGGGTTTTGTGCGCCAAGTAATTGGTTGGCGTGAATACATCCGTGGTTTCTACTGGTACTTTATGCCAAACCTAGCTAATCAAAATGCGTTAAATGCAACACGCGATTTACCCACGTTCTTTTGGGATGCCGATACGCGTATGAATTGTCTAAAACAATGCGTACAAGAAACCCGCGACAATGCCTATGCCCATCATATTCAGCGGTTAATGGTATTAGGTAATTTCGCTCTGTTATCTGGTATCGATCCCGAACAGGTAAACAAGTGGTATCTGCTGGTTTATGCAGACGCCTACGAGTGGGTAGAAATGCCCAATGTATCAAGCATGATTTTATATGCCGATGGTGGGCAGCTTGCCAGTAAACCCTATGCTGCCAGTGGCAGTTATATCAATAAGATGTCTGATTACTGTAAACACTGCGAATACAGCGTGAAAGAGAAAACTGGCTACAAAGCTTGTCCATTTAATTATCTCTATTGGGATTTTATTAACCGTCATAAAGCGCAGCTTGAGAATAACCATCGCATGGGCATGATCTTAAAGACTATGGGGCGCATGGATGAAACCAAATTACAGGCGATGTTTGATGACGCTGAGCAATTTTTCGATAAATTAGCCAACAATGAAAAAGTCTAATCTACCCTCCAAGGTTTGCCCAATATGTAACCGACCATTCAATTGGCGCAAAAAATGGGAGCGTGATTGGGATAATGTGGTGTACTGTTCGAAACGTTGCGCAAGTCAACGTGGTAAACTAAAACAGTAAGTAATTAGTGCAGCGGTTTTTAGCTGTGCCCATCAGTTAATCAGTTAAGGACCATTGATGTCTGCATTCCCTCCTTGCCCCCAATGTCAATCTGAATACGTGTATCAAGATCAGCAATTGTTTATATGTCCAGAGTGTGGTTATGAATGGGATCCCAATGAACAAAGCCAAGAATATGCTCTAGATGTTAAAGATGCCAATGGCAGGGTGCTAAGTGATGGCGATAAGGTCACGGTAATCAAAGATCTTAAAATCAAGGGCAGCTCACAAGTCATAAAAATCGGTACAAAAGCCTTTGTTCGAAGGGTCTTGGATAAAAAAGATCACGAACTCGACTGCAAAGTAGACGGTGCCGGTGAGATGATGGTAACAGCGAAATTCGTTAAAAAGGCGTAATCATTGATAAGTATTTAATGTCGCACCTCGCGAGTTTATTGGCGAGCGAAAGACGCTTAAAGCTAAAGCTACAAGCACATGAAATGTAGCGCAGGGCAATACGAAAGCCTCATACTGTCGATGTATTCATTCACATCTCTGATCCGTATTCTATCCTATTGATGTAGGTGTTGGCTGAATTGCAGCAACCCTATCCAATTGTTTATCGATGGAATGTCGTTGAGCAGGTTGGTAGAGCGTTATTACCTGAGCCAGAGAAATTGCGAATTCACAGTTTGCGCGACGCTGAATGGTTAGCTGTTCTAAATCAACATGTGTTACCTAAAATAGCACTTCCTGAGACCCCGTATTACAACAAGCAAATCGCCTATTAGCGATTACGTCTGGCATAGAGCTGTCAACAGATGATATTGCTCAGTTCTTTGTATCATATTGGCAAGGGAAGATGTTTTACACTTTGGCTTCAATTTCTGAACACCCACCAGTAGATCCTTCGTGGCAATCTGAACAAACCAATAAGCGTTTGCACAAATACAAATACTGGATGCCGGGAATTCCGGGCTATGGTGGTGAAACCTATTGGGGGATAGATAGGCTCGACCATCTAGAAACCCGTTTGAACGAACTATGCGGCTTATCCCATCAGATCAAATATAATGCCCAGTACAAAGACTTTTTTATCGACAACCCAAAGGCTACATCAAGCTCAACAACAAAGCCGCTAATTTTATATTTTTCCGCACGCTGAACATTACCAGTTAACCCTCGATACATGTATAGCAAAGAAATGGCTACACAAGGGGTATGGGGCGTTTCTTGTATTCAAGATGGCTCAACCATCGTCTGGGGCTAAGATCGTTTATTGCAAATTGAGAAATCGACAAACATGATTTTGAGTAAATTGTCGACAATAAATAGTATTAAACTTGATAAAATGCTCAATCATGCCTATTATTGTCGACAATAATAACTGATCACAGTCTTTATGCTCGTCGAACAAGCTATTACATCTGCCGATAAACTGTTTTTACAGCTTCGCAATGACATTGTGGAAGGTGTTATCCCAGCAGGACAAAAACTCAGTGAAATTGAATTGTCGACAACTTACCAAGTCAGCCGCGCCGTCATTCGCGAGGGTATCAATCGATTAGAGTCCTGTCATTTAGTTGAGAGACGCGCAAATGTCGGTGCCAGAGTAGTCGCGTTATCGGCCACTGGCTTAGTTGAGCTATACGATGTACGTGAATCACTTGAAGGCATGGCTGCACGTTTAGCAGCGCGCCATATGAGCGATGACGAAATCGCTGAGCTGTTTGCGCTATTAACTGAACATCACTCTACGGCTAAAGATGGCGAGACTTACTATCAAGAGGCCGGTGATGTAGATTTTCATTATCGAATTGTACTTGGCAGTAAAAACCAACAGTTGATTCAGTTTCTTGTCAACGGCATTTATCACTTGGTGCGCATGTACCGCGTCCAATTGGGGATGGCAGGACCTAGAGTATCTACCGCTTATGACGAACACTTACAAATCGTCAAAGCCATTTCAAATCGCGATGAAGAACTAGCAGAAATGCTAATGCGCCGCCATATTCTTTATTCGCGCAACAATATTCAAACCAAACTTTCAGACTAAAACGAGGCAATTATGAGTGCAGGTAAACGTTTCCGCGAAGCGCTAAAGCAAAATTATCCTTTACAAATAGTTGGGACTATCAATGCTTATGCGGCAATGATGGCAGAACAGATCGGCCATAAAGCGATATACCTGTCAGGTGGTGGCGTAGCAAACGCCTCTTATGGGTTACCCGATTTGGGCATGACGTCTCTTAATGACGTTATAGCCGATGTACAACGCATTACATCAGCTTCGAGCTTGCCGTTATTAGTAGATATCGATACCGGTTGGGGCGGTGCTTTCAACATCGCCAAAACGATTAAAGATATGGAGCGTGCTGGTGCAGCTGCTGTTCATATGGAAGATCAAGTTGCGCAAAAGCGCTGTGGTCACCGACCTAACAAAGCGATTGTGTCGACCGCCGAGATGGTTGATCGCATTAAAGCCGCTGTAGATGCCCGTACTGACCCTGATTTCTTTATCATGGCGCGTACGGATGCCTTCGCTCAAGAAGGCTTAGAGGCTGCTATAGAGCGTGCTAAAGCTTATGTTGCTGCTGGCGCAGACGGTATTTTTGCCGAGGCCGTACAAACTGAAGAGCACTATCGCGCATTTGCCGAAGCGCTTGATGTACCGATCCTAGCGAACATCACAGAGTTTGGTAAAACCGAGCTTTGGAATGCTAAAGAATTAGGCGAGTGGGGCGCCGCTATGGTGTTGTATCCACTTAGCGCATTTAGAGCAATGAACCAAGCGGCTGAAACTGTATATACCGCAATCCTTAGAGACGGTGATCAAAAAGCAGTTGTAGATATGATGCAAACGCGTATGAAACTCTATGATTACCTCGGTTATCACGATTACGAGCAAAAGCTCGACGCACTTTTCGCTGAATCAAAAAATTAAAACCTTACAAAATCGTACCCTATTTGGAGAATTAAAATGGCTAAAGTATTAAGTGGTGCTGGCTTGCGTGGGCAAGTTGCCGGAAAAACAGCATTATCAACCGTAGGTAAATCAGGTTCAGGATTAACTTACCGTGGTTACGACGTTAAAGACTTAGCAGAAAAATGTGAGTTCGAAGAAGTGGCTTTTTTGATTTTAAAAGGTCATTTACCTACTCAAACTGAGCTCAACGACTACAAAGCGAAGTTGAGAGGTTTGCGTGGTTTACCGCAGGCGTTAAAAGATGTGTTAGAGCGCATCCCAGCTGATGCACACCCAATGGATGTGCTGCGCACCGGTTGTTCTATGTTAGGTAACCTTGAAATGGAAACTGATTTTGAACAACAACAAAGCGTAACTGACCGTATGTTGGCGTGTTTCCCAAGTATCATTTGTTATTGGTATCGTTTCTCACACGACAATGTGCGCATTGATGTTGAAACCGATGACGACTCAATCGGTGGGCACTTCCTGCATATGCTTCGCGGCGAAGTACCTAACGAGCTACACGTTAAGGTTATGCACGTTTCTTTGATCCTTTACGCAGAGCACGAATTCAACGCCTCTACATTTACCGCACGCGTTTGTGCTTCAACGCTTTCAGATATGCATTCGTGTATTACTGGCGCAATTGGTTCATTGCGTGGACCGTTGCACGGTGGTGCTAACGAAGCGGCGATGGAAATGATCGAAGGCTTTACATCAGCTGATCACGCCGAAGAAGAAATGATGGGTAAATTGGCCCGCAAAGAAAAAATCATGGGCTTTGGTCACGCGATTTATTCTGAAAGCGATCCGCGTAACGAAATCATCAAACAATGGTCAGAGAAATTAGCCGCTGACGTAGGTGATACAGTGTTGTATCCGGTATCTGTGCGCTGTGAAGAAGTGATGTGGCGCGAGAAAAAACTATTCTGTAACGCGGATTTCTTCCATGCATCAGCGTACAACTTTATGCAAATTCCGACTAAATTGTTTACGCCGATCTTTGTTATGTCACGCCTAACAGGTTGGGCTGCCCACGTAATGGAGCAGCGCGCTGACAACCGTATTATTCGTCCATCCGCTGAGTACACCGGTGAAGATATTCGTCCAGTGCCAGCGATTGCAGAGCGCGGGTAATAACTATGAATTTAGATTACAGAAAACCTTTACCGGGCGCAGGTATCGATTATTACGATACACGCGCTGCGGTTGAGGCCATTAAACCAGGCGCCTATGCCAAGCTGCCATACACCAGTAAGGTGCTAGCAGAAAACTTAGTGCGCAAATGTGAGCCAGAGAAGCTAACCGCATCACTGGAACAAATCATCGAGCGCAAGCGCGACTTAGATTTCCCGTGGTTCCCAGCTCGCGTAGTATGCCATGATATCTTAGGTCAAACCGCATTGGTTGATTTGGCTGGCCTGCGTGACGCTATTGCTGCACAAGGCGGTGACCCTGCAAAAGTAAACCCAGTTGTGCCAACCCAATTGGTAGTTGATCATTCGCTAGCTGTTGAACACGCCGGTTATGAAGAAGATGCGTTTGCCAAAAACCGTGCAATTGAAGATCGTCGTAACGAAGATCGTTTCCACTTTATTAATTGGACTAAAACGGCCTTCCGTAACATCGATGTGATTCCACAAGGCAATGGTATTTTGCACCAAATCAATCTTGAGCGGATGTCGCCGGTTATCCAAAACCGTGATGGTGTTGCCTTTCCAGATACCTTGGTAGGCACTGACAGTCACACACCAATGGTTGATGCACTTGGCGTTATCGCGATTGGTGTAGGTGGATTAGAAGCCGAAAGCGTAATGCTTGGCCGTGCTTCTTACATGCGTTTACCGGATATTGTTGGTGTAGAAGTTGTTGGCAAACCGGCTCCTGGTATTACCGCGACGGATATTGTGCTGGCGCTGACGGAGTTTTTGCGTAAAGAAAAAGTGGTATCTACATACCTAGAGTTCTTTGGTGAAGGTACACAGCACTTAACCCTAGGCGACCGTGCAACGATCAGTAATATGACGCCAGAGTATGGTGCTACCGCTGCGATGTTTTATATCGACCAACACACGCTTGATTACTTGCGCCTAACGGGACGCGAGGAGCAACAAGTAGAATTGGTTGAACAGTATGCCAAGCTCACTGGTTTGTGGGCTGATGATATGGTCGACGCTGAATACGAGCGGTTATTGCAGTTTAACCTTTCAGCCATAGGCCGCAACATTGCTGGA
>CAXRGW010000046.1:0-45834 GCA_964230255.1 Alteromonas sp.
AAGGGAGAATCGATGAGAAAGAAATTATCCGATATTGACCTAACTTGAACACTTAAGGTAAAAATCACTTAGCCAACGATGCGTTGATATTAGGTGTTCAAATAAAACCGGAATGACCGTTCAAGTTCTTCGGAATATGCACTCTACCATGCTTTGCCAGCAGTACCTCACCACGAGCTATGTAATAAGCCTGATGTCGCAGGGTTCGTACAAATTCATCAACACCCAGTTCCACGCGATTGAACTCGCAACCTTCTCCTGAATGACATTTTCGACCTTTACAAATGCTATCTTGCTTAGATTTATCAACAGCAGCGAAGATATCTGTGCAAGACGAACCGTCTGCTAAAATGAACCATTCTGGCAATTCTTCTTTATGATCTGCTGGTGCTACAATTAAATCTTCGTCAATGTTGTTGCGATCTAAGCCGTATTTCTCTATTGATGCTTCTTTGTGTCTGAACTGAACGGTTGTCTCAAATTTGCGCTGAAAGTCTGCATTGTTGGCTTCATATTCAATCACGGCGATAGGGTGCGTTAGATAAGCAGAAGTTACTCTACTGGTCGCATGATTCCGCTCTCGTTGTGAATTAACTAAGCTACCGTCGATACCTTTTCTAAGATTCATTTGATGCTTGGCTAATAACTCCATCCGAAAATATGGAAGGGTATAGTGATCGCGTAGCCTGTCTATAACACTTGCCGATAGGAAATTTAATTTTGTCGAACCCGGAGTATCCCAAATACTCTCTGGATGAAAGTCCATTCGCACCATGTTGTCATGATGTTGGATCAGAAAGCTGATCACCTCACGAATTTCTTTTTCATGTGGCTCAATGGTAACAGGCGTAGTCTCTTTACCTACTTTTTCTTTGAAGCCAGAAAGTACAAAAGGTCCTTCTGGTATTTGCTCCGGCAAATTTGCACGAGTCAATGTAGCTATTACATCTTTATTCCAAGTGGTTCTGATAACTAATCTGATAAAGCACACAAGAAGAATGTTTTTCGGCAAAAATATGCCTGACCAAAAGAAGTCTCTCATACCTGTACTTGAGTTAGGGAACCAGTGTTTCACATAAGTTGGGATTAACTCAGTTTTTTGTGAGCAGTAAGTTGTGCTAGATGTTCCAATTGATAGTTGATGTCGAAGGTAAGCCCCCATCACTACTTCATTTGTAAAATTTTTTCTAATAGCACTTGCTTGTGACTTTAGAATTCCTCGACCTTCATCAACTTGATTGTCTTTAACTAAAGCAGTAACTTTTTCAGGGATATCTTTGATATAGACCCCATGTGCGTCTTTTTCCGTGTAGGTGTTAAAAGTAGCTACAAGCTGTTTATAGCATTCAACTTCTTTCTTACACGCATTTAGTATCTGGTTAATTGGCTTTTCAAAGTATTCTTGTACATTTTTTCTTAATTCTGACAGTGATTGTTGTTGGTTTAAAATTGGGCTGGGTAAGACATCGCCATTCTCATCTACAGGCTCAATTAGTTTTTGAGCATTCATTTCATCAGAAGCGCTAAATCGAGATTTGAAGCCACAGTTTTTTATATCAATCAGGCCGTTGATTTTACCTGCGTGATTACTTAAGAATGTACGTAAAACTTGGCTTCTAGGTGCTTTTAATTGTATATCCTGCTCATCGATGATGTCTTCAAGCTGAGCAAAACCTAACCTGAAATCTCGCTGTTCTAGATCAGGTAAAGGGCTGGCAAGGATATGCTTTATTTTTGCCGACTCTAATGATGTATCGACGACATAGCCCAAAGTTCGCTCTATGTCAGATAACGATGTGGCAGGCATTGGTGTGGTAGCAGTATGAGTTTGTAGGTTGTTCAGCGCAGTCACAAGTACGCTGTTTAATTTTAACAAGGGCTTTAATTTGGTCAGATTAAATTTAACAGTAACATCACTCTTTTTACCGCCAGCTTTGGAATACCCGTGAAAAGCCATAGTTTCAAGTTTTTCTTTTGGATTGATAGTCGAATCAATCTCAAAATCTTTTAGTAACCTCCCGTTTTTAGTTGGGCTATCGCATAGGTTCAGAAAGTCACGGATGAGTTGCAGCCTTTCTTGCTTCTTGTTTGGGAAGTGTTCGGTGATTAATAACTCTAGTTCGTTCAAGCCCTTGGAAACATTATAAGTAATCAAGTCTTCGGACTTTTTAGCTAATAATAATCTCGCGTCACTATATCCTCCCTGCTGAAGCAGCATCAATATTTCTATTAGGTTAGTTACGCTGTCCGTATCGGCAGCGCTGGTTTTTGATATTTTTTCGAGTTGATTAAAACAATTCTCGCCCACACTCTCCAACGGCAGAACCAACGGTAGTTGAAACGAATTTACGATATGCTCATTGTTTTCACACTGTATTATGAAGCGTGGCTTAAATTTTAACTGACCTGCTTTGTTAAAGTTGGTTTTGAAGAGGTCTTTCGCTTTATTTAGCTCAAGAGCAGTTAGCCCATAATCAAATAATTTCTGTCTAAATAGTGTACTTAGCTGATTCAGCTTTTTATTTGGGAAAGCCTCAAATAGGCTTTTCTCAAAATCGATTAATGCCTCGTTAACTCTGGTTGGTGTTACTTGGTTTAATGGACTGTTGAGTAATATTTTTATCTGAGAATTTTCAGGCCACTGGTCAATTTCTCGTAACAATTTTTTAAAGCCCACAATGACGGAGTACTCAAAGCGCTGTTCTTTTGAAGCGTTTTCTAAATTGATTAGAAGATTGTGTAAAACCGAGTCCTCAACAAATAGATGTGGGAAAGTGTCGGGATCAATAACGGTAAACCTAATCTTATTTTTTACATCAATGGTAAAAAGGTCGATGTTAGGATTTTTCTTAAAGTCTACATTTGTTGATAATAGTGTTTCATAAGCTAATTCTGATGCATTAAATCCACTTTCTATGGGAGCACTGAAGAAATTGAAAAAGCTTCTGACTGCTGTGCTGTAGCTCTTGGCTCTGCTCAAAGGAAAGCTGTTTACTAATGCTAGCTCAACTGACTTGTAACCTTGGATTAGATCTGTGATGGTTATAGTCTCTGGTTTACTAACTAATAAATGGATTAATGCTTGGTGCTCTTCTTCGTCCGCATTTATCAGTTGCATTAACTTTGATATAGCTAATCGTAAATTGTAATGCGCAAGAGATGAGGTTTTATCGTTTTCATCATCCCATTTTGAGCTGATTAAACAATGTTGTAAAAAGCTTCCTTTTGGGGCTAAGCTTTGGAAAATTGTATTGTCGATGTTGAGGATGCTTTTATTTTTATAGTTTTTCATGGGGCTGATTTAGGTATGCCTTAAAATTTAAATCGACTTTTAGATAAATGATTATAAATCATAGCATTTAATCGGTCGGTCGGTGTGTCTATTTATGAGATATAATACCTCAAAACCCTATTGGCATTAGCCGCAGCATTAGAGATGACTGTTGAGCGCAATATGTACGATAAGATCATCGTCACGCGCAGTACGCCAGAAATCGCTGAATCCATTGGTTTCTTGCCCGGTACCGAAGAAGAAAAAATGGCCCCTTGGTTGGCCGCTATTACTGATTCATTAGAGGTGTTACACAAGAACGATGAGAACACCAAAGGCTCCATGAACTACATCATGGAAAAAGCTAACATTCAGTTCAAGTCGGTTAACTTTATGCGTGGTCGTAGTCTACAGAACGCGATAGTTATCTTAGATGAATCGCAGAACCTGACCGCATCTCAGTTAAAAACCATTATTACCCGTTGTGGTGAAGGGACTAAACTTATCTGTGGCGGTAACTTGGCGCAAATAGATAGCAATTACCTAAGCGCAGTTACCTCGGGTTTAACCTACATTGTTGAGAAGTTTAAAAACTTTTCTGGTAGTGCAACCATTAACTTAGACGGCGTTGTGCGCAGTCGCTTGGCTGAGTTTGCTGAAGAGCAGTTATAACAACCGCTGATCGGCAACGCCTATGAGGCAGTGTTGAAGATTGTCACGGCGTTTCGCCATTGCTAATTAAAAAGCGATATCGCCACCCGCTTGGCATCAGCGGACGGTCTAACTGGCATTGCCAATTGTCGTACCTTTGAAGAAGCATTAGTAGAAGCGCACGAACAATGCAAAAAAAAACGATCAAGCTACGGCGTAATGTTGCTCAATGTACCAACGATGTTGCCGCCCGCTTAGGTGGCGAAGAGTTTGCTACGATACTACCTAATGTCGATGAGATGGCTCTACATAATTTATGCGACAAAATTCACCGTGCGTTTGCGGCGTTAGCCATTGAGCATAGCTCATCGCTTATCGGTGACGCGCTAACAGTCAGTATTGGCTGCGTGTTATGTGCGCCGCAAGGGGACAGTACGCCAAGCAAAACTTACCAGCAAGCCGATGAAGCGCTGTATTTAGCAAAAGAGTAAGGCCGTGATCAGACGGTGATGGGCGATAGTTAGTTTGTTTGCTCGACAACCGCTGCCGCAATAGATTGTGTAGTGTACTCACCTTGTCGAATGGTCAGCAGCGTTTGCTGTCCGACTTCTCCCAATGGCATTAGGCTCGGTCCAGTAGGTTCCATTAGAATGTATGGCAAGCCGTCAATCACAATTCGCTCATCATTGTTACCAGCGGTTAAACTTATCGCTATCAAAGCGTTATTGCGCAAGAACACGATGCGCATCGGGACATTGGGTAAAAACGCTCGGATAATCGCTGCGGCTAATACTGTCTTACTATCGCAATCACCAATGTTTTGGTTGAGTAAAGTGATTGGTGGTAAGTAACCGGAGCCGTTAGTTTGTACCCGATCTTCTAGCGTAGAGTAGGGGATAGATTGTAACCAAGCGAGCATTAAATTGATGTACTCGCGGGCATCACTATTGCGATTAAGTTTTTCATAGATTGCTTGAGAAAGCGGGATCAAAGCCCGGGTGCTTTCATCGACATAGCGCAAATGGTCAGGCTTAATCGCACTTTGATTTAAGCGTGTTTTATAGCGCTCGTAATAGTTTCTATACAAATACTCATCGTAAGCCTGTTGCTCATGCGCACGCATGTCTTGTTGGTATTCTGCAATTTTTTCAGGAAAGCGGCTACTGACCGCAATGTCGATTGACTCGACGTTGGGTTTAATATCGATCCTGACTTGTTTCGGATCGTAAGTGCGCGCGTGATGATAAAGTGAAACTACCACGTGACGTTGCGCAACTGAATGCTTAAAACTACTTTGAGTTGTTGGCAACTGTGCTATGGCACTTTGCTGCAAGGTGAAATTGAGGTCTTGTGGTTGGCGGTTCTGATCAAGCCATTCATAGCTATAGGTAATGCCATCATCACTTGCATTACGTGAAAAGCTTTGTTGTTGAGCATTAGCAGTGAATGACCAAATTAATGCAAAACTCGCAACTAATCCTAGTCTGATTGTGTCTCTTTGCATGGCTGATACCAATTCAATTGCTCGTGAAGCGCAACTACTCCTCCAACAATGATCAATGTTGGCGGCTTAATGTCAACCTGTTCTGCACATTTTTCAATCGTTTCTAGTGTTCCAGCAACGACTCGCTGATTCGGCAATGTGGCAGATTCGACCAGCGCAATCGGGGTACTAGGCGCTAACCCATGGGCAACAAGCTCACGGCTAATAATCGCTAATCCGGTCAGTCCCATGTAGAAAACAAGGGTTTGTTGCGGCTGTGCTAATGCCTTCCAGTTTAAATCTATACTTTCATCTTTGAGGTGGCCAGTGGCAAACACTACTGACTGTGCATGGTCACGATGAGTCAAAGGTATACCTGCATATGTCGCAGCGCCGGTAGCAGCGGTTATGCCCGGGACGACTTCAAAGCCGATATTGTATTTCAGCAGTGTTTGGATTTCTTCACCACCGCGGCCAAAAATGAACGGATCGCCACCTTTTAAACGCACAACACGATTGCCTTTTTGCGCTTCGCTTACCAGTAGATGATTGATTTCGTCTTGCGGTAACGTGTGCTTGCTTTTAGCCTTACCAACGTAGATTTTTTCTGCATCACGGCGCACCATTTCGAGAATGGCGGGGGAAACTAAGCGATCGTAAATTACAACATCCGCTTTTTGCATTAAGCGCAGTGCTCTAAATGTGAGCAGGTCCGGATCGCCAGGTCCGGCACCGACCAAGTATACTTGCCCAGCAACGCGTTGCTCTTGCTGGTAGTTAGCCAACAATGCATCGAGTTTTATTACAGCGTGATCATCACGACCTTGCACCACATCTTCGGCGATATCACCATCGAGCACTTCTTCCCAAAAGTACCGCCGCTCGGTTACGTTTGAGAGCGCGTTTTTGACCTTATCGCGAAACCGTTCAGAAAATTCACCCAAGCGACTAACACTTTGCGGTATTACGCTTTCAAGTTTTTGCCGCAAATAGCGCAGGAGGACTGGCGCAACGCCTCCGGAGCTCATGGCTATTAGGATGGGTGAGCGATCAACAATAGATGGCGTGATAAATTTACACAGCGGTGTATTGTCGACAACGTTGACCAAGATTTGCTTGCTGTGCCCCAGGTCGTGTACGTGTTGATTAACCTGCGGGTCATCAGTTGCAATAAATACCAAGTTTTTATTGTTTATGTCATCGTCTTCGAACTTGCGCAAGTGCACAGTAACACCATGTTTCGCGCAAAGCTCTTCCACGGTGCGACAACACCACGGCGATACCAACGTAATGTTCGCATGGGTTTTCAACAGCAATTCAAGTTTGCGAGCGGCGACTTCACCACCACCCACAACTAACGCGTAGGTGTGGTCAGTGTCAATAAAAACAGGGAAGTACTGCATGGCTTGACTTAGTCGAATTTAGGCTTGCGTCGCTTGTCTCCGCCACTGCGCTCATTGCGACGTTTACCACCTTTGCGCGGTGGTTCATCCGACCATTCGCGAATGTTGAGTCGCTGGCCAGCAACGCGAGTACCTTTCAAGGTATTGTGTGTTTCTGACGGCATACCTTTGGGTAAATCCACGGTACTGAAGGTGTCGTAGATCTCAATTGCACCAATGTGCTTACTACTGATGTTGGCTTCATTAGCAATTGCACCCACGATATTGCCTGGCTTAACGCCGTGCGAGTGGCCTACTTCAATGCGATAACGCTGTTTGTCGGCATCTGGCTTGCTGTTGCGTGGTCCTTGGCTGCGACGTTCATTACGGCCGCCTTTGCCATCGCGACGGTCGTCGCGCTTAGGCTTGCTGTGCAAGTCTGGGCGGTCTGACTCATTGAGTAATAATGGTTCGTCACCTTGAGCGAGCTTTGCCAATGCGGCTAATAAGCGCTCTGGCGATGCTTCGGTTTGTTCCTGAATACTTTCAATCACTGGCAAGAACTGCTCGATTGAATCGTCTTGCAAGGCATCCATCACACTTGACTGGAAGCGAGTTAAGCGCGACTCATTTAGCTCATTAATAGATGGGATGTCCATCTTTTCAATCGGTTGCCTAGTGGTTTTCTCAATGGAAAACAGTAAGCGTTTTTCGCGATAGTTAATGAATAAAATTGCATCGCCTTGGCGGCCCGCACGACCTGTGCGGCCGATGCGATGTACGTATGACTCTGAATCGTATGGAATGTCGAAGTTTATTACGTGACTCACGCGCTCAACATCAAGACCACGGGCCACAACGTCAGTGGCCACTAGAATATCGATCTTACCTTGTTTCAAGCGCTCAACAGTTCGCTCACGGGCGTTTTGCTGGATGTCACCGTTTAACGGTTCTACGTCGTAGCCGCGAGCTGATAATTTCTCAGCAAGCTCGACGGTTGCAGTTTTAGTCCGCACGAAAATAATCATGCCATCAAAGGCTTCAACTTCCATGATCCGCGTTAACGCTTCTAGCTTGTGATGCCCTGCAACTTGACAGTAACGCTGGCGAATAGTGCTAGCAGTGCTTACTTTTGACGCAATTTTTACGTGTTTCGGATCCTTCAAATAGCGCTTAGTAATTTTGCGTATTGGCTCTGGCATGGTTGCCGAGAACAGCGCAGTTTGACGATCTTCTGGTGCATGGCTAAGAATGTGTTCAACATCATCGATAAAGCCCATGCGTAACATTTCGTCTGCTTCGTCTAGAACTAAAAAGCGCAATTCACTGAGCTTAAGCGTACCGCGATTAATGTGATCGATAATCCGGCCTGGCGTACCAACCACTACGTGAACGCCGCGCTTTAATTGACGAATTTGGTTGTCGTAAGACTGGCCACCGTAAATGGGTAACACGCGAATTTTATTCGAGAAGCTTGCATAAACCTGAAAAGCCTCAGCAACCTGAATAGCTAATTCACGGGTTGGCGCCAACACCAATAACTGCGGTAACTTTGCGTCGATGTCGAGTTGAGCCAGCATCGGCAATGCAAATGCTGCAGTTTTCCCGGTACCGGTTTGAGCTTGACCGAGTAAATCGTGCCCCTCCAGCAGTAGTGGAATACTTTCAGCCTGAATCGGTGAAGGTTTCTCATACCCGACTTTTTCGAGGGCTTGGAGAATAGAATCGGGGAGTCCGAGGTCGCTAAATGTCATATCGACGTCTGTAGTCATGCTGTGTCCTGAAATTGGGCGGGTAAAATGCTCATCAACTTGGCGCGCCCATCAAGTAGTGCCGTTGGATGGTTCAACAATCACCGCTTGAGTGTTGCAAAGCGCATAGTATATTCGATAACCTGAGCCTATACCACGTAATCTCTAAAATTACGTACTATTGCCAGTTACTTTGGCTTCACAAACGAAAGGATTGATTATGAATGTATTCGCTAAGCTTGGCCGGTCGAAAACAGTGCTATGCGCATTGCTTTGTGTACTGGCGATTGCCGGGTGTAGCCAAAAGACCAGTGAAGAATATTTAGCTGCGGCACAACAAATGATCGCAGAGGAGCAATTCGATGCTGCGGTGGTTGAATTGAAAAACGCCATTCAACAAGACCCACAAGCTGCGGCGCCGCGATACGAATTAGGTAAGTTGTATCTTGCGTTGGGTAATTATTCGAGTGCTGAAAAAGAACTGCAACGCGCATCAGATCTCGGCCACCCCGCAGCTGAAGTTGTGCCTCATTTATCGCGTGCGCTGCTGCGCGCAGGCTCGCACAATGCAGTGGTGGATATGAATCACTTGGTTACTGGCATCACCAGCGCAGAACAAGCAGAAATTGGTTTCTTTAAGGTTCAGTCGCTACTGGAGCTAGGTGAAACTGAAGCTGCTCAAGGCCTAATCGCCGAACTACTCGAACTGCAAACCAACGCCATCTACAAAGATTTAGTGGGCGTTGTGAAAGTGATATTGGACGAAGATATTGAGCAAGCAATAGGACTGGCTGAAGCTGCCCGTGAGCGAGCACCATTTAATCAAGACGTATTGACCATCCTGGCTCGATTGTATCTGCAGAATCAGCAAACTGATCTAGCTGTCGATGCATTCGCTGATTACGTCGAAAAATACCCCAAAGACGTGACAACCAAATTTATGGTTGCCGCAATGATGGTTGAGCTGGGTCGTATGGAAGAGGCTGAACGCTACGTCGACGATTTACTGGTACTGAGCCAAGACAACCCGATGTTGAATCAGCTAAAAGGCATTATTTTATCGGAAAAGGGCGAGTACGAAGCCGCATATGAAAGATTGAATGTCGCGATATATGCTGGTCGCAACGACCCAGTTTTGCGTTTGGTCGCTGGTTTTGCTGCTTTTCAACAAGGTGATTTCGAAGCGGCCAACATGCATTTGTCCATTATTGCTGAAACGCTTCCCGATAATCATCCCGGAATTAAACTACTCGCTGCTAGCCAATTACAATTAGGTTTGTCGGATGAGGCAACTTTGTCGTTACAACGCTTACAAACTGAAGACAGCGGTGACGCTGGTTTATATTCACGTGCTGGATATGAACTAGTTAAGGTGGGCAACTTGGCCGATGCTGAGGCTATGCTTGAACGGACCCAGGCCCTGGGGGGTAACGCTGACGATTTATTGCGTACGGGCGTGTTGCAATTGTCGCTTAATCAAATCGAAGGAATTATTAACCTTGAGCAAGCAGTAGCTCAGGCACCTGAATCAGTGACCGCGCAATCAACATTGGCAACGGCATATTTATCAACTAATCAAATTGAAAAAGCGACTCAGTTGGCGCTTGATTGGAAGGCTGCCGCGCCAGAACTTCCTGAACCATACATTCTGGCAGCTGAGATTGCATTTCGAAATCAAGATGTGGATCTCGCTCGCAGTGAATATGCTCAAGCTATTACATTGGCACCTGAGCAACCAAGCGTATTGATTGCACAAGCGCGATTTTTTGCTCAGCAACGCGAATTTGAACAGGCGACAAGCAATGTTGATAGGGTGCTTGCACGGCAACCATCCGATTCAACGGCACTAGCATTAAAGTACTTAATTGGCAGGGAGCAAGACAACACGGCTGCAGTAATAAGTGATACTGAAGCGCAGTTAACGAAAAATCCAAATGATGCGCAATTGCGCGTTTTGCTAGGCCGGATGTATGCGACGGAAGGCAATCATGAAACGGCGCTAATAACGCTAGAAAAAATTAACCCGGACCGCCAAACGCCGCGTGACTTTTGGCGTTTGAAAGGTCTTTCGTTAATGCAGGGCAATCAAATTGCCGCTGCTGAAACGCACTACGATCAATGGCTTGAGTTATTCCCTTACGACAAGGAAGCAGCACTAGGGCGACTATTGCTATTAGATCTGACGGGCGACTTTGCTCGCGGCGTTGAAATTACCAAGACATTCTTGACTAAGCGAACCGATCCTCAAGTGATGGTCTTACAAGCGCATTTCTATAGCCTACAGGGCGACCAAGTGAACAGCCGAGAAGCATTGTCGAAACTAGGTGATGCAGCCAATGAAAATCCGTTTGTGCAGGCAATTATTGCGCGTAACTTTTTGTTAGATGGTGACTACGAGCAAGCTATAGCGCCTGGGCAGATAGCCTTTGAAGACAACGCTAACTTGCGCAATCTGATGGTGCTGTTAGTCGCCAATGATGAGGTTGGTAACGCTCAGGTAAGTATTGATTTACTGACTGACTTTGTCGCTAATAATCCCAATGATTCGCGAGCGCGGATGCTCCTAGCAGAACGTAGAATCGCGCAAGACAGCAGCGCCGCAATTCAGGAATATGCCACATTAATTGAGCAGAATGAAAATAATTTTATTGCGTTGAACAATATCGCTTACTTGCTAATGCTCGAAGGCGATCTCGAATCAGCGGAAGCCTATGCAATTAGAGCAGTAGAGCTGCAATCTCGCAATCCTGCCTCGGCAGATACATTAGCGCAGGTTTATCGGGCTCAAGAACGACTTGAAGAGGCATTGGCGCTATACGATCGAACGGTTGATGCATCCATGCAAAATGAAGAAATCTACCTGAACTACATTGAAGTGTTGTTGGAGTCTGGCAATCAGACGATTGCCGAGCGTCGCCTAAATGATCGCACTTATCAGTTGCCTGAATCATTGCAACGTGTCGCTGAACTACAGGCGAAATATAATCTTAACCTCACGCTTTAAGCACTTGAAAAAACACGAGCGGGACCTATAAACAGGCTACCCGTTCGTGTAATTCGGTTCCCCCATGAGCATTTATAATAGTCTACAAGAAAAACTTCTGGCCCTGAAAAACAATCGTGCCTTTGAATTATTTGTCGTGGCCGTCATTATTATTTCTGCTTTGGAAATTGGTGCTAAAACCTATGATTTGCCAGATTTTGCCTATGTGTTAACCCGTTATTTAGATGTCTTCATCACGCTGTTTTTTCTATTTGAGATAACCATCCGGTTTATCGCTGAACCGAATAAAAAAGAGTTCTTCAAATCAGGTTGGAACGTCTTTGATACGCTCGTAGTGCTTGTTAGCTTAATCCCGATTCAAGATAGTGAAATGGCACTACTAGCGCGCTTGGTACGGGTATTTAGAGTCTTGCGGATGGTGTCGATCATTCCAGAATTAAGATTGTTGATAAACTCTCTGATCAAAGCGCTTCCACAACTGGGTTATGTTGTCTTGTTGTTGTTTATCATTTTTTATATTTACGCGGCAATCGGCAGCTTCTTGTTTGCCGACATTAACCCGTTCTTATGGGGCAATATCGCCATTTCAATGTTAACCCTGTTCCGCGTAATGACGTTCGAAGATTGGACTGACATTCAGTATGAGACTATGGAAGTCTATCCTTTGAGTTGGATCTTCTATATGAGCTTTATATTCTTTACCGCGTTTGCCTTCTTAAATATGGTCATCGGTATAGTGGTCAATGTCATGGAGGAAGAGCACAAAGCTGAAGCACGTGCACACTCGAAAGAGCCTACCATTGAAGACTTACAGCAAGAAATTCGAGAACTGAAACAGTTGGTTAGCCAATTCGCGCGGTCAAAGAACTAAATCCGACTGGAAAAAGCTAGTGTTGTGAGTATACTTCAGGGAATGATTGGAGGAATAATCGCATGGAACAGCCGGTCTCAAAGGTGCAAGCGTCACGAGAATCACTGCAAAAACAGTTGAAAGAAGTCAGCGATTCATTATTAAACTTTTCAATCTCTAAAAGTGAAGCCGAGCGTTTAGAGCAACAGCTACAATTGCTGATCTCACGCTTAAATGAAACGCGCTAGTGGTAAGTAGCTACTAAAAGGGACAAAAAAACCGGTCATTTGACCGGATTTTTTAGATATTGCGTGCGCTTATTCAGAGGCTTCTGGTGACAACGCGCGGTTGATACTTTCAACATCACCGCGAGTCAGTGTGCCTGCTGCTTGTTTCAAACTAATGATTGCTTGAATAAAGTCATAGCGAGCACCGGCCAGATTACGACGGGCGTCAAACAGGTTACGGGTGCTGTTTAATACGTCAACGATGGTACGTGTACCTACCTTAAAGCCTGCTTCAGTCGCTTCCAATGCGCTTTGCGCAGACACTACCGCTTGTTCAAAAGCGCGGATCGTGGAGATAGATGCGATTACATCATTGTACGAGCTACGCACGGAGCGCACAGTTTGGCGATACGTTAACTCTAAGCTTTCAGATGCAGCGACATAACGGTAACGCGCCTGATCGGTGCGAGCACTTACCGAACCACCCTGGTAAATTGGTACGTTAAGGGTGATGCCAATCGACTGGTTATTCAGTGCCGGGATATCGATATCCGCACCGGCATCTCCCGCGCCTACGGCAGTCGTTTCATTGCGGCCGTAGCTACCACTAAGTGAAAGTGTTGGATAATGGCCTGAAGTGGCAATATCGACATCTTCCATCGCGATATCTTTAGCGAAGCGCTGGACTAATAAATCTAAGTTGCTTTCTTCCGCGATTTCTAACCACTCATTGGCAGAATCCGGTGAAGGACGCGGTGCACTGAATTTATCGGTGTCTAGCACGTATAATTTATCATGATATTTACCTGTGATTTCACGTAATTCCTCTAAGCGCAATTCTAGTTGGTTTTCAGCACGGATCTCTTGCGCGACAGTGTTATCGAAATTGGCTTGCGCTTCGTGTACGTCAGTGATGGCCGTTAGACCCACTTCAAAACGTTGTTTCGTTTGCTCTAACTGGCGCTCAATGGCGCGTTTTTCTGCACGAACAAACTCAACGTTGTCTTTGGCACGTAACACTGATAAATACGCTGATACAGTGCGCGTTATCAAACGCTGTAATTCGGCCGAGTAATTGGCTTCACTTTGTTGCGCTACCAGTTCAGCACGATCTAGACCTAGCCAATTGGCGTGATCGTACAAAGACATAGACAGGCTAGCGCCCATGGAGAATGTTTCAGTTTCATTTTCCACAACTTGAAAACCTAAAAACTCTCTGACAAGCTCGCCGTTTTCATCGCGCACTGGGTTGCCATCTGCGTCTCGAACAATTTCGACGTCCCGGTTACTTTCGTCACGTGTTGCCATGGTATAGCCAATACTCGCCGACAATTGCGGCAATAAACTCGCACGGCTTAAGCCAACACCTTCAAACGCAGCGTCGCGATTTGCTTTGGCTCGATTCACTACAGGGTCGTTCTCAATTGCTTGCTGATAGACTTGCAATAAATCATCAGCCATGGCGTTGGCGGATATGCTCAGACCAACGAGCAAGGAAAGTACGTTTTTTTTCATGTCTGCGCCTTAGTGTAAATACGTGTTCTGGTATATGCTTACAAGTCTACGAGATTCAATTACTGATCAAAATTAAAGAGTCGTAACACTTTCGCTTCAAGTGTAACAGAATGTAATAAACTTGTGTGGGTGTTAATACCAATAAACAATTAAAGAAGTTTATGCCAAAAATCCAACGCTACTCATCTACAGACATTCGCCACCTAACCACTAAACGGTTGTACAACGGATATTTTAAAATGGTTCAGTATCGTTTCCAACATCGTCTGTTTGATGGCGGGTGGAGCGATACGGTAGTCCGAGAAATATTTGAGCGCGGTCACGCTGTAGCAGTTTTACCCTATGATCCGGTGACTGATGAATTCGTACTGATTGAGCAAATACGTATTGGCGCAATAGAAAAAGCAGATACCCCTTGGTTAATCGAAATTATTGCAGGGATTATTGAGGAAGGCGAAGAACCTGATGATGTTTGTAAACGCGAAGCGATGGAAGAGGCCGGTGTAACCTTGAAAAATTTGACTGAAGCAATCAGTTATCTGTCGAGTCCTGGCGGCACTACAGAAACCTTGCAAATTTACATGGCCCAAGTCGATTCTACGCAAGCGCAGGGGGTGCATGGCTTAGACTATGAGTCTGAAGATATTCTGGTTCATCGAGTACCGGTAAGTACAGCCGAAGAATGGCTGCAAAACGGCAAGATAAACAATGCTGCAGCGATTGTTGCGGTACAATGGTTCTTATTGAACAAAACTAAATTACTAACTCAGTGGCAATCAAATAATGCAAAATAAGCGTAAGTACGTGCCTCATTTACCCAGTATTCTTGCGGTCTGTGAGGAGAATTACGCACGTATGATGCGCTTGTTGCCCGATGTGGATACCGAAAGTTTGGAATATCAATTTGCGGCGGGCAAAAGTTTAAATTATCGCATTCGCATAGTTGATTCTGCACGCTATACATCGACCCTTGAAGTGAGTCAGTGTAATACCAGTGTGCCATTGGTATTGCAACCGACCATGCAGGTGCGGCTTTATCACGACGCCCGCGTTGCTGAAGTGATTGCGACACAACGTGCAGGCCAGCTCAATGCCAGTTACCCTTATCCCAATGCCAAGATGCACCAAAAAAATGAGAAGCATATGGTCAATCGTTTCCTAGCCGAATGGTTGAGTTTTTGTTTGGCCCAGCAGCGAGAATCTTCCGCGAGTGCCTGAACCGTTTCGCCTGATCCAGTTTTCCGACTGCCATTTATTTGCCGATTGCAATAAAACCGGCTACGCCGACATCAATCCGAGCACTAGTTTGGCTAACGTACTGAGTCGAATCGCACAAGAAAACCCGGATATGCTGTTGCTAACGGGTGATATCTCGGGCGACTACAGTCCACAAAGTTATCAACAATTACAGGCTGTTTGGCAGCAATCTGGTATTGCGGCGCCCTTGTTGTCGCTGCCTGGAAATCACGATGATGTTAAACTCTGGCAAACTGCATTTGCCGATATTGATACATTAACCAGTCACCAACTTAACGAGGGTTGGGTAATCCATCGTTTACCCACTGTGTTTACCAGAGCGAATGGTCGAGTTTGTGAAAATGCATTGGAACGATTGACCGAGCGATTGTTAAAAGAGCGGCAGAGACAGCACATTGTCGTGTTGCACCATCCCCCGCAAGACAGCGGTGTTTGGATGGATAAACACCAATTATTAAACCCAGAGCCTTTACAGGCAATGCTTGCGACGGTTACCAATGTGCCATTGTTATTACACGGTCATGTGCATACCGCACGGCAGAGTGTGATTGTGCGCACTGCTGTTTTAGCCTGTCCTAGCACCTGCTGGCAATGGGGTAACACTGCCGATTTTAGCGTGAGTGACGCGCGCCCAGGTTATCGTGTTATCGACTTACAACCGCAGGGTGAATGGCGTTCAAATGTCGTTTACTGTTGAAACCTCAAGGAGAAAAACTGTTTTATGCACGTTGTTTACCTACACGGATTTTTAAGTTCACCACAATCGGAAAAAGCACAGTTAACCCAAGCTTATGTGGCCAAGTATCATCCGGACATCACTTTAGTAACACCTCAAATTCCAAATACCATTGATGCAGTTCCGGCAGTCCTTAAAGAAATCATCGAGCCGATTATAGCGAGCGGCGAGCCATTGCGACTCATTGGCAGTTCTATGGGCGGATTTTTAAGTAATTGGTTAGTGGAACAATTTGGCGGACGTGCGGTGTTAATCAATCCTGCTGTTGCGCCGTACAATTTAATGCAAGATTATTTGGGCCAACATACCAACCCCTATTCCCAAGAGGTTTTTTTCGTCACTGCTGAGCATATTGATCAGCTAAAAGCGATGGAGCCTGCCGCAATTGGTAAACCTAGCGCATACAAAGTGTTGCTCCAACAAGGCGATGAAACCTTGGACTATCGATTGGCCGAGCAACGCTACGCTGGTGGAGATATTACGGTTGAAGCGGGTGGTGATCACAGCTTTGTCGGATTTGTCGATCATCTGAAAGAAATTTTTACCTTTCTTTTAGCCACAAACCCAACTGCACCAATTGCTCAATGAGGGGGGGCTTGATACTATCAAGGTTCAATTAGCGCCAGCCAATTTACCTAGTTCGCCCAGGTAAATGACGAAGCATATTAATAATTTCAGCGCAGAGTAAACCAGCTTATGTCGAATCAATACAATGCAGATGCCATCGAGGTCCTCAATGGCTTAGAGCCGGTCAAACGTCGTCCCGGTATGTATACCGATACCACTCGGCCCAACCATCTGAGTCAGGAAGTTATCGATAACAGTGTTGATGAAGCATTAGCAGGTTTCGCTTCAAGTATAAAAATTGTATTGCACCCTGATCACTCGCTAGAAGTGACCGATGACGGGCGTGGAATGCCAGTGGATATTCACCCAGAAGAGGGCATTTCTGGGGTTGAACTGATAATGACCAAGCTGCATGCGGGCGGTAAGTTTTCGAATAAAAACTATGCGTTTTCCGGTGGTTTGCACGGTGTTGGTATCTCTGTTGTAAATGCGCTGTCCACCCGGGTTGAAGTAACTATTCGCCGCGATAGCAACGTCTATCAAATTGCTTTTGCCGATGGTGATAAGGTTGAAGATCTACAAGTGATTGATACCTGCGGGCGTCGCAATACCGGTACACGTGTTCATTTTTGGCCGGACCCGCAATACTTTGATAGCGCCAAGTTCTCGGTAACTAAACTCAAACACGTGCTGCGTGCAAAAGCCGTATTATGCCCAGGTCTAAAAATCCGTTTTGACGATAAGATTAGCAATGAAAGCCAGGAGTGGTACTACCAAGACGGCTTGCAAGATTATCTAACAGACTCTCTTAACGATGTTATTACCCTGCCAGAAGATGCTCCATTTGTGGGTACTTTTGCCGGTAATACAGAACAAGCCGATTGGGCTGTTATGTGGTTGCCTGAGGGCGGTGAAATGGTAACCGAAAGTTACGTTAACCTAATTCCAACCGCGCAAGGTGGTACCCATGTAAACGGTTTGCGCCAAGGCTTACTTGAATCTATGCGTGAGTTTTGTGAGTTCCGTAATTTACTACCACGTGGTATTAAGCTAACGCCAGAAGATGTATGGGAACGCTGTAGCTACATCCTCTCAACCAAAATGCAAGATCCACAATTTGCTGGGCAAACCAAGGAGCGTTTGTCATCTCGTCAGGCGGCTGCGTTTGTCTCTGGTGTTGTTAAAGATGCATTTAGTTTATGGCTAAATCAGCACACTGATATTGCTGAAGCACTGGCCGAAATGTGTATCAGCAATGCCCAGCGCCGCTTGCGTCAAACCAAAAAGGTTGCGCGCAAGAAGGTCACTCAGGGTCCTGCATTACCAGGTAAGCTGACGGATTGTTCATCCCAAGATATTACTCAATCTGAATTGTTTTTAGTCGAAGGAGACTCAGCCGGTGGATCCGCGAAGCAGGCGCGTGACCGAGAGTTTCAGGCAATCATGCCGCTCCGTGGTAAGATCTTGAATAGTTGGGAGGTTGACTCTTCACAAGTACTAGCTTCGCAGGAAATCCACGATATTTCAGTCGCCTTGGGTATTGATCCGGATAGCGACGACTTAAGTGGTTTGCGCTACGGAAAGATTTGTATCTTGGCAGATGCTGACTCGGATGGATTGCACATTGCGACGTTACTCTGTGCGTTATTCGTCCAGCACTTCAGAACCCTTGTTGAACGCGGGCACGTATATGTAGCCATGCCACCATTGTTCAGAATCGATATCGGAAAAGAAGTTTATTACGCGCTAGATGAAGGCGAGAAACAGGGCATTCTTGATCGCATTGAAGCTGAGAAAAAGCGCGGCAAAGTCAACGTTCAGCGCTTCAAAGGTTTGGGCGAAATGAACCCTATGCAACTGCGCGAAACAACGATGGATCCCAATACACGTCGTTTAGTCCAACTAACCATTGACGATGCTCAAGGCATGCTCGAGCTTATGGATATGTTACTGGCGAAAAAGCGTTCACCTGATCGCCGCCAATGGTTAGAGTCGAAAGGCAACCTAGCTGAAGTTATTTAACCGGATTCAATGAAACGATTAATACGGGTATTTATTTGGGTAAGTAGCATTGTGCTGGTATTGGCCATTTGTGGCTGGTATTTAGCTACTGATATCGAGCCAAGAGTGACTGAATCAAGCTTGCCGGGACTTGATGATGCTGAATCCGTTAATGCTCTACTAGAGCAGTTACAATCGAGCGTTGTTGACCGACATCAGCCACATACTATTAGTCTTAATCGCACACAGATCGACTCTCTAGTAGCCTTTATTGAGCGGGCGAAACCACAGCTCAAAGGACGGGTGCAACTCTCCAAGTATCTGTCTACTTTACAACTGACATATGAGTTGAACACCCTATGGTCGACGCGTTATGTGAATTTGTCACTCGGTTTGTTGCCTGGGGATAAATTGGCGCTTGATCACGTCAAAATTGGTTCGATTAACCTTCCAGGAGAATGGGCGCTCGGAAGCGCTTCTTGGTTGGTGGATTGGTGGACGAACAGTAATATTGCGACTTACACTGCCCAACAAGTCAGCAGTGTTGAGATGAGCCAAGAGAGCCTTGCAATCAGCCTGCAGCCGCTAGACGGATTACTTCGCGCACTGAATCATATTCGCAATGGGTTGAATCTTGATCAAGATGAATGGTTAAGCCAACGCACTGCCTATTACATAGATTTTTTATATCGCTATGCGACTAACCGTCCGGCTATTTTCAATGATCCCGAACCGTCATTAGCGATATATTTGCAGGCAGTGATGCAAGAAGCTCAGCGGTCGTCAGAGCGCTCTGCGGCAGAAGAGAATGAGGCGGCTTTGCTAGCCTTAACTATCTTTGCTGGGCATCACCGAATGGCCAATTTAGTCGGTGATGTACAAAACGATCCCGATAAAGCCGCACGTCCACCGAATCCGACAGTATTAGCGGGTCGCGAGGATCTAAGTCTGCATTTCGTTATTTCAGCCGGTTTGAAACTGTTGTCAGAGCAGGGGATCTCAATGGCAATTGGTGAATTCAAAGAGTTAATGGACCGAGTACTAGGCGGCAGTGGTTATAGCTTTGTTGACCTTGCTGCAGATATGGCTGGTGTGAAATTAGCCGTCGTGGCGATTAACCCAGAAACAGCAGCTGTACTGCAGCAACGCCTCGCTGAAGGTGTGGTTGAAGCAGATTTCTTCCCCAATATTGCGGGTCTTCCAGAAGGCCTCGACAAACAAAGCTTCACCGAACAGTTTGGTAACGTTGATAGTGAAGCGTATCAACAACAAGTGGCAGAAATACAGCGACGTTTGGATCAGTTAGCGATTTACAACTAGTCGCTCAACGGAATGTAAGTGTATCGCCATTTATTGATAAGGAGTTTCTAAATGCAACGCACTAATCTAGCACCCAAACCATTGATTATTATTTTAGCCTTGCTTCAAGGTGCTGCATTAACTGTGCTTTATCGCAGTATTGAGTACGATTTTTGGCCTGGAACCGATCCCGTTTGGCTGACGTCGTTGGTTACTTTCGCCATTAGTTTTCCGCTGTTAACGTTTCTGTGTGTTAGCCATGACAATTGGCGTCGAACACTGTTATTCACCGGTACCTTTTCTCTACTCCTTGCATTATTAGGGGCCCATGTTGGGCTTCAGCAAAAGCCTGCAGATCTGTTTAACAACTGGCAAGCTCAGACGGCCTTTACAGTGACCGGTTTGGTCGCGGCGTTCAAGGCATTGATGTATTGCCAGCATTACATCAGTCACAGCAAAATCACCTACGCGCGATTGTTCAAACTTTCATGGCGAAACTTTTTGATTTTTGGCTTGAGTTGGCTATTTACTCTGATTTTTTGGGGAATTCTGTATTTAGGCGCCGGACTGTTTAGTGCTCTAGGCATTGAAATGTTCTTGGATTTACTAGCAGAAGATTGGTTTATTATCCCAGTTCTCAATCTGGCATTTGGCTTTGCAATAATCGTATTTCGCAATATTCAAGCGACCATAGATAACATCGCTAGCTTGCTACAAACGTTAGTCAAATTTCTGTTGCCAATGTTGACCTTGGTATCATTGAGTTTTCTAGTGGCATTGCCATTCACTGGTTTAGAACCACTCTGGAAGACCGGCTCTGGTACTCTATTGATCTTGTGGCTACTGACGTTGACGCTATTTTTTGTTAATACCGTCTACCAAGACGAAGCACATCAACGACCTTACGGGACAATGCTACATCGTTTGATATTTTTCGGCGTTGCTTGCTTACCCATATATAGTTTAATTGCCGCCTATGGCTTATGGCTAAGGGTTGATCAGTATGGGTGGAGTGTTGATCGCGCATGGGCTGTACTCATATGGGCGTTACTCAGCTGTTTTGCGTTTGGTTACTTTTACGGCATTATTAAGCATCGTGACCATTGGTTAGCAACTCTAAGTCAGGTGAACGTGAGCATGGGGGCCCTTGTGCTTGTCGCTATGTTGTTAGTTAATTCACCCATACTCAACTTCCAACAAATAGCTGCCCAGAGCCAACTCGCGCGGCTAGAGTCGGGTGAATTGACGTTTGATCAGTTTGATTTTAATTATTTTGAATACAAACTCGGTCGCCAAGGCTACATCCGAATACAACAGCTCAAAGAGGACTTATCCGCTGTTGAGCCAGAAAAATATGAGTATTTAGATAATCTCTACAAGCGTTATGACAATTCGGAAAGCTACAATCAATCACTTGAGGATTTTGTGTCTCATTTGCGCGTGTGGCCCGCAGAAACTCAAATTCCTAGTGCATTATTACAGGAGATTTATGACCATCAATTGGAAGTTTCTTGGTTAAATTACCGAAGGGGCCAATTCTATTTCTTGGTCCAAGATTTAAATGATGATCAACAACCTGAATTCGTCTTAATTAATGAATCCACCTATAGTTTGACTGCTCACCTGTGGACCATGGGCGAGGATGGCTGGTTCTCAACAGTAATGCACACTGAAAATCCGCAACGTATTGGTACTTTGATAGAAGCTTTTAATACTCAAGATATCTCAGTGATTGAACCTCAATGGAGAGACTTGAAGGTAGGGAGTGTAACGTTTCGAGTGCGCAGCGATTAACCGCGCACAGTCAACACTGCCTAAGGCGCTTTAACGCTAACTTTAAACTCTTGCAGGGTTTTAAACAGCAATTCGATCTGTTTAACCACCAATGGAAGCTGCTGACTTAGCGCCGCTTCGTCAGCACTTTTTAGGGCCTCAATGTTAGTCGCTAACTCTTTAACATAGGGGCCGAACCTTCTCGCTTCAGTGGAAAATCCACTTTGCCCATCAAAGATAGTCGTGAATTTGCCTTTGCCCTGTTGTTGCAAGCTGTCAATTGCAGCGTCAGCATCTATCGCTTTGCGATGAATGAGCTGTAAATTGTCGTGTAGTTGCTGATGAAGTGCTTGCATAAAAAAAACCTAAAGTAACTTAATTTGCTGTCGATAAAGTAAGAGGTGGGCAATTGTGCCTGCTTTTAACATTAGCTACAAGCAAACAGGAAATTGGTATGGATCTACAAGGTACATCTACCTCTGGAACGTCCGGTGCAGCGCTAGAACTTGCTTCGCTTAAGTTGGCCAAAAGCCAGCAAGAGCAAGACGGTCAAGCGACGCTTCAGCTGCTGGAATCGGCCGCTGACGTACCAAGAGCAGCATCCGCGAACTCTGCTATCGGTGGTAACATCGATACGTATGCGTAACGCCTGCTAACCGCTCGGTATGCGAGATGTTGAACAAGAAGCTGGCCGTAAGGCCAGTTTTTTTAGCTAAAACGCAGGTCGATTGGACTTTTTGCTGTTTTTCCTGCTTCTTCCCGAACCAGCTTAGGGACTAAAAATCCGGGTAACTTTGCCAGCATCCCATGCATTAATTCACGAGCTAAAGCGTCGCTGATATCAAAATGAGCAGCACCTTGAACTTTGTCGAGCACATGCAAATAGTAAGGCATGATACCCGCAGCAAACAGTGCCTCACTGAGAGCGACTTGCGTGTCAACACTATCATTTACGCCTTTGAGTAATACTGCTTGGTTAAGTAGAGTCACCCCAGCACGTTGCAAGCTAGCTAACCGCTCGGCCAATTGCGGAGACACTTCATTGGCATGGTTGATATGCAAAACCAATATGCGTTGCAGCTCTAACTCGCTGAACCACTGCACAAACTGATTATCTATGCGTTCGGGAAGAACCACGGGTAACCGAGTATGAATACGCAAGCGTTTGACATGGGGGATAGCGCTGATGTCCTTGGCCAATCGCGCAAGGTGGGGATCTTTAGCCATCAAGGGATCGCCACCTGATAAAATCACTTCGTTGATATCCCTATCCGTGGCAATCATCGACAGGTTATCTTGCAACTGTTGCAAACTAGGTGAATTGTCGGCATAGGGAAAATGACGGCGGAAACAATAACGACAGTTCACTGCACAGCCACCGCGCACAATCATTAGTACGCGCGATTTGTATTTGTGCAGCAACCCGGGTTGTTGGTTGTCTTGTTCTTCCAGAGGGTCTGTTACATAGCCCGTTGGCGATTCAAACTCGGCACGGTTTGGCATTATCTGTAACAGCAAAGGATCACTTGGGTCTCCAACGCGCATCAAGCGAACAAAATGACGCGGTACTCGCATGGGAAAGAGGCGCCTAGCTTGGGCATCCAGAGCGTACTCAGCAGGATCGATTTGCAAGTATTCAAGTAATTTAACTGGGTCAGTAAATGACAACGCTAATTCTTTTTGCCAGTTAGACTCTACAGAAACAGGTTTTTTAGGTATCATCTGCGCCAAATCATTTTGCCCATTACAATACGGTTTAAGAATTATGGCGAATTTTAGCACCAACGAATTCAAAGCGGGCCTTAAAATAATGCTCGACGGCGAACCTTGCAACATTCTTGAGAACGAATATGTAAAACCCGGTAAAGGCCAAGCTTTTAACCGCGTGAAAATTCGCAAGTTAATCTCTGGTAAGGTTTTAGAAAAAACCTTTCGTTCGGGCGAGTCAGTAGAAGGCGCGGACGTATTGGATACCGAATTAGCGTATTTATACACTGACGGTGAGTTCTACCACTTTATGAACAACGAAACTTTTGAGCAAATCGCGGCAGACGAGAAAGCGGTTGGCGAAAATGTTAAATGGTTAGTAGAGAACGATGTTTGCACTATCACTTTGTGGAATGGTTCGCCTATCACAGTAACTCCGCCGAACTTTGTTGAATTGGAAATTACTGAAACTGACCCAGGTCTCAAAGGCGATACTGCTGGTACTGGTGGTAAACCAGCAACATTGAGTACAGGCGCAGTTGTACGTGTACCTTTGTTCGTTCAGACCGGTGAAGTGATCAAAGTTGATACACGTAGCGGCGAATACGCATCGCGGGCCCAAAAGTAGTCAACGCATTGCATGCTAAAACGCCTGCGTTATGCAGGCGTTTTCGTTAGTGCACTGCAATCGAGAATCGAAGCGTTATGTCTGACTCATCACAATGGCAACCCACTGCATCAATTAAAAACCTGCGAGCCCGTGCGGAGTTACTCGCCCAGGTTCGGAATTTTTTTAATGCGCGAGATGTACTGGAAGTCGAAACGCCAGTGTTGAGTCAACATGCTACCACTGATCGCCACATTCAGAGTATCTCCAGCAGGCGCGGTTTTTTGCAGACTTCCCCTGAGTTTGCGATGAAGCGTTTGTTAGCTGCTGGTAGTGGCAGCATCTTTCAGATCTGCAAAGCTTTCCGACAAGAAGAGAGTGGCCGTTGGCACAACCCTGAATTCACCATGTTGGAGTGGTATCGGGTAGGTTTCGATCACCATGCGTTAATGACGGAAGTTGATGCTTTATTGCAAACTGTCTTAGGCAGCGGAGCAAGTGAAAAGATTAGCTATCAGCAATTGTTTATGACGCACGTTGGCTTTGACCCACTCGTGGTTGATAAGGGCTTTTTGGTCGATTATGTCGCTCAACATGAATTATTAGCTGGCGATGCCTGTGACTGGTCGTTAGATGATTTACTCCAAGTGGTATTTAATCTTCAAATTGAACCCAATATTGGCCAACAAGTACCTGTATTGGTTTATGGTTACCCTGCCAGCCAATCGGCGTTAGCCCGCATTAATAGCAAAGATCCGCGAGTTGCTGATCGCTTTGAAGCATATTTTAAAGGCGTTGAATTAGCCAATGGCTTTTACGAGCTAAGTAATGCTGCCGAACAACGCCAACGTTTTGAATCAGACAATCGATGGCGACAAACGCAAAATCTCGAGATTATGCCAATGGATGAGAATCTCATCAGCGCACTCGCTGCGGGTTTACCCGACTGTGCAGGAGTTGCCCTTGGCATTGATCGCTTGTTAATGCTAAAACTGGGATCTACACATATCGATCAGGTCTTAAGCTTCCCTTTTTTACGAGCTTAATGCCTCGGGAGCTTCAAAAATCGCAGATTTAGACCATCCAGATTGGCATACTGCTGAGCATTTCATTTTAGGTTATGGTTCGCTGTTGAGTGCCGCCAGTCGTGAGCTACACAGTGACAATCCACACCCTGCAATCGCTGTTGAAGTCAGTAGCTTTGAACGGCATTGGATAACGCGTGCCTACCATGAATAGCAAACTTATGTTGGCGCTATAGTCTCGCCTTCAGCAATGATGAATGCGCTTTGTGTACCAATGAATTTCAATCCTAAATTTCAGCAGCGCGAGCGCGATAATCCGAAATATCCGCGGTTTGCGCCAGTATCAGCATCTGAAAAACAAAAGATTGATGATGTAATGATTCTCCACGGAATAGGGAATTAGCGGTTATGGATTTAGTCATTCGTCGCATCACTTCAGAGGATGCTGCTGTCGTATTGGCATTGCTTAATACACCATAAGTACAAGAGATATCAGGTGGTTATGCGCAAACCTCGCCATACAATACTGACTCTATTCGCTGTTTAGGGCGATTGGGCTTTGTGTTTGTGCAACAACGAGTTGTTGCTGGGGAGGCCTTAAACCCATATCGACTCAAACGGAACGATTAACAATGCAACAGCCCAACACTACAGCATCAAGAAAAATAAAGTTATGCGGTTTGTTCGTGTTACTTCCTATAGTGTTAGCACTATCCATTGCGGCCATGATTAAAGTATTTACCTACCAGAACGTTTGTTTATTTTGCCATTACAAAACCCGTTACTATGGGTGATTATCATGGCAATTTACACGGTTGTTTACGCTGACCAACCATTGCTGTCGATACCCATATTTATCGCGTTTCAAATCGAACCAAGTTTGCCATGGGTAAAGACGTGGTTGCTATTGATGAAACATTAGTGGCATTTTCTCCAATAAAAAATCCACCAAAGCACTAGTCTTAGCTGGTATAAATTCTCGTTCAGGATAAACAACATACATTGGTAAGCCCCCAATGGGCTGGTAATTTGACATAACAGGAACTAGTTTTCCCGTCTCTAATGCGTCACCCAATAACCCTTTATCCATTAACAGCACGCCAGTATGGCATAATGCTGCTGAAACAAGAACTCCAGGGTCGTTAATTGAAAGTTTCCCAGAAACGGGCACAGTTTCTTCGCCATCTTTACTAATAAACGACCAGTTATTCATAGAAACTTTTGAGTTTCGGTAAAATAAACATTGGTGATTGATTAAATCTGCTGGGGTTTCAAGGGGCGGTGAACTTTTTATATATTCTGGGCTAGCACACAATATCAAATGTAAATCACCAAGCTTTCTTGCTATTAATGACGAGTCTGGTAAGTGACCTACTCTAAACGACATATCAATGTTCTCGGCAATCATGTCAACGACGCGTTCTTCCAACTGCAAATTCACCTTTATGCTAGGGTACATTTTTAAAAACTCAGCTAATAACGGCACAAAGTACATTCTACCTTGTGCAGCTGGACATGAAATGTTTAGTTCACCACTGATTACCGAACGTGAATCTTCACTAATGTGTTCTATTCTGTGAATTGCAGCCTCCACTGCATAAGCTTCTTTAAGCACTTTTCGACCAACTTCAGTTAACATAATCTTTCGAGTTGTACGATTAAAAAGTCGAGAACCAAGTTGTTTTTCTAGCGCTGATA
The DNA here is from genome assembly GCA_964230255.1 of Alteromonas sp. Lineage (GTDB taxonomy): Bacteria > Pseudomonadota > Gammaproteobacteria > Enterobacterales > Alteromonadaceae > Alteromonas_E. The sequence goes on from CAXRGW010000046.1 coordinate 26,805, forward strand.
GCTGTTTACTGACAGAAGATCGGCTTATACCCAAAGCGGCAGCAGCAGCAGCTAAGCTCCCAAGCCTATGTATCTGAGAAAATAGTGTTAGTTGGTTTATTCGTTGATTATTACTAGCCATAACATAATCAATTGTTTCCATTTTGGAATCAATGTAGTGAACTTAATCGCACTAATCAAGTTTACTCTTATAAAGTAATATTGCGGTATTGGTTTCTAGTGTTTATTAGAGTGATCTATGGAATTATTAGACAAGTTAAATTGGCGTTATGCAGCCAAAGCAATGAATGGCACAAAAGTAACACAAAATAAAATCGACAATATTTTAGAGGCTATATCACTGGCACCTACCTCAAGCGGCTTACAACCATTTGAAGTTTTTGTTATTACTAGCCCAGAAGTGAAACAAAAAATCAAACCCATCTCATGGGATCAATCTGTAATTACAGACTGTTCACACCTGTTAGTTTTTGCAGCATGGAATACGTATACAGAAGAACGTATCAACAAAATGTTCGATTTAACCAACGAAGTCCGAGGTTTCAAGAACGAAGGTTGGGAAAATTATCGCCAAATGCTGTTAAGTACCTATCCACAAAAAGATGCTGAGGAAAACTTCCATCATGCAGCTAAACAAGCTTATATAGCTTTTTCACAAGCGATTGTGGCAGCAGCTTTTGAAAAAGTAGATGCAACACCACTTGAAGGCTTTGATCCAATTGCTTTAGATGAAATCTTAGGCTTAAAAGAAAAAGGATTGTGCAGTTGTGTCATGCTAGCTTTAGGGTACCGAGATGCTGACAATGATTGGTTGGTGAACCTAGTTAAAGTTAGAAAACCAAAAGACGATTTGTTAACTTTCATCGATTGATAAACGTTTTTATAGTCAGTATAAAGGAAAATACCTATGTTAAGAAAACTGTTGGGAATAGCACCAAAGCTCGAATCAGATGGCTCATATTCGCCTTCAAAGGTTGCATTGAAGCTAGCGACAACTGAAAAGACTGATTACAAAGAGGTTGCATATAGTCCTATTGATGGCCCTAAGCGAAAAATCTTAGTATTAGCCACAGAGCAAAAGAACATGGAAATGAAAAATGGAAAGTTATTTTCAACAGGAAATCACCCTGTTGAAACATTAGTACCCATGTTGCATCTAAGAAAAGCAGGCTATGAATTTGAAATATCGACACCTAATGGCAAGCCTGCAATTATAGAAATGTGGGCGTTTCCCCAGAAAGATGAGCATGTAAATTCTATTTACTCTGAATACAAAGAACACTTTGAAAACCCAATTAGTCTTAATGAGCTGGTAGCGAGTGGACTTAATGCTGAAGAATATGCAGCTGTTTTTATTCCAGGCGGTCACGGGGCAATGTTGGGGCTTCCTGAGGATGATAACGTTGATACAGTGCTAAATTGGGCGAATGAAAATGAGGTTTTTACAATTTCAATATGTCATGGCCCAGCTGCTTTTTTATCTACTCACAAAAGTGGTTCTAAATTTATCTACCAAGGCTACAAAATGGCAGTCTTTCCAGACTCGGTTGATGCACAAACGCCTATAATTGGGTACTTGCCCGGTAAGATGCGTTCTGGGTTAAGTGAGAAACTAAAAGAGCTTGGCGTTTTGTTAGCGAATACTAAAGCTGACAATACTGTATTTCGAGACCGTTTATTAATTACAGGAGCAAGCCCATTAGCAGCTAATGCTCTCGGAAAGATGGCTGTAGAAACGCTGACTTCTGCACAAAAATAACATGCTACTCAACCAAACTAATACCAAACTAATACCAAATGAACTTATCAAGGATGAGTTCGTTGGACGTCGGTTATCATGGTCAGTTGTATTAAACTAATTGAAATCGAGCGGCTCAAATTAACACATCATCAAAAGCTTATTAAAATCTACCTCCATTATCCTTTGGCTGGTCTATCGCCGCACTCAACGTCTGATGGTGACCGGCTTTGAGCACAGCTTATATGGCTTGTGGTTATTTACCGTGGGCCGCACTGGTAAATGAGCAAAGGGTGGTGAGCGCCGCAAACCAATATGGGGCTTTAATACGCATTCGCTTACTCCTCAGGCAGAATGGTGACACTGTTGATCAAGACTGGTTCAAGCGGTGCTTCAGGAAAGCCGGTCACTTCATCGACGCCCGTTTCGACTTGTGAAATGGCATCCAGTACTTCTGTCCCTTCAACTACATCACCAAATACTGCATAGCCCCAACGACGTCCAGGGTTGAGACTCGGGTTGTCTGACATGTTAAAGAAAAACTGACGCATGGCGCTGTGCGGGTCGTTTTGGCGGGCCATTGCAATGGTGTACTGGTCGTTGGTTAAGCCATTGCCAGATTCGTTGAAGATTGGATCAAACGCAGGTTTTTCATCACCTTCTACCGTGTAGCCTCCACCTTGCACAACGAAATTAGCTACTACACGATGAAAGATTGTCTTATTGAACATGCCTTTGTCGACGTAGCGCAAGAAGTTGTTGACCGTCATCGGCGCTTTGCGGCGATTGAGTTCAACGACAAAGTCACCCATGCTGGTTGAGAATTGAACTTTCGGGTAATAATTGCGTTTTTGGATATGTGAGCCATCTTCTACGCGCTTTGATTTAGCGTGCACTGCAGTGATGCTAAGCATAGTAGTGAGCAGTAAAATAAGGATTGAATAGAAGACGTTATGTTTGCGCATAGTGATCTCTTAACGACGTTTAGTTGCAGATAAAATAACGAATTTACGCTCACTTGCAAGTACTCTAAACCCACCGAAACGTTGCTTGAGCGTTTGTCCATAGGGTAGATGGCGATTGGCTACTACTCGCAGTTCACCGTCCGCAGCTAAGTGCTTAAAGGCGTCTTTAAACATTTGTCTGGCGACGTGTTCTGTCAGCGTATTTTGTTGGTGAAACGGCGGGTTGCACAACACTAGCTGAACCTGACCGAATGTACCTGGTGTAAAAGTCTCTAAACAATTGCTGGCGATAAAATGACAGCGCACTAGGCTATCGGGCAGATTCGCTACCACTGAAGCATGCGCTGACGCCAATGCCATGTGGGATTCATCAACAAAGCTTACTTTAATATTCGGGTAGCGAGCAAGCATGGCCAGCCCCAGTACGCCATTGCCGCAGCCCAAATCTATTATGTGCATGTCTGAATCGGCATCTAAATCAGGCAAGTGCTGCAACATAACACGGGCGCCGATGTCCAAACTTTGCCGTGAAAATACATTGGCATGATTGACTAAGGTGAGTGCGCTGCCAGTTTCGACTGCGGTGGTGTTAAATGTAGACGGAAACTTAGCCTCTGGTGGTTCAGCATCTTGCGTTTGAGCAAATAGTAAACGCGATTTTTTCTGCGCTAATGATGTTGTAAGCGTACCGCAGTAGCGCTCAAAAAGTTTAAACACTGAAGGCGTTAGTGCGGTAACTTTGGCACCAGCGATAATTGGCGTACCTGCGGGTAACGATTGATTTAGTAAAGACAGTTGCCATTCTAGTAGGGCTAGAGAGCGCGGTATCTTAAGCAGCACGGCGTCGCAGAGTGTAAGTGGCGCTAAGCTATCGACATAATCAATCTGACAGTCCAGTTGATTGCGCGCTAAGTTTTCCGCGGTGGCTTTGGCACTGATCCAAGAATCACTGTGACTGTACAAGTGAGTGTTGGGTAGTGCGGCATTAATTAACGCCGCAAGGGCACCGAACTCATCATTGAGTAATGCTATGCTAGTAGCATTGGTCACACTGTCTGAGTCGCTGACATGCGCTGCAATTAAGGTATCAGCAGAATCCCAGGCTTGCAGACTTTTGTGCTGGTTATGCGCCGGATAGCGCAATAGCTCCAGCTGGATATCATTCAGCACACATTGAGTCGTCAACATTAAAAAGGTCCTATGCAATCGTCATTTTTTGATCAACAGCTCGACGCGCCGAGCACTCATAGACTGCCCATGCAGGATGCGGAGGTTATCTACATACCCAACTGGTTAACGGCCAGTGAGGCGACACAATATTACCACAAGCTGGCTGAATCGTTAGCGTGGCGCCAAGATACTATTCGCTTATATGGCAAAGAGCATAAGATCCCGCGTCAACAATGCTGGTATGGCGAACCCGAGGCTATCTATCATTACTCGGGATTAGACCTCACCCCATTACCTTGGAGTGATGAACTTTTCACTCTTAAGCAAGCGTGCGAATCTACTAGCCAAGCCCATTTCAATTCGGTACTGGCGAATTGGTATCAACACGGCCAACACAGCATGGGTATGCACAGCGATGATGAGCCTGAACTGGGCACCCAACCAACTATAGCTTCGCTAAGTCTCGGCGCAGAGCGCAACTTTATCTTTAAACACAAACATGACAAAAGCCGACATTCTTTGCTGCTTGAGCACGGCAGCCTCTTGATAATGAGGGGAATGACCCAAAACTATTGGCAACACGGAATAAACAAAACCGCTAGAGACATTGGCGGTCGCATTAACTTAACTTTCAGGCAAATTGTTCATGATCATTCAACAGCAAATCACCGCTAAGCTCGAAGCCGAATTTTCTCCGCAGTATTTGGAGGTTTTGAATGAGAGTCATAACCACAATGTACCCAGTGGCAGTGAAAGCCATTTTAAAGTGACTTTAGTCAGTGAGGTCTTTGCTGGTAAACGTTTGATCCAGCGTCATCGGGCGGTCAATCAAGTGCTTGTTGATGAGTTAGCTAATGCCGTTCATGCCTTGGCGCTACATACCTACACGGCTGAAGAGTGGCAAACTAAATTCGGTCAAGTACCTGAATCGCCTAAGTGTATGGGCGGCAGTAAAAAATAATTGTAATAAATTTTCGTCGCGCGAGACTATTGAACCTGAAGGGTCAAATTACAAGGAAATCTCTTATTTATGCTGGAACTCCAGGGAGTGAGCAAAGCTTATGCAGGGGAGCCCGCTCTGCAAGACGTATCATTTAGGATTGAGCCTGGTGAAATCGTTGCCTTACTGGGGGCGAATGGCTCAGGCAAAACCACTACAGTTCAATCGATTTGTCGCCTTATAGAATGGGATAGCGGTGACATATTCTTTAATCAAAAGTCGACGTGTAATAGCACCGACTACTTTCGTCATATTGGTGCCGTACTGGGTGGGTGCCGCAATACCAACTGGCGATTGTCGGCCAGCGCTAACGCGCGTTATTTTGCTCAGGTACGCGGTTTTAAAGGTTCAGAAGTACTCGCGACTATTGCGCGATTACACACCCAGCTGGGTTTAGACGAACATGCGCAAAAAGAGGTGATGAAGTTATCTACCGGTAACAAACAAAAGGCTGCATTACTCAGTGCATTGGGTTATAGCCCGGATTTGGTGTTACTTGATGAGCCAACGCTGGGCCTAGATTTCACGACAGTCAATGAATTACAAGCGATCATTCAAAGCCAAGCGCGAGAACAACAGCAAAGCTTCTTAATCACCAGTCATGATTTGAGCTTTATTGAAAATATCTGTACACGTGCACTGGTGCTCGATCATGGGCGCTTATTGTTTGCTGGCGATATCGCTGAATTAAAAGCGCAGATGTTCAGTCATGAACTTAAGCTCGCACCTATATCTGCCGCCCAGGTAGAGTCTATCAGCAGTCTTTGGCAGGGGCGCTACCATTTCAGTAGCGACGAGCAGTTACTCGCTATTCAGTTTGAAAGCCCAGCACAATGTTTACCGACAATGGCCTATTTAAACGAGCAAAATATTGCTCCTGAGCTATGTACGATTAAGGCGCTATCCGTCGAACAAGCCTATCAGCACTTGGTTGCGGAGGAGCGCGCATGAAGTTACATCTGATCACCAATGAATTGCGCTTGGCTTGGTTGGAGATGCGCCAATACTGGTTTGAGACGGCCACTGCTATGATATTTATCTTGGTCATGTTTCTCGCTTTGTTCTATGGCATCAAAGGTTTTGTGTTAGAAGGCGATGGTGCGCAGACACTGGATGGCTTGGTATTTGGCTTTTTACTCTGGACGTTTGCCAGCGGTGCTTATGGTTCAATCACGAAGAGTATTGTCGAGGACACTCAGCGCGGCTATATCGAGCATTTGTTCCTATGCCCAGAGGGTGTGGTGCGTTTGCTGTTGTGTCGTGCGTTCGCCGACATTTTAGTCACTTTAGTTATGCTAACAGTGGTGACGTATTTAGTGATGTGGCTAACCGGCTCTTGGCTAAGTATAAATCTCTTCCAGTTTTACGCAGTGCTAATGCTAGCAGCACCATCACTCGTAGGCTTAGGTCTGATTATTGCGGGATTCGCTTTGGTCTTTAAAAAGGTTGAAACCATCGGCGCTTTCTTAAGTATTGGCTTAATGGGCTTAGTCGCACTCGACGGATTACCGCTTAACCCTGTTACTTTCTTACCATTTGTGCCTGGGGCTTCGTTGGCACGTGATTGGGTGTTGAATGGGCAGCCTTTAGATTACATCTCGCTATTAATCGTTGCGCTAAATTCAGCCGTTTATTTAGCCATTGGTATGAAAATATTCGCTGTTGGCGAAAAAGCCGCCAAACAGCGCAATTTAATTGGCCAATATTAAGCGCATTAATGTTATGCGACGGCGCCGCGTTTGTAGCGGCGCAACGCAATCATCATAACGAGTAGGGCGATCAGGCCGTGACTGCTACCGCCACTATTGTCGGCTGGTGGTGGAGTAGGTGTTGGCGCAGGCGCGGGAGGGTCGTCAGCGACAGTAGGATCAGTGCCGTTGATAAACTCTTGGGCATTAGTGACCCCGTCACCATCGGCATCTAACGCGCCATCACTGGGATCGAGCGGGTCGAAACCATACTCTTCCTCAAAACTATCGGGCATACCGTCACCGTCGTCGTCTTCGTCAGCATTGTTGCCAATACCGTCGTTATCGGTGTCGAGGGTTTCATTGGGATCCAGTGGGAAGGCATCGTCTGGGTTTAACACTCCATCATTATCACTGTCGTGATTAGGATCGTAGCGGAACTCATCGGCAAAACGGCTGGCGAACACTAAACCAACCGGTTTGCTTAGACCACCTTCACCAGCGTCGACAGCGGTGCGTAAAAACGCGCCGGTATCACCGTCATATGCGAGCACACGGTCATTATCCATGCTACATACGTACAAGTTGCCGTCTGGTCCGAAATCCATACAACTTGGGGTCGTTAATCCGCTACTACCAGGTGCAACAAATATACCTAAAGCCACCCCATTACTGGCAAACCGGCGAATTTCGCCGCTACCTGCATTGCTGACAAAAATGTCGCCTTGGGCATTGACCGCTAAGTGCTCAGGCTTGTTCAAGCCGGTGCCAATCACTAACTGCTGAGGTCCGTTAAACTCTTGCGGATTAAAGGTAAATATTTGATTAGTGCTGCGTGAAACAACCAGTGCTTGCGTGGTGGTTAACACCTCAATGTCGCGCCATACGTCTTGACTAAAGCTAGTGACGACAAGATTGTTACCACCTGAGAGCAGATTAAAACCTTCGACAAATGAGTTGCCCAAACCGTTGTTTACGTACAGGCGTGATTCACTATTCGCTGCTAAATGCACGGGGAAGTTAGTACTGAGCTGAGTACGTGAAACCGCAACTTTACTGTTATCGCGCTGACGGTCTATTTGAATCACATCACTAAAACCAATCACAAATAACTGGTTATTCGGCGCCTCAATTAGCTCTGAACGGAACGAAAAGCCACCGTCTTCGATGGTGTAAAGCGTAGATTCAAAATCACCGTTTTCGGCATCGTAGCTTAAGATAGCATTTGAACCGGCGCTAACCACTAGCAGCTGCGTCTGTGCTAACGTCGGTGAAGGATAAAAGTCTGGCACACCATCATTGTCATCATCGGGGTCGGCAATATCACCGATGTTGTCTTGGTCGGCGTCAAATTGCTCTTGGAAATCATTATCGAGTTCATCGCGACTAACCCCGAAGGAATCACCGTCCATATCGATACTGTCTCGCGCATCGAGTGGTAAATCGTCTTGGCCGTCGGAAACCCCGTCACCATCGTCGTCGTTATCGCTGTTATTGCCAATGCCGTCGTCATCAGTATCTAGCGTTTCACTAGGATCGTTGGGGAAAGCATCGGCATTGTTGCCAATACCATCGTTATCATCGTCATCGCTTTCATTGGCAAAAAACGGAAAGTGATCGACACTATCGGTGCTGCCATCGCCGTCACTATCCGGATCGGTCGGTGGTGGCGCAGAAATGGTCCCTGGCACTACTTGAGCGCGCAGCGCGGCATTTTGTTCAGCGAAGAAATTTATCGTACTGACGTTATCCGCGGTCTGCGCATCACCACAAGCATCACCGCCGCAGTTGAAGCTTGGACTGGAAAACAAGGGAAGCTTGTAGTTGCGGTTATCGTCACCAGTGCCAATGGATGACATGATGGTGTTGTACTGCTCAAAGGCAATTAAAGCACCAGAGAAGTTTAAAGCGCCCACACTTGAGCCACCCACTTGTTGGTGACCGGCACCAAAGTTGTGACCCACTTCATGGGTGAAGGTATTCACACAGTTTGAGCCACCGCTAATGCCAACATTACTAACATTAATCAGTAAGTCATTCGCCGTAGTAGGAAAACGAGCAACACCGCACACCTCTCGTTCGTTGAGATCGTGGGTGCGGATCATGGCAACTAAGTCAGCACCCACGCTGTCGCGAAGCTGACTCAAATTGGCCAGTGATGCGTCGGGGACAGTCGCATTACTATCATCCAAAGCCGACGCCATTTCAGTTAAAGCAACTAAGCTCGACGGTAACGTGAAATCTACAAGCTCGGTATCCACCAAGCGCAACAAAATATTGGCGCCACTGTTCACAAAGGTCTGATTCGCCTTCGCGATCACATGGTTCATCAAGGTTTCTGTCATATCGCCTGGGTAGGCAGCGACGATATTGGGTGTGTAAATCAACAATGTATCGATAATAATCGGGTTTTGCCGGTTTATGGTTCGCGCACCGGCCTCCAAAAGCTCTGTCGGTACGCTAAATAACTGTGCCTGTGGGTTGGCAACATCGTGATGGTAAAGTCCCGGTAACAATCTGCTAGCAGTGATATCGACTACCCATAAATCACTATCCTTGAGCTCAAAATACAGGTGGCGTTTGTCAGTGTAGACTTCACCAATGGCTGTGCTTTGCCCTTGGGTGTATAACACCGTAAGATTTTCGTCAGCAGCTTTAAAACTGGCATTATAAAATTGGTGTTCAGAATGCGCGTTAGGCTTATGGGGTTGAGATACCGTTACGACGGTACCCAAAAACGGTAAGACTAATCGTTGATCGCTTGTCAGAAGACTGCCCGGGGCTAAAAGGCGTTGGTCTAACGTATGATAGGTGACCGCAGCATTGCCGTTTACACTCAAATGTGCGGGTGGTGGTTTACTTTGCACACTCCCGGCAAACGAGAGTGAAAGCAACAATAACAGCGGCTTAAATATTGGGTATATACGCATTGGTTTCGCCTCCAAATGTCTACAATACATTGATAACCCAGCCATAGCCGACCAGTGTAACAGGTATTGATACTATTGTAGTTATAGCCACAATGTTGGCCGCTAGATCAGCATTACCGCCCATTTTCTTAACCATAATAAAGCTTACCGCTGCGGTCGGCGCGATTGACATAAACAACATAGTCAACAGTTCAGTTTCGCCCAGGTCCCAGTAGACCCCGGCACCAACTATGGCGAGCGGATAAAGTAGGCACTTACATACAATAGTGAATATCAGGGCATTCAATTGTCCGCGCATACCGCGAAAGCGGATCGCGGCACCGGTGCACAATAGCGCCAACGGCAGGGTTAATTGGGCAAAATATTGAGTACTGGTGTTGACGATTTGGGGTAATTGCCAGTCGTTATAGGTAAAGACTAAGGCCGCGATTATGGCAAGCATGATGGGATTTGACAGCAAGCTGGTAAAGGTTTGCCAAGTGTTCATGCGCTTGGGTAAATATAGATTCAAGACCCAAACCGAAAGGATGTTATACAACAGCACTAAAGCGCCCATGAATACCGAGGCTTGCGCAAAATCCTCTGTTCCAAATGCGTTCGCTGCGTACGCCAAACCTACTACGCCCAGATTGGCGCGAAAGCTCCCCTGAACGATAACGCCGCGATCAGCACGACAAGGAAACACTAACTGCACAATCACTGCGCTCAGGGCAAAAAACATCAAAGTTATGAGTAGGCCAATACTAATAAGCTCGACATTAGCCGCCTGTTCAAAGTTAGCTTGGCTGATTGATATGAACAGCAATGCTGGCAAGGCAAAATTGAAGACTAAGCTGGAGCCATTTGCAATGAAATCATCGCTGAGTTTGCCTCTAGCATGTAGCAGTTTACCCGCCGCGAGTAAGATCACCACAGGCCCTATAACGTCTACACTAAACTGCATCAAATTCATGGGGTTAGATGCTACTAATGTCAAATCAGTAGGCCACTATAACGTATTTATCGAAGAAACCCATCGGAATTAACAAACTGTTAAAAGATTTATCTTGGCTTTCCTGATAGGATCGCCGGCTAATTTTTAAGCTAATACGATATACAGGTGTCAATCCCTATGTTTGATTTGATTACCAAACAGCAAGGCAACGTAAAGAATGATGTGCTCTCTGGCATCACGGTGGCGCTTGCATTGGTTCCAGAAGCTGTAGCATTCGCTTTCGTAGCGGGTGTTGAACCTATGGTAGGTCTATACGCAGCCTTCATGATGGGACTTATCACTTCAGCCATTGGCGGCCGTCCAGGCATGATTTCTGGAGCAACCGGCGCTATGGCTGTTGTTATGGTAGCACTCGTTTCACAACACGGTATCGCCTATCTGTTTGCCGCCGTAATACTGGCGGGTTTACTGCAGATTTCAGCCGGTATTTTTAAGCTCGGCAAGTTCATTCGACTAGTGCCATATCCGGTAATGCTCGGCTTTGTAAATGGCTTAGCCATTGTCATTTTCCTTGCTCAAATGGGCCAATTTAAAATACTTGGCGACGAGGGCATGGAGTGGATGCGGGGCGAAATGATGTACATCATGTTAGGGCTGGTAGCCTTGACCATGGCGATTATTTATATTCTGCCTAAATTGACCACCGCAGTGCCGGCCTCATTGGCTGCGATCATCACTGTTACTCTGCTGGTACACGGGTTAGATTTAGAAGCGCGCACAGTGATCGATTTTGTCCGTGATATGTTACCGGCAGATCAGAAGGCTGGCGCTACACTGGCTGGTGAATTACCAACGTTTGCGATTCCCATGGTGCCTTTCACTTGGGAAACCCTAATGATTATCTTACCTACAGCAATTATTTTGGCATTAGTAGGGTTAATTGAGTCACTATTAACCCTGACACTGATTGACGAAATGACCGATACCCGTGGTCGTGGTAACCGCGAGTGTGTGGGTCAAGGTGTTGCCAATACCGTTAATGGCTTCTTTGGTGGCATGGGAGGGTGCGCCATGATTGGTCAGTCTATGATCAACATCAACTCGGGTGGCCGCGGACGTTTATCGGGCATCACGGCTGCGATGGTATTGTTAGCATTCATTCTATTCGCTGCGCCTTTGATTGAAATGATCCCATTGGCTGCCCTCGTTGGTGTTATGTTCGTTGTGGTTATCGGTACTTTTGAATGGGCATCTTTCCGAATCATACGCGGCGTTAACAAAGAAGATGCTTTTGTATTGTTCCTAGTTACCGCGGTAACGGTAATTGCAGATCTTGCTGTTGCGGTTGTTGTTGGTGTTATTGTGTCAGCCTTAGTGTTTGCGTGGAAGCACGCGACACATATTATTGCGCGTACTCATACCGACAAAGATGGCTGGAAGGTGTATGAGCTTGAAGGTCCCCTGTTCTTTGGTTCTGTTACGCACTTTAAAGACTTGTTCGATCCGAAAAATGATCCTGAAGACGTAGTGATTGATTTTAATGAATCACGTATTTGGGACTCATCAGGCATTGATGCCCTGGACGGCCTGGCGGATAAATACGAACAAAACGGCAAGAAGCTGCACATTCGTCATATCAGTCCTGAATGTCGAAGCCTGTTAGTGAAAGCTAACAAGTACGTAGAAATGAATGTGAATGAAGACCCACGCTATAAAGTTGCTACAGATAAACTAGGTTAGTGCTTGGGATTAGCAGGTAAAAAAACGCGCCTTCAGGCGCGTTTTTTATTGTGAAATATTACTTTTGTTGGCTTAACCAAACGATTAAGTTAACCATATCATCGGGTGTCATATCACGGGTAAATGTTGCTTGATATTTGCCGTTAACGATGAAATTTGGCACGCCGTTTAAGTGCTGACGATAGTCATCGATAGTTTTATTGTTCTTACGCACCAAGCTATTTACGCTAAAGCCCGACACCATCTTGTCAAACTCTTCGCCCTCAATGCCATTGACTAGGAATATATTGCGCACGTCGGTTAGGTTAGTAATAGCACCACGCTGACGGTGAATATAATTAAAAATAGCACCGTTTAGTCGCGTCTCATCTTTAAGCGTACGACCTACCAACATAGCGCGAGTGACATCATCTTGCACTTCCTGACTTGCAAACTGCATAAAGTTTACGTGTACCTTGGTAAGTTTCACGTCGTCACCAAGGCGTGTTTTCATGTCTTGGACGATAGGTTCAAAAGCATTACAGGCTGGGCACCAGAATGAGAAAAACTCAATCACTTCAGGCTTGGCTGTTGCTTGATCACTGATCACGCGATAGTGGGTTCCTTCTTCCCAACGCATTTGCCCACACGCTGAAAGAGGCATTAAAGCGGCCAACAGAAAGCCAATAAACAGTTTCTTCATAGTTGTAGAGATCCCTTGTAAAAAACGCCCATAGCCTAGCACAGGATAGCTGTTATCGACTAGTCACTACGGGCCACTTGCGCGATAGATTAAGTATATCGCGCGACTGACAGGTATTTTAGAAGCGATATTGGGTGTTTATCCGCCATTGAAGGCCTTCACCGACAAAGCCAACCACATCTTCGTACGCATGGTCGAATAGATTATGTGCACTGAACTGAACTCTTGCTGAATCGTTAAAATCATAGCTGATCGCAGCATTGGCTAACCAATACGCAGCTAAGTTCACACGCTCGGCTGGTTGTGGAAACGGTGGGAAAAACTGGTCTATACGTGAGCCAGTATAATCAAGGTGCAGATTAGCCTGCCATTGACTGTCGTTCGGTAAATAATTCACTCGAATCGATCCGGTATGGCATGGACGACGCAGCTCGACGGTGGCAAATTCAGTATCGCTCAATTCAGAGGCGTCCAAATAACTGTAGTTCGCACTGATTTTGATTACGCTCAAGGTTTGTTCAAGCATAAGCTCGACGCCTTCGCGTTCGCTGATAGCTATGCGATTTGCTGCTGTAAATAAACCGCTTACGGGTTCAAATACAAAGCCGTTGATTTCATTTTTAAGCTTGCTATCAAAGGCGTTTAATTGCACGAGCACACCGGCATGAGGAATAAAGCGCACGCCTGTTTCGAGCGTTTTTGCAGTTTCAGGTTGTAGCTCGGCATTGCCGACAAATGTCTGTGGAAAGAAGCCGAAGCGCTCGGTGAAGGTTGGATTGCGGATCGCCTTTCCGTGACTGACAAACCACGACCATTGTCGACTAATTTGATAATTAAGACCTAAGCGGTAGCTGGTTTGATCATCAAAGTCGCTATTGTCATCCCAACGCGCCGAGCCATTTATGCTCCAGTCATTGCTGATATTGATTATTGCATCGGCAAACACAGCGAGCGTATCAATACTTTGCGTTTGATTTGGGTCGCCAAAACCGATCGGGCCACCTTGTTCGAAGTCATCGGTAACGTGCTCAACGCCAATGTTGGCGCTCTCTAATAGATTTGATGTGTAGCTCGCGTAGTAACCTAGTCTCACTTTCTGTGCATTGGTATCACCTGTAGTAACGCCGGCTGTAAAGTTTTCACTTTCATTGTGGCTATACTGTGCTATCAGGTTGTGAGTGAGTACATCGGTTTGCGCAAGTTGCCAATGTAAGTTGGCTGAAAGTTGAGTGCCTTCGGTCATATTATCGGCGTCGATTGGCAGGCCTGTGGTAAAGAAATCCACTGCGTCGAAATCGTTTTGATAATCAACACCGCGTAAATTCACTGCTAGCGATTGTTTATCGCTGATCTGCCAATTGAGATTGGCACCGATGGTGGTGTTTTCGTAACCATCGTCTTCATCGCCTTGGCGCGCCACGTTTTGGCCGTCAGTGGTAATATGTTGGGCATCTAGCAGCCAAGAAAATTGTTCTTGTTGGCCGCTGAAAGTAGCGCCGATGCCATATTCTGCGTTATTGCCGAGGTTAACTCTCACATTGCGCTGTGCGGTTTTGCCGTTGCGCGTTTTAATACTGATTACACCAGCAATAGCACCGCTTCCCCACAGGGCACTTTGGGGGCCTTGCAGCAACTCAACGCTGACGATATTAGCGGTGGATAAATGAGCAAAATCAACCAGTCCACCTTGACTCTCATCGTTGACAACCACGCCGTCTATAAGCACCAGTACATGATTTGACTCTGCGCCCCGCAAACGCAATTCGGTTAAACCGCCAACACTGCCTGATTGCGCAACGCTGATACCGGGTAAACCGCGTAATAAGTCAATTAGAAAAGGCTGTCCGGCGTTTTGGATGGCTTGCTCGTCAATAATGTAACTAGCAGCTGCCAGCTTAGATTGACTGATTTCTCCACGGGACCCAACCACTGAAATGCGTTCGAGATTATTATTAGTTGATTGTGCAAGTGCTGCGGCAGGCGCAAGTGCGCTTGCAATAGCTACTGTGGTGGTAGCTAAGATATGTGTGTGTTTCATTCTTGTTATTCCTGTAACACTCCACCCGAGTGTGCGAAGGTAAAAACCAAAATCAGTGATTTTGAGGCATATCACAGGCCGGTATCCGGGCTCATAATTACGCGCAATTTACGCGTTGAATATTCACCTTCCCATGCATCGCATGCACAGTGGTATCGCGAACATTCACCTGGTTTTTGAATAAACTAGGTTTAATTACCGTTGCGGGGGCAGCATAGGTTTTACACCTATTTCCCGTTTAACTTTAATCATATGACTAAAGCACCTACGAACGCTGCGCAGTATAACTAATTATCTATACGATGTTTGATAGTTTTGTTATGGCTTAGAATAATTTTAATGGGGCTTCGTCTAGAGCCGCGAGCTGTTCTTTGAGACTCAATATCTGTTGTTCCCAATACTTATCAGTAGCAAACCAAGGAAAGGCCCGAGGGAATGCGGCATCACCCCAGCGATTAGCTAGCCACGCCATATAATGGACAATGCGCATGGCGCGAAGCGGCTCTATCAAGTCTAACTGCGTGCTGTCAAAGCAGTGAAATTCTTCATACGCTTCAACTAAGGTATCGAGCTGGATCATTTGTTGCTGGCGTTCACCCGATAACATCATCCATAGATCTTGGATTGCCGGGCCCATACGGCAATCATCTAGATCTAAAATACTTGGCCCGTCACGCCATAAAATATTACTTGGGTGACAATCGCCGTGCAGACGAATATACGGGGTTGAGTGGTAGGCTTTTTCGGTCGCCTTAATGACGTGCTCGAGTACGGTGTAAAACGGTGTCTCAAGGGAGCTTGGAACCAGATTACTGTGCTGCAGCGTTTGCAGTGGTTGATGCAGATAGGCAGTAGTCGAAAACGCCGGACGCGATTCGAAATCTCGGGAAGAGCTGAGACGGTGGATACGGCCTAAATAGCGACCGACTTGCTCGAGTTGGTCTAGGTTATCGACTTCAAATTGTCGACCTCCGACGGAAGCGAACAGCGCAAATCGATAGCCTGAAAAGTGGTGAAGTGTGCGTGCTCCGATACTACTGGGCGCCACAACCGGAATTTCTCCTGCTTTTAACTCTGTCGCAAAGTCGTGTTCTTCTTGGATTTGCCCGTCAGTCCAGCGCTGCGGGCGGTAGAACTTGACCACCCAGCGCTGTCTGTTGTCATCGATAAATTGATAAACGCGATTTTCGTAACTATTCAGGGCGAGTAACCCGGACTCTGCGTATACGCCAATGCTTTCAAGGGCATTGAGGATCAAATCCGGGGTTAAATCGGCAAACTGAAATTCACTGCTAACAGCATTTGATTTAATTGAAGTCTCACTCACAATTATTTGTATAAAAACCTAGTTGGCTCTTCGACTTCGATCAGGTTACCGTCTAAATCTTGTGTTTGCACTCGGAAATAAATATCGGTTACTCGTCCATCGAGGTTAGTTGTTTCTGTCGCCACAGAAACGGGCAAACTAAATATCTCACCACCTGCAACTTGGACTGCTTGATCGCCAAAGAATTCATAACTATCTAAGCCAGTAACGCTAATAGTATAAGATCGCGATTCTTGCGATTTATTCAAGATCTTCAAGGTATAGACGTTTTCAACTAAGCCCTGGTTAGTTACGCGATACAAAGAGTTACGGTCACGGATTATATCCACTTCAAGTGAAGAGCGCGTGACAACCTCAAACGCGAGTAGGGTAGTCATAACCACCAACACAATCGCATAGCCAATTAATTTGGGCCGCACAATATCGGTCTTACCGCCTTTCAGTTCGTGCTCTGACGTAAAACTAATCAAGTCTTTGGGGTAATTCATTTTTTCCATTACCCCGTTACACGCATCTACACATGCACCACAATTGATACATTCATACTGCAACCCATTGCGAATATCGATACCGGTAGGGCAGACCTGCACACATAAATTACAGTCAATGCAGTCACCTAAGCCCTTATCTGCTAATTCTTCATGCGGAACCTTGCGTGGTCTGGGGCCGCGTTGCTCGCCGCGCGTAGGGTTGTAGGCAACGGTAAAGGTGTCTTTGTCGAACATCGCTGATTGGAAACGCGCGTATGGGCAGATGTGCGTACACATGACTTCGCGCATCCAGCCAGCATTACCGTAGGTACAAACGGTAAAGAAGATAACAAAGAAACCAGCCCAAAAACTGACGTTAAAGGTGAAAAAATCAATAAATAATTGGTCGATCGGCGTGAAGTAACCAACAAAGGTGAGTGCCGTCAATAAAGCCACTATTACCCATGAAGTGTGTTTTAACGTTTTGCGCCAGAATTTATCAAAGTCCATCGGGCGCTGGTCGAGTTTCATGCGCTTATTGCGCGCACCTTCAATTTTTTCTTCGAACCAGATGTAGATGAAAGTCCATGTGGTCTGGGGGCACATGAATCCGCACCAGACACGACCAGCGAAGGTAGTAACAAAAAATAGCGCATACGCTGAGACGATGAGTAACCAAGCTAACAGCGTTAAGTCCTGAGGCCACAGTGTCATACTAAATATAGTGAAGCGCTGCTCGCCGATGTTGAGTAATACGGCCTGTGCACCGTTATAGGGGATCCAGGGAATAACGGCGAAAATTCCCAAGAAAATCAATCCAAAAAAGCGTCGAATAGTTTCGAATGTTCCTTCAACTGCGCGTACGTATATGCGACTTCGCGGCGTATAATTTTGGTCCTGGTTGCTTTTTTTCGGTTTGTGCACTTTTACCGGCGTAACGTCTTTTACCGGAATTTGATTATTCATCGTCGGCTCTTTCATAGTTTGACAGCGATGCAGCCATGCGATTTCGTGTAAGGTTGTGCTAATTATAACTAAAATGTCTCTCGCATTCTTAACTTAGATCAATTTTTTGCTTTAATAATCAGGAAGTCGAATAAAATCCTTAGGACACATGGCCTGTGACGTTATTAAAGCCAATACCTCAGTATAGCCCTAAGCATTTAACTTTAAGCATAAGTCACCTACTGTGATAAGTGTGGCTGCGTAACTTTTCTTAGTGGTATGGTTAAAGCGTTCGTTGTATTTATTGAAATTGTCCTGCTGGTTGCAATCTTGCGTACTGAGTTTATGCAGTATTGGTTGAGAGACGTTCAACACACTGTCTCAGAGTGGATGGTTACGATCTCCGAGATCCCCGATCAGCAAGAGATTGCAAAGTTGCAGGATAATATTAAACCATTCGTTGCTGGTATGAGTGAATCTCAGCTGACCTATCTAGAGGAGATTACTGAGAGCCGCAATAGCATCGAATTGTTTAACAAGCAGTATTGTATTGCTCAAGATATGAATCCGTTTATCTACGGTACGACGTTGCGCGTGGTTTGCCGCGAAATCAATCGTTCGCCTTTGTCATCTAAAACCTAAAGTTGATGTTCACTCGTTTAAGAGCGGGTCGCCTATTAGGCGGCCCGTTTGTTTTGTGGCGCGATAATCAAACTAAACTTTTTATTCGCCTGTTGGTCTATTTATCTGTGAGTAATGCAACTATCCGCACAGATCCAGGTAGTTAGCTATACTTAGGTTATCAATGCCATCAATGATGGCTCAGCTAAACAGAGGGTGTCATGAAAAAATCGCTAGCTCTAACACTATTACCCGTTGCTCTTTTCGCATCGCCGGTCGTTTTTTCTTCGGATGAGGTACAAGCCGACAAAGTAGCCGTGGTATGGGAGTCTCCAGAAGACTATTCAGACGTGCGTCCGGTTAATCAATCGCGTAAGCGCTTCTTGGAGCAAACGCTCAATCGGCTTGAAGAACACTTTGCCGAGTTGGGTGGGCAATTTCCCGACAGGTACCAATGGAATCTAACGGTTACCAATTTGGATTTGGCCGGAGAAGTTTGGCCGAGCTCATTTGTAGGATTAGGCCAAAGCGGCAACGATGTGCGAGTTATTAAGGACATCGATATTCCGCGCATAACGTTTAGTTATCAATTGACGGATGCTGGACAAATAGTCAAAGAAGCCGACGTAGAGCTTAAAGACATGGGTTTCTTGCAGCGCTCGTTACGCGGATTCGATTCAGAGCCCTTGAGGTATGAGAAACGCATGCTCGACGAGTGGTTTGCAGACGAGTTTTCGGGCCAAATAGCCAAAAACTAGTCTGCCTGCGCTCAGGTGCAGCCA
>CAXRGW010000047.1:0-33272 GCA_964230255.1 Alteromonas sp.
AAGGCGAGTGGGGGCGATTGCCCCTACTCAGACTATCGGCATGATGGTGGTCCCCATCTCATCAGTCAGCTGGGTAAACCATGAGTGACCGTTGCTTTTTTTGATAACGATGATGATGTTTAAGATCATGATAATTAATGATATTTTGTTTGTGCATGTTCCGGCCCATTCCGATCAGCCATTTCGGTTCAATCCGATCACTGATTTCGGTCTAATCCGATCGCCTATTTCGGCGTTATCCGATCAAAAATGACGTTTTTCCGAAATCACTGATCAGAATCCCGAAATCTTCTTCTTTTTCTCACTAAATCAATTGGTAAGCTCAACTTCATCACTTTGTTGAAGGAACGAGCTGCCATGGCGAGAAAGAGAACCGATATGAGAAAGATTAAAGACGTCCTGCGTCTCAAATTCGAAGTAGGATTAAGTCATCGAGACATCGGCCGCAGCCGCTGTCGCTAGAGCAAAACGGTGGATTTTGCAAAAGCGAGAGGAGAAAGACGCTAGTAATAATGTCCAATTAATAAAGTTGAGAGGCTTAGATTACTTGGCGGTCAAAAAAAATCCGAGCGACGAAGAGAAACGGTTAGTCGAAGAGCATGAAAACACTCGCCTTGCCCGCTCACGAGCGCGCATTGAAGCCGAGTTTCCACCGATCTTGCCTGATAAGTATTAACAAACATCACCACCTAATTAGGTCGCCTAATGTGTATTTGTCGCCAATATAACAGGCGAATTTTTTGGCACTAAGAAATGTTGAGCTGTGCGTGCTTTAAAATAAAATGTCCTAGGGTGACTCCCACTTAATCACTAGATGTGTACTTACACTCACAAAGGTTGTCACCTTCCTAATTACTGATACGCTGTATCTATTGATGCACAGTAAATTTAATCTGATGAAACTCATTCGTAAGTGGTATCTAGTTTTTTTTCTCGCCCTTATTCAGTCTTGTAGCACGCAAGAGACTGAAGATAATCCTCCGTTGACCTTAACCAAATTAGAGAATGGCTCGGTTGTGACCAACGTACATGGGGTTTCTATGGTTGATGAGTTTGGTTGGTGGCGAGATGTCGACCCGAAAGGTCAACCGACAGAGCATGTTATGGGCTTTGTAGAAACAGAAAATGCAGCGTCCGAGCAGTTTTTTACTGAGCATGCAGATCAAGTTGATCAGTATTTAGAGAGAATTAAGGCTAATGTGCTAGATGCATCTTTAGATAGACCGTTTTATCTAGGCGGGTACGAAGTAAAGCGAGAATATCGTGATGGTAGTGAATACCCCACTTACTATGCGGTAGGAGAAGATCCCGCCAAAGACTTTGTAATTCTCGATCTAGCAGAGCGGGCGAAAGATACCAACTACTATAAAGTGTATCCAGGGGATATAAAGGTCTCACCTGATAATCAATATATCGCGTGGGCTGAGGATGTTGTGGGGTTGCATGAGTTCACGCTTCATATACAACGGATCTCGCCAAGCCCTGAGATAATAGTTTCAATACCTAACATGGAATCATATTTAGGATGGACTGCAGACTCTAATAATATCGTCTATACATCTATAACGGATTTCTCATATTATCGATACAATTTATCTGATGGAACCAATATTAAAATCGATGGTATCGATACCGCAGACTCGTATCCAGCAGTCTACGACACAGCCTCAGGACGGTATGTAAACATAAGTGTGTTTATCGACGGTGCTCAAGACATTTGGTTACTTGACTCAGAAAATGTAGCGAATGCGCCCATTCAGATTTTTTCAAGAGATGAAGGGCACGAAATAGTGCTTGAGCACAGTAAAAACGGATACTTTTATTACACCTCTGAGATGCAAGGCGATGAGAATAAGCTCTTCAGATTCAAGCTGCAAGATTCCGTAAAAGTCGAGCATGAAGTTGTGTTTGAGTCACAAGACGGCTACCTAATTGATGATACGTCACATTTTAACGATTATATTTTTATCCTTGCCTCAAAAGGATTTGAGCAGCGCATTTATTATATTGATAAGGCTACCAATGAATCTCATTCTGTAATTTTTGACCAAGATATGTTTACGCTAGACTTCTTGAATGGTCAGGACTACGCATCCAACACCGTGTTAATTAGTTACGAAAGTTATCTAACCCCGCAGATCATTTATTCATTGGATATGGCGTCGAAATCAAAGACGATCGTCTCACAAGCGGAAATTGCTGATTATGATCCCGCTGATTATAAGGTATCGCGAATTTTTGCTAAATCTGTGGGTGATGTCGATGTGCCTATTACGCTGATACAACACAAAGACAACATTGATAGCCCTAATGCGCCGTTGTGGCTATATGTGTATGGAGCCTACGGGGATTCACTAAATCCTGAATTTATTTCCTACGAAATGCCAATACTTCAGGACGGTTTTAATATTGCGTATGCGCATGTTCGTGGTGGTGGTGAATTGGGTCCTGAGTGGCACAGGCAAGGCAAACAGATGGATCGAAAAAATACCATGGAGGATTTTGTCTCGGTTGCAAAATACTTAGTCGATAGCGGGGTTGTTAAGAAAGGTAATATTTTTGCAAGCGGTGCATCAGCGGCTGGACAGCCCTTAGGATATGGGCTGAATGAATTGCCAGATTACTTTCACTCTGTCGTCGCATGGGTGCCCGTTGTGGATTTTCTTAACTCGCTTATGGATGACAATGTTTCTTTTAATGTTACTGAGCGTCATGAGTTTGGGAATCCGGTAAAGAGCGAAGAGGCTTTTCATTATATTAGAAGTTTTTCGGCTTACGACAACGTAAGGCCTCAGGTCTATCCGAACATCTATACCACCTCAGCACTTCAGGACCCTGGGGTGCCTTATTGGGGGCCGCCCAAATGGCTTTACCGTATTCGTGCGAATCAAACCAATAACAGTACTACGCTGCTTCACATTGAAAATACTGGTCATGTCAAAACAGGGCGGTATGGAAGGGCTCATCGTTGCGCGCAGGTCTTTACCTTTTTTCAAGCGATGAGAGAGCAGACTGAATCAGGTGAGTAATACTTTTGCCTTGCTATTGAACAAGTAATTTGAATGAGCATTTATGGTTTTTTGATTGTCGGTTAGACTTTTTCCCAATTAACTAGAGGTGATGGGGACATTAAAGTTTACAGAACTGACTTTACCTGCAAGCTTGCAGCACAAATAGCATATTCAAAGGGATATGAGGTTACAGTAGAGTGGGACGAATCTAGATAATGGTGTGAGTAATTAGGGAACTTGGCAGCCAAAGCATCTACTCGAGCTGCCTTTTTTGGGCACCGAAAAAAATTGCGTACAAGTGCAACAAACATTTAAAAGCGTTGGAACCAAATTTTTTAGGAAGTCGCTTAGTTTTGCACTCAATTACTTTTCTTTCAGTATCTGGATGCAGATACTGAATGGACAATTGTCCATTCGGATACAGGTTTCGATTTTTTACTCGCTTCTGTGACACATTGAGTCTATTCGACACCGCTGATGACCAGTACTGGTTATTCCGAATCTCCCAGCCTTTAAAAGGAGTGAGAATGATATAGAAGTTCCTGATGGCCACAATTTCCTCAAAGCTAGCGAAAAACTGTTTAAATTGGCTTTTTGTTGAGAAAAATATTTCTGGGTGATCGATCGTAGTTTGCGTGAAAAAATAATTCATGGCTTTCTTAAAAGCAGGATCGGCACCGCTCTTGCGTTGAATTGTTTTAATCATCCCATCCATTACTTTTATTTCGACTGTCGAAGGTGGCACTGTTGGCGCCAGTTTTTCCGAATTTATTGGATTGAGTTTTCAACGTTTTACTGCACAAGTTCAAAAGGATATACACATGTTTGTAAAAGAGTGCATTTTTCTCAAATGATATGACTATCCCATTCCAGAAACCCCAAGAGTTACGGAACGATCTCTAGATTATGTTTGCGATGTTGCAGGTATGACGTGGTCAAGTCAAATCGACCACCCCAGTTAAGCTACGTTTCTCTCATTTCTTCTATCTAATTCGTATTGATTTGGGCTTTTACAGTCCAGATACGAATGTAGCCACACGGGATTGTAAAAAACCGTGATGTAATCCAATATATTGCCTTCTTGCTTGCTTCGCTTGTTTACATATGGGTATAAGATGCTAAGCGTTCCCTATACACAAAACCAACCTAACAAATGGATACAAATTAGGTTTAATAAAATGAATAAAAAAATATTAATCGCGTTATGTTCAATGACTCTTTTTTCTTGCTCTCATCCCGAAACGACTGCACCTAAAGAAACAAACCCACTCAAGCAAAAAGCGAGTGAGTTAGTCGCGCCTGTTGCGAAAAAAGTCCCCTTTGAAATGACCGCCCATGGTGATACGCGAATTGATAACTATTATTGGATGAGAGACGACGACAGACAGTCACCTGAAGTCATCGCTCATCTAGAAGCAGAGAATGAATACACGATAGGGGTAATGACCCCTGTTGCCGATATAGAGTCGGGTCTATTTGAGGAGCTCACCGGTAGATTGGAGAAGGACAAATCCGATGTACCCTACTACAAAAATGGCTATTGGTATTACCGCACATTCTCAGGTGATCAAGAGTATGCTGTCCGTTACCGCAAGGAAGGCAGCCTAGACGCAGAAGCTGAGTTGGTTTATGACGCTAATGAGCTGGCCAAAGGCCACGAATATTTCCAACTCCGTTCAGGTGAAGCAAGTCCTGATAATAAAATGTACAGCTTTGCTGTAGACACCCAAGGTCGCAGAGGCTATGACATATATGTTTACTCTCTTGAAGGTGAAAAATCATTACTTACCGAGATTAAAGATACTACGGGTAACTACGAATGGGCGAGTGACAGTAAATACATCTATTACATGACCAGAGATCCTCAGACTCTGCTGGGTAACAAGGTTTGGCGACATGAGCTTGGAACTGACCAATCGGAAGATGAACTGGTTTATGAGGAAACTGACACCACCTACTATACATGGTTATATAAATCGACTGACCGAAGCACGATTTTCATCGCTCATTCACATTATGAGCGGTCGAGCGTTTCAATGTTAGATGCGTCCAATCCCGAAGCTCAACCTGTACGTTTCCATCCTCTCGATAACGATTTTGAATATTGGGTAGATAAGAAAGGAGACTCGTTTTACATTCGGACAAATGAAGGCGCTAAGAATTATCGGTTAATGCGAGCCAGCATTGCTGATTACACCGATAAGACCTCGTGGGAGGAGCTTGTTCCTCATAGAGATGATGCATTGATTGAATCATATGATTTATTTGACGACCATTTTGTGTATGTATTGTTGGAAAGAGGTAAAACTAAGATATTCATCAGTGACATCAATCATCAGCAGCCACAATTGATTTCTTTCAATGACGATATTTACCAAGCATATCCATATGCGAATTTAGAGCCGAGTAATACTTATGTAAGGTTCCATTACAGCTCTCCTACAACGCCTTTGTCGACTATTGATGTAGACCTCAGCACGCTTGAAGCAACCGTTCAAAAGCAAGACAAGGTATTAGGTGGTTTTGATAGTAGCAATTATGAGGCGGAATTCATTTACATAACCGCTCGCGATGGTGTTCAAGTGCCGGTCACCATTGTGTTTCGTAAGGATAAATTCAAAAAAGATGGTTCTAATCCAATCTATCAGTTTGGATATGGTAGTTACGGCATCACTATTGACCCCAACTTTGTTCCTGCAAACATTTCCCTACTGGACCGCGGATTTGTCGTAGCTATAGCGCATATACGTGGCTCTCAGAAGCTTGGAAGAGATTGGTATGACGACGGCAAGTTAGGAAACAAAAAGAATACGTTTTACGATTTTGTTGATGTTACCAAAGGTTTAGTCGCGCAAGGCTACGGGGATAAAGACAATGTTTTCGCTTACGGTGGTAGTGCTGGTGGTTTATTGATGGGTGCTGTTGCCAATATGGAGCCTAAGCTCTACAAAGGAATAGCAGCTGCAGTGCCATTTGTTGATGTTGTTACGACCATTTCTGATGAGACATTACCACTAACCTCAAACGAATGGGCAGAATGGGGTAATCCAATAACCGATAAGACAGCATATGATTATATGTTGAGCTATTCGCCTTACGATAATGTTGACGCTAAAGATTATCCACATATGCTGGTTACAGCAGGGCTTCACGATTCTCAAGTAGGTTATTTTGAAGCCTCTAAGTGGGTGGCCAAACTTCGAGAGTATTCCACCAGCGATAACTTGATCTTGTTGAAGACTGACATGGATGCTGGTCACAGCGGTGCATCTGGTCGGTTCGCCCGTTACGAAAGTACAGCGCGTCGTATTGCTTTTTTTTGTTCACTAGCAGAAGCTTGCGAAAAATAATACTGATTGTTGTGGGGTGAACGAATCACCTCACACCCTACAGAAAAGGAACCTCGTATGGATAGCGATGAGATAAAAGACGAGGAATTGTTCGCAAATACAGCCAATGCCCCCTAGATGGCCGGTGAGCTTCTAACTTGCAGAAAACAACGCTCGATAAGCTTTAGGGGTAAGATTAAAACGTCTTTCGAACGCTCTGCGAAAGACATCGTCGTGTTGATAACCACAGGCTTCACTCACGCGGCTAATATGCCAAGGTTTTTCAACTAACAGTTGTCGGGCATAGTCTAGCCGCAGTGATTCTACATAGCGACCGGGTGATTGGCCCATTTGCGCTTTAAAGCGTCGGCAAAAGTTGCGCTCACTCATTTGCGCTTTTTCTGCCAACTGACTAACGCTCAAGTTTTGTTGTAAATTTGCCATTACCCAGCCGTGTAACGAAGCAAATTGGCTGTCTGCCTTCATTTGATATTTTAGCGGCAACGAAAACTGCGCTTGATGCCCAGCACGGCGGTAGTGAACCACTAAGTAACGAGCGACTTTCGCGGCAATATCAGCACCTAAATCGTCTTCAATGATTTTTAAGGTCAAATCGATACCGGAGGTAATGCCTGCCGACGTTGCGATATGGCCGTTGTCGACATACAGCTCATCGGCTGCAAGGCGCACGGCCGGATACTGTTGCTTAAATTCATCAATATGGGCCCAGTGTGTTGTAGCCTGTTGACCATCGAGTAAACCGGCTGCCGCCAATACAAATGCGCCGGTACAAATACTCATAATTCGCTTCGTTTTGGGCCGAATACGTCCTATCCATGGACACAAAATGGCGAGGACTTTGGGATCTCGTGAGCCGGCGCCACCTGGAACGATTAAAATATCCAAAGCATCGATTTGGGCAAAGGTTGTATTTGTCATAAGCGGCAGGCCGGACTCTGTCATAAATGGCCTGATTTCGTCGCCGATAAATAAGCATTTGTAGGCTGGCTGAGCAACATCCGATACCGTGTGAAGGGCCTCAAGCGGCCCCACTACATCCAGTGCGTTGACATTATCGTAGAGCACAACGCCCACTTTCTGTTTAATCATAGTATCCGATTAGCTCGTTTTTTGGACGTGCACGCGTAAGACATATTCATTCGATTGAGCCGTTTCAATCACGTCCAATTGCATGTGCCAATTAGCATTCTCAGTCAATCCTTGCCACAGATACTGACCTGAACCTGTGTTTTGTTCGGCGACCCAATTATCGTGCTGGCTCATAGCCTCTTGATAGGCCTTAACCAGTTTATCAATACTGACTGGGGTAATGACTTTATAGGTTTTTTGCCAGTAATCGTTATCACCGTATGAACTTGTTCGCTCAAAATGAACGCCTTCAGGCCAATCGTAATGGTTATCAGGGAATCGTCCATCAGCCATGGTGGCTCTAACGAAGCCGCCTTCGTGATCCCAATCGTATTCAATGTGCATTGCGATGGTTTTAGCGCGATCTAACCCCAATACCTTACCGACTAAATGCAAAGATGCATCCATACCCGAAGATAAACCCGCAGAAGTAATGATTTGGCCATTGTCGACAAAGCGTTTTTCTGGCCGAACATCAATGTTGGGATAGTCACTTTGCAACCAGTTAATAGCGCGGTGAAAAGTCGTGGCGGCTTTGCCATCCAATAAACCGGCTTCCGCTAAAATATGTGAGCCGGTGCAAACTGACAGCATATATTGAGCTTCACCTTGCTGTGACAATAGCCATGAGTGAATGTCTTTATTGGCCATAGCGTGATGGACATTGCCACCAGGTATAACAATCGCGTCAGCGATGGGCATATTAGCGAAGCTATAAGTGGGTGTAACGTTTAGCCCCATAACGGTTTGAATCGGCTTGCCATCTTTAGAAACGGTAAATACATCAAAGCGCGCGTGACCAAATACTTCATATGGTCCGGCAAAATCGATAATTTGTACTTCATCGAACATTAAAATAGCCACTTTGAATTTGTCCTCGGCAAGCGCGCTGAAGCAACTTACGGAAAACATTAAGGCAGTTAAAAATTTAATAATGCGTGTAGTTGTGGTCATAAATCCTATCCCCGTTACATGAACAATTACTGGGATATGGTAGAGATAGCAGAGCTTTGGCGAAATGACACTAAACCGATGATTTATGCCATTTCGAGGTGGTAAAATACTGGCGTAAAACACTTAAATTAGAGAATTATTTTTGTGCGACCGATCGCTCGCACATGGCTCTGAGCTTATTGAAACGGCCCGTATCTTCTTGCGTGTGGCGTCTTAAGGTGAAGCCAGGATCAGGACGAGCAACTTCACTGAAAGCTTTGCAGGCTTGGGTATTATAGGTTTTTAGCTGGTCGTCACTGTTTATAGCACTTACTTTGTAGTTAATGGTGGTAACGGATGTGGCAGAGAACAGTAAAACCGCAAATAGATTTTTTGACATGGTACTCTCCTTATGAAAAACGCCTTTAGATTACACCATACAAACGGTTAGCGTCACTCTGGTTATTGTAAAGTTGTATTTCGATATCCGAACACTTATCTGGATTGAGCCTTTAGGAATAAATATGAAACGGCATTAAATTTCAATATGCACAGGGATGACAAAGATCACTAGCAGCAATAAATAGCTGTGCCACATAAGATACAAACCACTACCACTAATCAATCTCCGCATTTAAATGCGAATAGATAACTCGCAGCGTGGAAAGTAGGTTTTGTTTCGCAGTCGGCCACAGAATAGCAACATTGTCGATCATGCGACTTTCGCAGAAAGACTGTAAGCGGGTTGCCATATCAGTGAGCGGTGCTGACGGTACACTTTCTAGCACGCGGATTAGCTTGCGGGCCGCGAGTTGAATTTGTGCGTCATTGTCGACTTCAATGGCGGAATCTAGCTGCTCAATGTGTTGCTGGAACTCATTGAGCAATGATTGCAGTGTAACCGCCAATGATGTCACGCTTTGTTTTTGCTGAAGATAGGGCAGCAAGTCAAACCAAATGGTTGGATCATCTGGCATAGGTAGCTTGGCGAATTCGGGTATTTGCTTTTCAGGTACCGGCTGTTGCTCACTGACTTGTTTGATTTCTTGTTTCTGCGCATCGATCAGCGCTTGCTCCTGCGCCGCTAGTTTATCTGCACTGGTCGCGATTTGTTGCTGGGCTTCCTGTAGTGCATTTTCTTTGCTGGTCAGTTGTTGTTTGCTGTCATTAAGTTCAGTTTCAAGTGCTTTAAGTTGTGAAGTAAGCTCTTTCTGGCTCGACGACTGGTCGGTCAATGCCGCTTTGCTTCGCGCGTATTCTTGCTTAACGGTTTGCAGGGCCCTAGTAAGGCGCTCTTGCTCATTTTGGAGGGCCTGAATATTGTCTTCGCGTTGTTGCAAGCTATGCTGCTGCGCGACGACTTGCTGCTTGAGCTGCTGCTCTTGTTTCTCTTGCTGAGCAATGCGGTCTTCTAGCGCGCTGGTTTGCTCTTTGGCTACATTGAGTTCTTTCTGCAAATGCTGCTCATCAGAAAGCGTCTTTGATACAGTGGTTTCAGCTTTCTTAAGTGCATCAAGCTTAGATGCCAAGGTGGAGCGCATTTTCTGATTCTGCGACTCTGCTTGCTCTAGTGCTTGCTGTAGTTGCTGCTTCTGTTGTTCAATTTCTGCGTGGTGTTGACGGCGTTGTTCGTCATTGCCTTCCATTAACTCGCGTTGCTTAATGGCGCGAGATTCTACATCGGCCATTTCTTGTTTCAGTTGCGCCAGTTTTTCTCGCTGTGCTTTGCGAGAAAAACGCTCGCTTTCGGCTTGCTGGCGATGCTCATTGAGCTGCTCTTGAGTACTATCTAGTTGCGCTTTTTTTGCTGCCAACTCTTTCGCCAACGCCTGCTGTTTATATTGCCATTGCTGATCACTTTGCGCAATTTGTTGCTCTTGGGCTGCGGCTCGATTTTCCACATCGTCGAGTTCAGCTTGTAGGGTTTTGAGTAACGCGGCCAGTTGCGCTTTTTCTTCTTCGGTTTGCTGTTGAGTACTATTGAGTTGTTCGGTAGTTTTCTGCAGTTCCAGTTGACGCGCTTGTAACTCTGCCTGAAGCTCAGCTTTTTGCTGCTCCCACTTCGCATCTGCTTGGGCGATCTTGCGCTGTTGGTTCTTGCTACGTTGCTCAACCTCTTGCATCTCTTGTTGTAATTGCGCCAATTCCGCTTCTCGGGCAACGCTTTGTTGCTTTTCGCGCTCGGTCAGCTGACGGGTTTCTTCTAGCGCTTGCTCTGTTTTACTTAATTGCTCTTGTTTGGCCTGCAATTCTTGTGCGAGCTGCTGGGTTTGTTTTTGCATGTCGCCCTGCTGTTGCCGCGACATTTGTTCGAGCATTTTCATCTCATGTTGCAAGTGATCAACGTAGCTACTCTTATTGGCAAGTTCTGCTTCAGCTGCTTGATAGGTGAGCTCAAGTTGGCGGCGTTTGTGTTCGGCTATCTCACTTGCCTTGCGTTGATTTATTAGCTGCTCGCGCAGTTTGTCACTGGTTTTGCCGGAGCTAATTAATTGTGATTGAAGACTTTTTATCCGGCTACTCACATCGTGAATTTGTTTATCTTTATCATCAATCGATGACTTCAACGCATGAATTTGCTGTTGTGACGCTTGCAGAGACTCGATCTGTTTAGCTTGCTCGGCTTTGAGTTTGTGCGAATTCATTTCGCTTTGGCGTAACTTTTCTTGAGCCTGCTTGTGATTGCGCTCGGAATACTGCAAGGCATCAGCAATTTGATTGCGTTGTTTTTGCAGGCTGCTGACTTTGGCACTGGATTCTTCCAATTGCGCTTCCAATTCAACGTTGGCTTCTTGACTCGCTTCGAGTAAATTGCGATTACGCGCATAGTCGTCTTGTAGAGAATGCAAGTGACCACTGATATCTTCATGTGCCTGCTGCAGATCCTGAATGGTTTCCATTTTGGTTGCCAAATCGGTTTCGGCGGCTTGCAACTTGTCTTGGGTGTCTTGCAGCGAGCGGGCACGGCTAGCCAATAGGTCGTGGCTGTTTTCTAACAGTTGTTGTTTCTCGGCAATTTCGCGTTCAGCTACTTCTCGTAAGTTAACCGCCTCTAAACGCGCTGCATTAGCTTGCTCTAGGGCACGTAAATCAACCCACATACATAAGGTCGCAACGTGCACCTGCTGTTTAAACAGCGGCACCAAGGTAATTTCACACGGTAGTGTTTCGGCGTTGTGCTGGTGTATCCAAGGGATAGTCAGCACCTGGTGTTCGTTCTGTAAACGCTGCAAGTGAGTGGCAATTTCGGCTGCACAGCCCTCATCAGTATTAAGCTCACGACTAGCCGGCGATTTACCAATAAATTCGTCTTCACTTTTAATGTCAAAGAATGCACAAGCCGCCGGATTGAGTTGAGTGAAGCCACGCTTGCCCATCAAGGCCACAGGCATACTGCTGTAGGTCATCATTCGTTCAAGTTTATGCGACAAGAACACAACTTCACGTGCATCGCTCACCCAACAAATGTATTTCTGGTCAACGCCTGCCAACTTGGTAACGTCAATTCGAGTCGTTACCACACTGTTATCATCGCATACCAGATCGGCATTGAAATTATCTAAGCGACCTCCTTTGTGCAGTAGACGTGCCGCTGTACCCGACTGTTCAGGACTTTTAAATAGTTGATAGAAGGTTTGTTGCTCTAACGAGACTTGCGTTTTACCTAGCATTTCGCCCAGTGTAGGGTTAGCGCGAGTTAGGTTATCTTCATCGTCAATCATGGCAATACCCATAGGCGAGCTATTGATCAGATGCTCGAGCGCTTGAGTTTGCAGCTGCACGTCTTTCTCAAGTGCTTTGACTGCGGTTAGATCTTCGATGACAGCAATTGTGCCGACCGTTTGATTGTCTGACTTAAACGCCAGCTGGTGCAGATTAATTTGCAGGTCTGACTTGTCAGCCGCTTGAATTTGTGTAGCTTTGCTTCTAATGCCAACCGAATCAGCCAGTTGATGAAGCGCTTTAAAAGCATCATCAAAGCGCTCAATCTCTTGCACTCGCTTGCCAAGTACCTGATTAAACTCTAGTTTAAAGAAGGAACAGAACACGCGGTTGCAATCAATGATTTGTTGTTCGGCATTGAGTACATATACAGGCAAAGGACTTGCACTTAGCAATGCTTTGACTTGCTTTTGTACGTTGTCAGCTTGGGCTTTAAGCTGCGTCACCTGTGATAGGTTCTCAAACACCAAGCGCGCACTAATTGGGTTATCACTCTGATGATCGAAGACTGTACCAGCGATCCGAATCGGGATTACTTTGTCGTTGATTTTTAACTCACTGTTGAGCTCAATTGACTCGCCCTGCTGAAGTTGTTGGAAAGCACGCTCCCAAGCATAACTCTCGCTTGCAGCAAATTTTTGTGCAAATGCAGCAATAGAGAGCTGCGGCTCTTCAACTAGGCCTAGTAATTGCGCCATGGATGGACTAAGGCGCACAATTTCCTGACCAAAATCGATTTCAGCTACGCGGACCTTGGCAAAACTCGTGGTTTCGTCGCTGTGATGCACCAGGGCTTTTTGATAATCAATCTGCTGCTGGTAACTATCAATATCTTCAATGGTAACTAGCGTAAACGTATCGCCGATTGGCTTTTCTTGTGGAGCTACGCGGATGCGAACATGCCGCTCACGATTACCCAAAACACATTGAATTTGCTTTTCTTGATTAGCCTTTAACGCTTGCTGCAGTTCGTTTTCAATCAGTGCTGGAAAAATTTGTAATGCTGGGCGTCCCAGCATGTCCTCAATTTTTTGACCCAGGAAGTAGGCGGTCATGCGGTTCGCATAGCGAATATTGTGATGCGCATCCAGGTGTAAAATACCGGTGATAAACCGATCGGTATGCAGTTGAACGTCGTCAGTTTGCTGCTGAAGTCTGGCTACCTTGCGGTTGTTGGCATTTAGTTTGAGCTTGAACATGATCGCGACGACAAGCAGTCCAACGATTAACAACAAAGCTGCAATAACGACAATATTGAGCATCGTAGCCGTAAGCGATTGCAATGGCTCGGCAATGGCCCATGCACTACCTACAAACGTGCAGCTGATCAGAAATATAAGTATCTGAGAAATAGCCTCACGAGCAAAAAACCTGCGTTTAGTCATGCTTTGAATTCCGAAAACGAGTAGCTAGCGTTATCTAGTCAAGCACTATAGCGAAATTGAACAAGCACTTAGGCTGTCGTGGCTAACCATGGGTGCCTATTTTTATACCTTTACGGCAATTTAAAAGGCGTAGTCAGAGAAGTGCAGAGACAGCCGGTAGAGTGAGAATAAATGCTATGTAAAACAAGTGCATCGCATTGTTTTTGATTTGTTATTGTAGCTAAATCCGCTGTAGCTTAAAGATCAGTGTGCAAGTTGTGAGTGTTGAGACTTTGCATGCAAATATTCATGAGCCGCTAACCCTCAGTGGTGAAGTATTTAACAGTAACCGTTGGCGTGAAGAGTTGATCAATATCGAAGGGGCGACCACTTTGCTTGTTAGCTGGGAGGTCCCGGCCTGCGCGGCGATAACGTTGGTGTCTCCTCGCAGGTATCACGTATTACTTACCCCGCGAGTAAGTCATCAAGTTCTGTATAGGTTAATTGTTCTGACTGGCCGGCTAATATGTAAGCGATTGCGCGCCATGAGTCACGATGAAACCCGATCCCCAAGTGCGTACCATCAATCTCAATATGGCGGGCTTGTTGGTTATATACATCTAAAGCCGCCTGCCAGCTTACGATGCCATCGAGTTTACTAAACAGCACAGTGATGGGCTGAGAAAAACCAATCGCGTTGCGCTCGGCAATTTCTATCTCCAGTTCGTCCATATCGATATTTTTTTGTGCCGCATAACGTTTACCTGGTGCGGTATACTTCGGACCACCCGTAACAGGTGTGCCCATTGTAATTACCTCACTGACCGCATCAGGAAATAGCCGAGCAACTTCTCGACACAACACGCCACCAAGGCTCCAGCCAATCAGTGTGATAGGTCTATCTAGCTCTAGGCTCAATTCTAAAGTTTGACGGCCAAGGCGGACGATATCTTCATCGACATCACCGCGGTTTCTACCCAGATTCCAGTCATATACATCATAGCCAAGCTTATCTAAAAAACCTTTTAGCGGACGCATGGACCATTTATCGGTCATAAAACCTGGTGCTAG
This sequence comes from Alteromonas sp., assembly GCA_964230255.1. Lineage (GTDB taxonomy): Bacteria > Pseudomonadota > Gammaproteobacteria > Enterobacterales > Alteromonadaceae > Alteromonas_E. The sequence continues at coordinate 14,581 of CAXRGW010000047.1, forward strand.
CAACACCGGTCGACCATCACCCTTTGGCATCGACAACAACTGTGGCAGCGTTACTATTGTCTGGAGCCAATCAAGTGGCGCTTGTATTTCACGCAAGGATAGACGTTTTGTTGGCGGTGCTAACTCATCAAACATAATCATTACCTTATTTGGGGTTATTAATGATTACGCTAAAGCTGGGCTATTGGTTTAGTATTTACCACAGTATGCGACGATAGCTCTTTTGCCACACTACTGATGCTACACATAACTATCGAATACTGCCGAATACCGAAATCGCTAGCCAGGCGGCTGCTGGGGCCGGTCGTTTTGTATTAAAAAACCGCTTTTTTCACAATACGGCAGCAGCACAAAAGTTAGAGGCAATGCCTACGTAAATCACGGTTAGGGCGGCAATGAATAGACTAAATGCCAATCCTGATTCTGCCTGAAATCCATGCTTCGCAGCTGATACGGCTAGCGGTTGAAAACCCGCGGTGCTATAACGACGCTACAGTAGTTTTTAACTTACGTGCATGCAGGAATTCAATTAGTTCATTATGGGACAGTGAGGCAGAAACACTGGCGCTTAAGTCAGTTTGTATGGATATAAAGAGCAGATGAAGGCGTTAACTGACGACCCCGATTTCTCACAAACGGTCATAGATGAGCTCTATTGCCCAAAGCCTAAGTACGCTTCGGTTGCATTATTGCTAGCCATCTTTTTGGGCTTGTTTGGCGGTCACCGATTTTATTTGGGTATGGTATTAACCGGAACAGTGATGTTCCTCAGCGCCGGCGGCGGGTTCATCTGTTGGATTGTCGATATATTTCGAATTAAAACCTTGGTGCGGGAACACAATCAACGGCAACAAGAGCGCCAAGACGCTGGACTACCACCAAACGATCTGGCATTTCTGCCACCCAAAGTGGATTTCACTATTAATCGCCCTGCTGCCTGGTTACCTAAACGCAGTTCTAAAGGCAGAGTTTACGGTAGTCTATTTCTACTGACGTTAATCGGTTTTATCTTAGGCGTGATATCTGGGCCAACAGGTACCTATGAACCGACAATCATATTGATTATTTTCATTATTGCCTCATTAGTAACTGCGCGTATAAAACTTGCAGCACAAGTCCCTTTGATAGCGAGTTTAACGCGTTGGGTCCACAGGTTAAGGCTGTATTATTACAGTGTAGATCCGGGCAACATTTGGTTACTCGGATTGCGCCCTCTTTATGGGGTGTTTTTTGCTCCCTTTACCAAAAAAGCCAGAGCAGAAGTGCGTTTGTATTTTGAGTTAGGCCTCATTTTTTCCATCTTGTTTGTGGTCTCTGACTTATTTGAAATCGCCCAACAAAATTCGATTTGGGCTGGAATTGGGCGTGCGATAGCGGAGTTTGTGCAAACACTAATATTCACCTACCTGTTTGTGGCACCCGTTGGTGCCTTATTGACTACTCAGATATTATTATCACGTCGTGACTGGGTGATTTGGTTGCTTAGTGCCGCATGTGTGTATGGTATTTACATCGGGCTTAATCTTACGGGCGGTATTTAGTTATGGTTGCTCAAAGTTGACATTACAGATTAGGCTGTTTTAGTAATGCTGCTATTACGCGGGAAATCTATGTCTACAAACGTTGAAATTGCATTGTGCAAAAAGAAGTCTGCACTTTTTGTATTTCCCGTCGGTGTGGCCTTTGACTTTCCGGTGAAAGAAGAGACTTTGGAATAGCGATAAAGGCCATCGTAGTGGTTACATAAACAACAAATAATAGCCAATCCCAAATATCGCCGTATCGGCGAAAATATGGCTGATGTAGCAGGATAAAATATTGCTATAACGCACATAGATGGCAGACCAAACTATACCCGCTACGAAAATCCCAACACAAGCCAGAAGGGTTGTTGTTAGATCGAAGTACAGCGACATTGCTAGAAAATGATGAGCAACAAAGCCGAACGCGGATAGCAATATAGCCCCTTTTTGCGTCATAAAACTATTCGCTCTAGACACGATAAACCAGCGCCAAAAGTATTCTTCTAAAAGTGCGTTCACGAAGGTCCAATATAACGCTAGAAGTAAGAACCTTTTAGGGTCGAATAATCCTACCGCTTGCATTGCAGCCTTAAGCTCAGCGGAATCGATTGTTGTAGAACCAACGCCAACATAAGTGCCAAGGATCACTACACACATAATAATGCCAGTAGCAAAGCCCATGCCCAAGCCCCGAGTATTAATGGGCGGCCAGGAAATGCGGCGATAGTGGTAAAACAACCAAGCTAAAGGAAATGCCAATACCCAGAATTTAGCCACTGTGAACGCTAATTCACCTGCCGGGCTTGCTGGCCAAACAAACATCCCCAACCATACGCCAAGAGTTGGTATCGGCATTGACAGCAATAATGCCCATAGAGCAGGGCGATGCTCCTTCATCTTCATGCGTGTTCTCCACGCAATTGCTGAACCTTGTTTTGTAACATTTCGGCATTAGCTGATTCAGCTGCTACAGGCTCAGAAGCGACTATTTTTACCTTTGACCAAAAACGTTTGCCGGATTTGAAAATGCCGCTTCCTTGGTGGCTAAAGAACGAACCCCACAAACCTTGAATCGCCATAGGTACAACCGGCACTGGGGTTTCTTCAAGAATCCGTTCCACGCCTTTTTTGAACGGGTTGATATCGCCACTGCGAGTTAATTTACCTTCTGGAAAGATGCACACGACGTTGCCGTCATCGAGTTCAGCTTTGATCTGTTTAAACGCATTTTCAAAGGTCTCTTCGTTCTTTGCTTTGGCGCAGATTGGGATTGTTTTGGCAAGTCTAAACAGCCAACCCAGCGCTGGGTTTTTAAAGATCCCTTCATCCATAACAAAGCGGATCGGACGGCGGCATGCCCCGGCAAGTAACATGGCATCCACGAAGCTCACGTGATTACAAACGATCAACGCGGCGCCTTCATCGGGAATGTTATCTAAATCCTCGTGAGTGACCCGATACATGCTGTGGCCTAATATCCAAATGACAAAGCGCAAGACGAATTCCGGCATTTGGCTGTAAACGTATACCGCGACCACGGCATTAAACACGGCTAATACTAGGAAGTACTCAGGGATGGACAGCTCTAATACACCTAATAAAACAATGCCAGATATTGCACTACCCACCATAAACAAAGCGTTAAAGATATTGTTGGCACTGATAACGCGAGCGCGCTCTTGGGGCTTGGCGCGTTGTTGCAATAAGGCATACAGGGGCACGATAAAGAAGCCACCAAAAATGCCAATTAGGGATAAGTCGATAAGTACACGCCAAGCATAGGCTTGTTCAAAAAAGGCGCCAGCGGCTAGGATTTGAACGCCTACATTGGCTGGTGTGGCAAAGTATAAGTCAATGCCAAACACGGTCAGCCCGATAGAGCCAATTGGCACTATACCCAGTTCAATCTTGTTGCCAGATAAGCGCTCACAAAGCATCGAACCTACGGCGACACCAATAGTAAATGCACACAATAAAACGGTGACAACTGAGCTGTCGCCGCCAAGTGAATTCTTGGCGAAGTTTGGAAACTGTGTCAGATAACCCGCGCCGAGAAACCAGAACCAGCTAATTGCAAGAATAGAAAGATAAATGGGGCGTTGTTCAAAGCAAATGCGCATGGCTTGTTTGGTCTGGCGAACAGGCTCCCATTTAAAGGGTTTTGCGTCGTTTTCCATTGGTACTGCGGGTACTTTACGCGCTGATAGATATCCTGCAATTGAGGTTGCAACTAGCACGCAAGCAACGGCAAATAGGGTTTGTTCCAAGCCCATCAGTAAGCCCGCACCAATTGTCCCGAGCAAGATTGCAACGAAAGTACCCATTTCAACTAGCGCATTAGCGCCTATCAGTTCTTCTTCTTTTACCAGTGACGGCAAGATGGCGTATTTTACTGGCCCAAAAAAGGCAGACTGCGTGCCCATTAAAAACAACAAGCCCAGTAACACCATGTACAGCTCGTAGTAAAAGGCAATCGCAGCAAAAGACATGAGTAGAATTTCAGCTAGTTTCACCCAGCGAATGATCCGAGATTTTTCCATGTTGTCGGCCAGTTCACCGGCACTTGCTGAAAACAAAAAGAACGGCAAGATAAACAAGCCCGCTGCCAAATTCATCAATATGTCAGTCGACATGGGTAAGTTACTTGCGGCGGTAAACGCCATCAGCAGCATCAATGAATTTTTGAATATATTATCATTGAAAGCACCTAATGCCTGTGTGAGGAAGAAGGGCAAAAAACGTCGAGTGGTAAGCAATTCAAATTGAGAACTCATGGTGTATCTCCCTATGCATTTTTCCAAGCGTGCAAGTAGTTATCGAGTAAATCGACAAGCATCTCATCCGGATTGGTATTTGTGTTCAGTGACAGTTTGTCATCTAGAGCTAAAAGCGTAATCCCATGTACACTAGCCCATAAGGTATTCGCCGATAACAGGGTTTGCTCAGTCTTTACGCTAGTATTCATGTCGGTAAGGCAGTTTGCCACAAGGCCGAACAATTGATTGATCCGCTGTTGCATCCAGCCTGGAATATCTATACCGGCAGGTAATTTATGTTCGAAAACTAAGGTCCAAAGATGCGGCTGTTTGCAGGCGAACGCACAATAGGCTTCAGCGATGGCATACAGGCGTTGCTCTGGATCAGCAATCGCTTGTTCTAAAGGTGTTAGCTTTGCCATTAGCCTGTCCAGTGTTCGCGCGTTGACTTTAAGCAATAGCATCGACCAATTTTTGTAGGTATGGATCAATGTGCTGGGCGCGTAACCTATCATCTTGGCGACCTTGCGCAAGCTTAGCTGTGATGCTGGCAAGTGAGTCAAAAACTCTTCTACTTGGGTCAGCACTAGCTCATTGAACTCTTCTGGATTGTGGTCGTTTCTTCTACCCATGTAAGATAATTCCCAAATATTAATTGAACAGCGTTTTATTAGGTTAGCGCCAATCAATGAGCTGGTCAATAGTTGCACACAAATTAATTGAACGATGTTTTATTTTTTTCTTGACTTTTATCGAACGGCGTTCGATATTTTAAATCGAACACTGTTTTATAGGAGATAAAAATGTTCCGCTTTAAAACTATTATGTTGTTTTTAACTACGTTGTTATTTTCACAAGTTTCGATGGCTGCTGGGCTGTTAACACCAACAGGCAGCGCCAAGAGCCTAGATATCAAAAGTCACAACGTAGACGTTACCGCAGATCACAGTTTCGCAGTGATAGAAATTGAGCAAGTGTTTAGCAATCCTCACACCGCTCCACTTGAGGCCGTTTATTCTTTCCCCGTTCCAGAAAAAGCCAGTGTTGGAGAATTTACCTACTGGATAAATGACATGCCAGTGCACGCCGAAGTACTAGAGCGTGAACGAGCTAGAGAAGTTTATGAAGACCAAAAAGCACAGGGTAAAAACGCTGCACTAGTGGAAAAAAATACCTTCGTAGATTTCCAGATTAGTATTAGCCAAGTGCCGCCGGGTCAAGATGTGAGAATTAGATTAGTCTACATTCAGCCGGTACACATTGACCATGGGATTGCGCGCTTTGTCTATCCGTTGGAATCAGGGGGGACTGATGAAGAACAACGGGCATTTTGGACTGCCAACGAGGTGGTTCAACAAGATTTTGACTTCAATTTTGCGCTCAATAGCAGTTATCCAGTAGATGACTTCAGACTTCCCGTTCACCCACAAGCTGTGATTTCTCAAGCAACTGCTGAGCAATGGCATGTCACCATATCCAACCAAGATACGGCAACAGAAAGCCGCCAGCCATTTAATCTTGACCAAGACATTATGGTGTATTGGCGACTAGCGTCGGACTTGCCTGGTAGCGTTGACATGATGACTTATCGAGCTGAGAGTAATAAGCGTGGCACGTTCATGCTAACCCTCACCCCGGGTAATGATCTGGAGGCGCTAAATCAAGGTCGAGATTGGATTGTTGTGTTGGATTACTCAGGTTCTATGCAAGGTAAATATCAGACCTTGTTAGAAGGCGTGCGTGCTGGATTTCAGAAGTTTTCCCCTAACGATCGCGTAAAAGTGATTGTTTTTAGTGATTCTGCCAGATTAGTACAAAGCGGTTTTACATCAGCAATACCGAGCGAGCTTAAAGCGTTAATGGAACGTCTTGAACAGCAAGCACCGGGTGGTGGCACAAACCTATACGCAGCCTTAGATAAAGCAATGAGCGAGTTAGACAGCGACCGAACCTCAGCAATATGGTTGGTTACCGATGGTGTTGCTAATGTAGGTGAAACTCAACAACAGAGCTTTATAAATCTGATGAACAAACAAGATGTCAGGCTGTTTACCTTTATTATGGGCAATGGCGCTAACACGTCGCTGTTAACCAGCTTAACACGCGTGAGTAATGGGTTTGCCATGCATGTGTCAAACAGCGATGATATTGGTGGTGTCCTGCTCAATGCTGCAAGTAAAGTTAACCATCAGTCTTTACGGGATATCGAACTGAAGTTCTCAGGTGTTAAAGTTACTGATGTTCAACCACAAGACCAAGGTACTCTGTATCGAGGCCAGCAATTAGTGGTGTTTGGTCACTACTGGGGGGAAGGTGAGCTTGCTATTGAACTAACCGGCAAGCGAGGTGCAGAAAGAGTGACCTATTCATCGCGTTTTGATATTCCTAAGTACGGTGAACAATTCCCTGAACTGGAGCGCTTGTGGGCGTTTAGTCAGATTGAGACACTATTGCAACAGCAACATGACTATGGCCAAGACACTGATCGTGATGATGCAATAGTTGGCTTGGCCGTTGAATACGGGTTAGTGACCGACTACACATCAATGTTGGTAGTTGAAGAGGATGTGTTTGCTGCCTTAGGCATTGATCGTCGTAATAGTCAGCGTATCGAACGCGAGCGCCGAGCAAGGGAAAGCCGTTTACACAATCCATTGGATACCACCCAGGTAGATACCAATAAACCCATGTTCAACAAGCCTCGAGCAACTCATTCAAATGGCTCGGGTGGAAGTTTAGGGGTAGGACTTTTGCTATTTGTGGCGATTGTATTTGGTTATCGCAAATACAGTCAGTTAACACTTAGACTGCAACAAATGAGTTAATACAAATCCTCTGTTGTAAAACGGAAAATCCCCGATGAAATGGGGATTTTTCGGTCTCTACAAGACTTCAGACTACGGTAAGACACAACACAACGAATCTGAGTTATAGTTATCAAAAATTGCTTGCGTGAGTTGTTTAAGGTTGATATCAACATGGTAAATGGTGGCTAACCAAATTAAATCTGACAGGGTTAATAGAATTCCGCCCTCGTGGCCGTGACCCTTTTCATCGCGAAAGATTGATGCATTGGGATCATCCCTTCCTAGGCGCTGCGCATGTTCTGGTATTTCGTTGGCGATGAGAATGAAAAAGCTATGGCCGATGCAAAAACGACAAATACAGTTAAATATTTGAATAGGTACTGCATGAAAATCTCGCACTCAACATGTTTTACAAAATTCTAAACTTGCCATTAACAATTACGTCAACTACATAAAGAGTCCGTCAATCAAGGTAAAGATTGCGTATAGTGGGATGAGTTACCTTTGGAAGCGCAAAATTTTAGTACGCATGGTTGAGAAACTACTGAAAAGTATTAGAGTTTAAATGTAGGATGAAAAAGAAACTGGTCGAAACGAAATTTGTCGCAATAAGTATGTTGTTTAAACAGTATAAATCGGTGCAACAAAACGATTTTGGACGTCTATTCGCAGTAGGTGATGTACATGGTTGTTTGGATGAACTTGTTGAGCTGTTAGCGAAAATAGCGTTTGATCCTAGTGTCGATCAGATGATTTTTGTAGGGGACCTAGCTGATCGCGGTCGCCAAAGCCTAGCGACTTTGGAGTATGTGTTAGATAAGCCATATTTCCATGTGGTTGCGGGAAACCACGAACACATGCTTTATGAGCATATTTGTGGTCCTTTCACATTAACGAAGAAGTTTCTCAAGTATTGGCTTGCAGAAGATGGCTTCTGGACTCACAGTGCCGATGATGCAAAGTTGAAACAACTTTGCTTAAAGCTCAGTGAGCAGTGTCATTATATCATTGAAGTTAAAGCGTCCACGGGAACTGTATTTGGCGTCACTCATGCGGGTTATGATGGGTCCCATTGGTATGATGCAAGTCGCGACTATCCGGACGACTTTTTTGGGTTATTGATGTGGTCTAGGAAGCGTGCTGGTAGCACCTTTCAGGGTATTTCCCCCATTTCAGGGATTGATTACACAGTTCATGGCCACACAGTGTTTGAACGCCCGCAATTTAAAGGTAATTCACTGTTTATAGATACTGGCTGCGCAATTGGCGGAGCACTTACCGCAGTCGATTTAGGCGCTTTTGCTGAGCAACAGCAATTTAATCCAACGACGGTATTCAGTGTTTTCCGCCACTAGTAGCCAAGACTTATCACACGATGTACTTTCCACCCGTCTTCGGTATCTTTCCACACATGTTTAAAGACGAAGAGCCGCAAAGCGAAACTACGCAACCAGTATCGAGCTTGCTTGTTCCGTTGGAGATGCTAACAATCAATGGTGGCAATTGTTTATGACCACCGAAAGTGGTGTAAGGCCTAAAATTGTCCGGAGAGGTGTTAGAAGCGCGTCGTGACCGTCGCCGTACTTTATAACTTCGTAATTCTCGATCGTGTTCATCCCATATGGACGGAGCAAGTCTATAGCCTAGGGGGGAATAGGCCTTGGAATAAATTTAAATTTTTTTGTAATAAACTCCACAGAGCCAAGACTATTCCCTTTGAAGAGACAATTCGTTAATCATCGAAGGAGTATTTATGCGAATTCTTATTGGTTTTATAGCTGCCGCATGCATTGGATATGGCAGTTATACATCTGCTGCTGAAACGAGTGAAAAACAAGTCATACGCAGTGAAGCAGATATTCCACGTGTTACCATTCAATTGCAAGATAAGCCAAGTGTAATGGTGCGTGAGGGCGGTGCTGCACTGGAAGATATGGTGCGTCAATTAGAAGCATACGCGACTGACTTAAGTGAAAACTATAGTATTGAAGATGCGACAACTCAGAAACAGCTACTATCGCTACAGCGCACTATTGCTATGCATTACGAGCGCTGGGAAGAAGCATTGTCATATACACCTTTGATTCGGGCGCTAGAGGAAAAAGCAGCAGCTAGAGAGTCACAAGGTATTACCTCAGACCCAATCGCCTTAGCCATGCAACGAAGCTCTGCTGATGCGTCAATCTCGTTCGAACAAGCGTTTGCAGCTGCGTTTGCTGAACGCCTGAATCACATAGATGTAGTTGTTGCGCGAGATAACTTGGAGCAACTGCTAGGCACTATGAAAATAGTCAGCACAGACTTGCTGATTGGTTCCTTTGAAAGCCAAATGGATCCCGTGGCTGCCAATATGGGTAATAACGTACCCGCTAGTGTAGCAACAGGGATCTTGGGTTCGCGCTTGAGTTTGCTTACGCTAGACAAAATCAAAGGCCCAATTGTTACCGAGATATCTGCAGCTTTAGATGCTTTACCCAAAACCGAGCAGGTTGATCTTTGGTCGCAACGCGCATCTCAGGTCGATACTGAAAATGAAGTTATTGTGGCTATTTGGGATACCGGTGTAGATTCTGTCTTACAAGGCGAACGCATGTGGGTAAATGCGGATGCACAAGCTGGCGAATACCAACACGGCTTGGCATTTGGTTATGACTATGAGCTAGAACCCGTAAGTTTGTTACCGAAAGCGAACAAGTACATCGACGAACTAGACGACATGCTTGACCTTCTCAAGGGTATCCAAGACTTACAAAGTGGTATTAGTAGTGATGAGGCGTCTAGTGCACAACAAGTGATGGCTGCGTTAAAGCGTGAAGAAGTATTAGATTTTCAAGAGCGCTTGGGCGTATTGGGTTCTTACATTCACGGTCAACACGTTGCCGATATCGCTGCGCAAAATCTTGCGTCAGTAAAACTGATGAATATCCGTATGTCATGGCCAGATGATCCGATCCCTACTCAGCCAATGGACGAAGCATACGTGGCTAAGTTAGTCGCCGCAGCTAAACAGTCAACCCAGTTTATGCAAGAAAACGGTGTAAAAGTTGCCAATATGAGCTGGCGCTTGACGCGTCCTATGATCGAAGGGATGTTGGTTGCAACTGGCACTGAAACTGATCCTGCGGTCGCGCAAGTACGCGCTGCCAAGATATTCGATCAGCTTCGGGTTGGCCTTACGGAAGCGTTTGCTGCTGCGCCGGATGTATTGTTTATTGCCGGGGCTGGTAACGAAGACGAAAATGTGGAGTTTGTTCAGTCAGTGCCTGCCGGATTGAATTTGGATAATCTTATTACCGTGGGTGCGGTAGACCAAGCATTAAACCCTGCCGGATTCACTTCCTTCGGTCAATCTATCGATGTTTACGCCAATGGTTTTGAAATATTAGGCCGCGTTCCAGGTGGTAAAGAATTGCGCCTTTCTGGAACATCGATGGCAGCTCCACAAGTTGCCAATATTGCTGCGAAAATGTTTGCGGTAAATCCACAGCTAACGGTCTCGCAAGCGATTGAAATACTGACTAACGCCGTTACCGTTGATGGTGAGCAAGGATTAAAGGTAATACACGATAAGCGTGCAGTTGAAGCCGCTGCTAGCGCTAAATAAGCCGTTTTCATACCGCCCGCATTTGCGGGTGGTTTTTACTTTCAACAAGTGAGAAAAGCGTTGCAAAGGGCTTTAGTCGATACATCAATGTACTTTGCCATATCGATGGAATTTGATTTCCCTTTTCCCAGCATCCAATCAATACACACAATCAGTTGCGCTTCGGCGACTTGATGCGCAGCAATATTAAAAGGGATCGTCGGGCCAGCCAACTCTGACTTAGCACGCTGCTTGAGCTTTAGTTCTACTCTATCGGCCAATGCTTGAACCACCACTCGTCGAGCCGTTCCTGCAAAAATCTTTGGCGCAAATTTACGGTTTTCCCAAAAGTGTTCCAGTAACTCAAATAGCACCTGCTGATTGTCTGCTGGATCTACACTTAGTGCTAGATCGTCGAGCAGCTTGTTCATACTGATAGCGAGTATTTCATCTTTGCTTTTATAGTGTTGATAAAAAGTCGAGCGACCGACATTGGCCTTCTCGATAATGTCAGACACCGTAATTTCGTCATAGCTATAGGTAAGGACTAATTCAAAAAATGCTTCGCGAAGCGCAAGTAATGTTTTCTGGATTCGCTTGTCGGTTTGCAGATCGGCGGTCAAGGCTGTTCTCCATTTTTCTGCCAGCAGAAGCTGAACACGTGGCCTTTTTTGTCCATTAATAAACACTTTAGCCACATTGTCCAGCAACTGCTGTTACTCAATTGTTAGGATTTCAACAAAATAAACAGTAGGAATGACGATGACCAACTCTCACCTAGCAACACAACAAACACAGACTAAACTATTCAGCGCGGTATTGGGCATACTCAGTATTTTGAGCATTTTGGTTATGTTTCATCATCCAAGTGTGTCGGCGGATGATATCCAACTACAAATTAAAGAAATCAACGACGAAGCTAAGCTCAATACGTGGGTACATGGCGTGCTAATCGCCTTTGTGATGTTGATCAACATTTGTTTGACTTATTACTCCAAGCTGCGCGGATTCCATAACACAAGTGTACTAATGGCGACGGTCATCTATTGGGTGGCATCAGCGGTGATGATTTTAGCGGCGCTATTAAGTGGGATAATTGGGCCTCAATTGGCTGAGCTTTATCAAAGCGCCAGCAGCAATGAGGCGGTGGTTTTCAGAGGTGTATTTTCAATGAAGTCACTAATGAATCAAGCGTACGCAAACTTTGCGGTATTTTGCTGGGCAGCAGCCATCGCTCTTTGGTCCGTTGATATGTTGCGCTTTAGCGCAATGGCTAAATGGATAGGCGTAATGAGTCTAGCGGCCGCTGTGATGATTGCGCTCAGCCTTCTCATAGGGTGGGTGTCGTTGAATGTTTTTGGCATGACAGTAATTTTGGTAGTAATTAGCGCTTGGCAATTAGCCGTTGCGGGCTTGATGTGGTTTAGCCAACAGATATCTGCATAAGCCGATATCTGTGCAAGGCGAGCAGGCACTATTCTTAATACACCGGTTTTTTTTGAACGTTGTGAGTGGTGAATATAATCTCCACTCTTTTCCATAATCATACCGGTTGAGTAACGGTTATCGAAACCTTCCCATGGCTCACTCAATTGACCGTTAACCATTTTTTGATTCGAAGAACCTTCAACTGCGAGGTAGTCACATGCGTCTGCAGATTGCTTAATTTGGCAGTCTGTCATAGCCAAAATAAAATGCTGATTATTCACCGCAATCGTCGCCATGTTCCAGCTGGGCTCGCAATAATCACCAATATCAAGTTCGTTATCCGAGGCGGCATATGGGGCTGGATGTGGGGCAATATTATGGCGTGCGTATAGCCGCACAGCGATTTACCACTTGAGCTAGTAACGCGTTTTGCTGCTCATCATCAGAGCCACTAATCGCTGCAACATGTTGAGGTGTGAAGGCGTAACAACCACCAATAGTGTTAATCGCACCGATGCCACCCATTGAGTATCCGATCAGTCAGCTTTTACTTGTATCTACAGATTCTGCAAATTCAGATGAAGATAACCATTCCAATGCGAACTGTTGATCAGTGGCGCGATTCATTATCGTGCGATAGCCAGTGTAACCAAGCGATACGACTACTACAGGGTACTTAGTATCCGTTACTTTAAACGCAACGTCACGCGAGGCATTACCGAGTAAATCAAACTTAGCGCCTGAACGCGCTTCGTTTTTGTAACTGGTAGCAGGCACAGTGTTTGCTGCAGCGGGATACCAAACTTCTAACACTAAAGAACGTACGGTTTCAGAAGGGTTGAGCGGATTGCTGTGCTGCTTCTTGTGGATAAATATAGAGAAGGGCCTAAAAGGTAATGTAGTTTCATTTTTGTCCCGCTTTAAAGTTAAACCTGTTAGACGGGCGCAATTATTAAGTGTCTGCTTGTTTCTGTACAATTGCGTCAAATACTGCAATGCAAGTGGGTAAGTTGGGAAAGCTAACACCTTGCATGCGATTCGAGTAACGCGATGTAACTCGCAATGCTGAACTTGTAAATTCAATCAGCTGTATAAAGAAGCGATTGTGAGTTGCTTTAAACAACGCTGTTACAAATGCAATGTCTGCATCTAATGAGTCATCTAAACCAGATTCTGCATCACGCATCCGATCAATCGACTTGCGCAATTCCACGATATTTTCCGGCAATGCGTGCTGAGCGGCTAGGCCCGCAGCCTGTGGATCTGTCACTAAACGCATGTCAAAAAATTCGCGCAATAGATTCAGTGTTGGCTTACTGACCAGTGTCCACTTCAACACATTAGGATCGAACATATTCCAATTGCGTTCTGGTTGGATGCGGATCCCTTGTTTGGGACGCGAACGAATGAGACCTTTTGCCGAGAGCATCTTAACCGCTTCACGCGCAGAGCTTCGGCTAACGCCAAAGCGATCACCAATGTCAGCCTTTAATGGCAACGCATCGACAAAGTCGCCGCGCAAAATCGCGAGTCCGAGAGTATGTGTTAAGTTTTGGCTGATTAAATGGTTCGTCAAGGGCATACAAAAATCGCACTAATGTCGAGTGATTTTCGGATTGATGAACCTATGCATCTTATTGCAGGGATTCAAGAAGCGTTAGCGGCAGCTAATATAAATTTACCGCTGTCTTAGCATATAACGATGCAATGGCTGCTGGCGCAATGGCAATGTTGCTTGATGATGGCCTCGAAGGCCACAGAGCTTGCACTGAAGTATGCACAAGGCATACTACCTACTGATGACACTACCTACAAATACCAGCCGACCATAGTTAAGCGAGATTCGGTCCGCAGAATCTAAGGACACTTATGCAAACTTTCCAACTTTTATCACCTGGCATGCAGATCACTGTGGCCGACTACGGTGCCCGCATAATCGATTGGGTGGTTCAGGTTGATGGCCAGTCGCGTCATATTGTGCTTGGTCATAAAGTGCTACAAGAGTATTACAGCGACCCATTTTACCTTGGTTGCGTTGCTGGACCTTATGCCAACCGAATTGGCAATGGTAAAGTTGAGATTGATAAGCAAACCATTAAGTTAACCGTCAATGACGGCATCAACCACTTGCATGGTGGTCCTAATGCATTGGAGCGCCAAACGTGGAAGGTCATTGAGCAATCTGATACTGAACTCACGTTACATTGGCAAAGTGAAGATGGCTGGAACGGCTATCCTGGCCCCATTGATTTCGCGGTCAAATACGCAATCATTGGCAATGCGCTGTATATGACAATGACTGCCCAATCACCTAAAGCCACAGTGTGTGGTCCTACCGGTCATAGTTATTTCAATCTCAACGGCGTTGATTCCGGTTTATCGGGTTTAGCCCAGACCATTGTATCGAACGCTACTCACTTTACTCCCAAAGACGAAGACGGGTTACCCAAAGACAAGCCCAAAGCTGTAGATCAAAGCCTATTTGATTTCTCTAAACCCGTTCGGTTAGACGAGAACAGTGCCTGGGCCATTTTGGACCACAATTTTATCTTCGCCGACACCGCGCAACAGACACGAATCACCAGTGCCGATGAAAAACTGGCGTTAACGGTGACTTCAGATTATCCGGCAGCACAGTTTTACACCGGTTTTTATTTAGGTGATCATTTTGAACAGAATCAGGGGATTTGTGTAGAGCCTCACTACGGTGCAGATGCACCAAAAACCAGTGGTGGTGTGCATGGTGTATTGTCACCGGACACTATCCAGCAACACAGCATTGTGTATCGCATAGAGTTACCTTAAGTATGCCGCGTCTGCTGTTAATTTTAGTTGGTTTGCTTGCCGCAGCTACCCTTGGTGGCTGGATTTTTAACGCTAAAACGCTAGCTGCAAACTTCGGTATTGTGACAATGATCGCTATAGCTTTTGCAATGCGCGACTCTCAGCGCTATGCGACGTTTAGCTATACATTTACTATTTTTGCGGCGGTAATTGCGGCTTTGCAGTATCCGCAATGGTTCTTATCCATTGGTGAGTTCCAGACGGCTTCTTTAATTGTACCGCTTTTGATGATCATCATGTTTGGCATGGGAGCCTCCTTAAGTTTTCGAGATTTTGCCGCGGTGTTTAAAACACCCCGCAATGTGTTGATCGGACTGATTTGCCAATACAGTATGATGCCAATCATTGGGTTTACGTTAGCGTCGTTAACCCAGTTTCCACCAGAGATTGCCGCCGGTATCATTCTAGTCGGTTGTGCGCCGGGTGGTTTAGCATCCAATGTGATGGCTTTTATCGCCAAGGCGAACTTAGCGTTGTCTTTATCGTTGACGGCAGTATCGACACTACTGGCACCTTTTGTAACTCCTTACCTGATGGGACTTTTGGCTGGGGAACTTGTGTCGATTGATTTACTTGCGATGTTTTGGAGCATCAGCAAAATGGTGCTTTTGCCAATACTCGCGGGTTTGCTCTTTAATCATTTCTTCCACGGTCGGGCAGCTTGGGTGGACCGAATCATGCCACTTATTTCGATGGCGGGTATTGCGGTGATCATTGCCATAATTACTGCAGCAGGTAGAGATTCATTATTGACTATTGGTGGCTTGCTAATCGTCGTAGCCTTGGTGCACAACGTGCTGGGTTATCTAATTGGCTTTGGCGTGGCGCGTGCAACAGGAATGGATCAGGCGTCGGCAAGGACGATCGCATTCGAAGTCGGTATGCAAAACTCTGGTCTTGCCTCTGGGATTGCCGTTGAAATGGGGCGTGTAGCAACTATGGGACTCGCGCCAGCAGTCTTTGGGCCCTTGATGAACATCAGCGGTTCCACACTTGCAGCTTGGTTTAGAAATCGTCCTTTTAAAAATGAAAAAGCCAGCGACTAACGCCTGGCTTTTTTCACATGTAACGAAAACTTATTCGCTCGTATCTTCATCGCCGTTCAGTCGCTCTGACATACCCAAATCAAATGCTGGCATCGGCGCTTCACGCGTTGCACCCGGCGCGAGGTAAGTATCCATCCATCGCATCAAACGCAGCGCATAATCATATTGTGCGGCGGCCTTGCGATTACCGTGACCTTCACCCGGATAGAACACTAATCGAACTGGTGTGTCGGTTCTTACTTTGAGCGAACGGAATAATTCCATTGATTGGCTTGGGTGCACGCGAGTGTCTTCTTCACCGTGTAAAATCAACGTCGGCGTTGTGCTTTTACCCGCATGGAAGATTGGAGAACGCTCGATTAAGTTCATCCAATTGTCTTCCCAAGGCCATTTCAATGAATGCACCAAGTACATCTCGTTGGGAATATCACTGGTACCGAATTTCGATACTTGATTCGAAATGCCGACAAAAGCAACTGCCGCAGCAAAGTGTTCAGTCAGTGCTGTAGCACCCCACATGGAAGCATAACCACCGTATGAGCCGCCAGTAATACCGACGCGATTGCGATTGATCATGCCAGCTTCCGCGAGTGCGTTTACACCGTCGACTAAATCATTGAACTCCTTACCGGCATAATCGTCCTGATGTTCTTTGGCAAACGCAACACCGCGACCTGTAGACCCCCGGTAATTAGGGTAAAAAACGGCATAGCCATCGGCTGCGCCAAACTGGCCGGCAAGTGAGTAGGCTGTGAGCCAACCATCACTGTAGTGTGCCTCTGGTCCGCCGTGTACAGTTAAAATAAGTGGCCATCCACCCTCTGGCACAGGGCCATTTGGTGTAATTAACAAACCTTCAACGACCGCGCCATCGCGTGCTTCATAGCTGAATGTTGACTGAGAGGCGAGTTCGATATCGGCCAACCAAACATTGTGGTTAGACAGCTTCTCAGATTTTCCACGACGAATTTTAAACACCTCGCGTGGATGCATCGGACTGTCGGCGGTAAAGCGAATCTCATCATCACCCACATCGACGCTGCGTACCACAATGTCCTGAAAGGTGCGGTAGGTGCGTTCTTCATTACCGTCTGTTGCATATACTACCAAAGCACTTTCAACCCCGCGGTGTACAACGGCCAAAATATCATCATCCAACCAATCGATGTCCTGTATGTGTTGTTCCGCATCCTTAGTCAGTTGCGTCACCTCAGGACTATCAGATTTGGCAAGCATCAAAACGCCAGCAGAAGTATCATGAATATCCGTACCACCAAGGAAGGCTATTTGATCGCCATCTTCTGAAAATTCAAAAGCGCCTAACTTACCAGGGACATCGATAGTATTAGTTACCTCTCCCGTCTCTGCATTAACTACATGTAAATCGCGCTTCATGTAGAAATCGTCAACCAAGTTAGTTGGAGCAACCGCTACAACGAGTGATTTGCCGTCTTGCGATAAGTCAAAGTTAGAAACATTACCAGCGTTGAATAATTGTTTTGCTTCGGCATCAGTATCAGAGAGATTAGCTTGCCAGAGCGCTGCTAGTCGAAAGTCCTCTTCAAATGCGTAGGCTTTAAACCCTTTGCTACTGAGATCTTCTTTGTCATCTTTGGGACGCGCCACGAAATACAAGGTACTGCCGTCGGCTGCCACAGTGTAGTCGCCGATCCCAGTTTCAAACTCATAGCGTTTTTGCGCTTCACCACCGGCTAGCGCAATTGAGTACAGCGAAGTGTTTTTATCGCCGTCGCGCTTGGTCTTAAAAAATAAAGTATTGCTATCGGCGCTAAATTGTAATCCCGAAACACTGCCGTGACCACCGACGAATAAGGCTGGTGCCTCGTCATCGCGGATAATATATATGTGTGTATCGGCGCGGCCGTCTCCATCGCCTGCGATCAGGTCGCGCGGTTGACTAAGTGTATATGCAGTCACTTCACCGTTAGGTGCTACAGTGATGTTTCCCGCGTGTTGAACTTGCGGTAAATGTTCAATTTCAAAGCTCGCAGCATGCACACTCAAAGAGCCGGCGGTAATGATCATAGCGAATAAACAGAGTTTAAATAGCTTCTTCAGCATAGGGTTTAGCTCCTGAATCTTATTATTTATTGAGTCGCACTCACTACGATACATAAAGTCAAACTGTCCACACAAGCAATTCTAAATTATGGCCAATCCCTCACTGTGTACAAAAGTGTCCGTTGCGGACACTTTTTGTGTCCGCGGACATATCACAGACCTCCCCATATTTTAAAACCCTAATTAAATCATAGCTTTATAAGTTGGCACGTTGTTCGCTACGTCGGGTTATTAGATTGAATGGCTACTCAAAAGGAAACGCGATGCTAGCATTACTATTAACCCCCGCACTGACGGTTCTGCTATTAGCCATGATGATCGCCGTACACGAAAACCAATTGCGTATTTGGAGATAGCAGTATGATTAAAGATACCAGCGGACAGGATGAGGTAATTACATCATCACGACGACCATTAAAGGCCATAATTATTGGTCTTATTAGCGTATTGCTAATTGGTTTATCTGCGCATGCAATCATTAGCCAACCAAGTGCGCAACAATCAATCGACCGCGCCGCTATCCAAATTGGTCGAGTTGAAATGGGTGATTTGATTCGCGATGTGTCAGCTACAGGTCGTGTAGTAGCTGCGAATGCACCACAGGTATATAGCCCTGAGCAGGG
>CAXRGW010000048.1:0-47088 GCA_964230255.1 Alteromonas sp.
TTGATGCGCGCGCCTCGCGGTGACGGTCATCCGGTGATGGTACTACCCGGTTTTCTCGCCAGTGATCGCAGCACCGGTTTATTGCGCACTTTTCTGAAAATTAAGGGCTATCAAACGGTCGGTTGGGGACTCGGACGCAATGTGGGAACCCATATAGTCGGTGGTAAGAACTTACTCAGTGATCAGCTACTTAACCAAGTCATAGAACATCACGTTCGTCACGATAGTAAAGTGAGTTTAGTTGGCTGGAGTTTGGGCGGTATTCTGGCCCGTGAAATTGCGCGCGTCATACCTGATTGCGTGCGCCAAGTTATTTCTCTAGGCAGTCCATTCAATGGTCCAAAAGGTGCCGCGCCGGTCGTAGCCCGTATTTTTCAGCTTATCAATGGTGATATGTCAGAGCGCGAAGCCGGCGCTATGCAGCGTATGCTCAAGCCGCCACCAGTGCCAAGTTCAGCGATATACTCACGCACGGATGGCATCGCCCATTGGCAGGCGTGTCGCGATGACTGGGCGCATGAGTCAGCATTTGCTGAGAATATTGAGGTAAGGGGCAGTCATATGGGGCTGGGCCACAATCCTCAAGTGATGTGGATCATTGCCAATCGCTTGGCTCAACCCGCTGGTCATTGGCAACCGTTTCGGCAGAAACTGTTACACAAAATGCTTTATCCCAACCCTGAGCGAGCATAAAAAAGCCCGCATAAAGCGGGCTTGGAAATGTGTCGAACTAACGGTTTAAGCGAGTCGACATCGAAGAGGGTTAAACATCGAATTGATTCATCGTGTTATCTTCACCAGCTGCCTTAAGTGCTTGGTCACCAGAGAAGTATTCTTTGTGCGTATCACCTAAGTCTGAACCAGCCATTGCCTGGTGTTTAACACAAGCTAAACCTTGGCGAAGCTCTTGACGCTGAACACCTTTCACGTACGCCAACATACCTTCGTCACCGAAGTAACCTTTGGCCAAATTATCAGTAGAAAGTGCCGCAGTGTGATAAGTTGGAAGCGTAATTAGATGATGGAAAATACCCGCTTCACGCGCTGCATCTGCTTGGAAAGACTGGATTCGAGCGTCAGCTTCAGCGGCTAATTCAGAATCATCGTACGCTACGCTCATCAATGCTGCACGGTCATAACCAGAGACATCTTTACCTGCTTCAGACCAAGCATCAAACACTTGCTGACGGAAGTTGAGCGTCCAGTTGAATGATGGTGAGTTGTTATAAACTAACTTAGCATTTGGCACCGTTTCGCGGATGGCATTAACCATTGCGGCGATTTGACCGACGTGTGGTTTTTCAGTTTCAATCCAAAGTAAGTCTGCACCGTGTTGTAAAGAAGTTACACAGTCAAGCACTACGCGCTCAAAACCAGTATTGTCTTTAAACTTAAATAAGCCATTTGGTAAGCGAGTTGGTTTAACTAACTCACCGTTTTGCTTAATTGCTAACTCACCATCGTTAAGATCAGCAACGCTGTTAACCGGCGTAGTGTCTAAAAACGCGTTGTATTGTGAGGCAAGATCGTCAGGGCTGTTTGATACTGGAATTTTCTGCGTGAGGCCAGCACCTAAGCTATCAGTACGCGCAACAATAACACCATCGTCAACACCTAGTTCCAAGAACGCGTAACGCACCGCGTTAATTTTTGCCAGGAAGTCTTCATGTGGAACCGTAACCTTACCGTCTTGGTGACCACATTGCTTAGCATCAGACACCTGATTTTCGATTTGGATACAGCAAGCACCTGCTTCAATCATTTTTTTAGCGAGTAAATAAGTGGCTTCCTCATTACCGAAGCCTGCGTCGATATCTGCAACAATTGGCACTACGTGAGTTTCGTAGTTATCAATTTTAGCTTGGATGTCTGAGGTGTCTTCACCTTTGGCTTTAGCGGCGTCTAATTGTTTGAATAAGTCACCAAGTTCACGCGCGTCGGCTTGGCGAAGGAAGGTATACAGCTCTTCAATCAACGCTGGAACGCTGGTCTTCTCGTGCATTGATTGATCCGGTAGCGGACCAAACTCTGAACGCAACGCAGCAACCATCCAACCAGATAGGTATAGATAGCGCTTATTAGTTGTACCTTGATGCTTCTTAACCGCAAGCATTTTTTGTTGGCCAACGAAGCCGTGCCAGCAACCTAATGATTGCGTGTATTGGCTGCTGTCCGCGTCATAATCAGCCATGTCTTTACGCATGATTGCAGCTGTGTACTTGGCGATATCTAAGCCTGTCTTAAAACGATTTTGCAGCTTCATACGTGCCGCATATTCTGGATTTATGCCATTCCAAGTGCCTTTTTGAGCATTTTTCAACTCAGCGATTAAATCTAGGTCTTGTTGATACTGAGACATCATAATTCCTCTTAAAAAAATATAGGGTAGTGGTGAGGTGTGATGACATCCTAAGCTGAAACGCATAATAACTGAATAATATATTTTTCATATTCGATATAAATGAAGTGAATGGCTTTATCGTCATCATCAACGGCTAAATCGGACAACCGCTCGACGACCAAATAAACGCACATTCTTTACGGAGTGCAGAATTACAGTTAGTGGAAAGAGTATAGTCAGTTATTCATTGAGCGTTGAATTGTCAGAATCAAATAGTCGGTCTATGCTTTTAGAGCTTGTGTTGAATTAGAGAAAGCAATGTCTGGAATACTGGCTTCGGTCGACCAACGTACGCAACTAGTTGGTGAAAACCGTCTTGAACTATTGATGTTCAAGCTCGGGACTAGGCATGTGTTCGCAATTAATGTCTTCAAGGTTAAAGAAGTCATCACGGTGCCTAGGCTCAACCAAATGCCTGGCTCGCATCAATACCTAAAGGGAGTGACTAATTACCGCGGGGCTTCAATTCCCGTTATTGACTTACGCCAATCGATTAAAATGCCGCCGTTGCGTGGTGAGGCACAAGAGAAGCAACACCTCAATGTAATCATCACTGAGTACAATCGCAGTGTTCAAGGTTTTTTGATTGGCGAAGTGTTAAATATTGTCAATACTTCTTGGAGCGATATTCAGCCGCCTCCGAATACTACCGGCAAAGCAAATTATCTAACCGCTATTACTCAAATTGATATCGAAGGTAAGCGGGAATTAGTTGAAATAATCGACGTTGAGAGAGTTCTGGCGGAAATCATTGATTACGACATTCAAATCACTGAAGAAATTCTCGACCACGATGTGATCAGCCATCTCAATGGGCAAAAAATTCTAATTGTTGATGATTCCAGCACAGCGCGTAAGCAGATCCGCGATACGCTGGAACAGTTGGGCATCGAAATTATAGAGGCTAATGACGGATTAAAAGCATTACAACTGTTACAACGTTGGGCCGATCTTGGTAAACACGTTACGGATGAGATATTGATGATGTTTACTGACGCTGAAATGCCCGAAATGGATGGTTATCGCCTCACGGCAGAGGTTCGAGACGATGAGCGCATGAGTGATTTGTTTATCGCTTTAAATACGTCATTGAGCGGCCGCTTCAATGAGGCAATGGTGAGGAAAGTCGGTTGTAACCGCTTTATTTCCAAATTTCAGCCAGATTTGCTCGTTGATGTTGTTCAAGAGCGGATGCGTGAAGTTCTCAACATTTAACACTTCACTTACGCCGCGGCTGCTTTACAATGGAACGGTTAGTTATTTCTGGACCGTTAAATGGGAATTTTCAAAACTGTCGCAGTTGCGGGATTGACCGCAACCTTGTTTGCCTGCCAAGCAGCTCAGTCAGATGTTCAAGTCTCAAGTCGTTATTCAAGTCAACCAAAAAACGTCATTATGGTCGTCGCAGACGGTATGGGGCCTGCGTATATCACGGCGTATCGCAATTATAGTGATGATCCTTTGACCGCAAGGGTTGAACCGGTAGTGTTTGACGATATTTTGGTGGGTACAGCGAGTACCTATCCAGCACAAATCTCGGGATACATTACTGATTCAGCGGCAAGTGCCACAGCACTAGCGACAGGGGTCAAGACCTATAACGGTGCCATAGGGGTCGATGCTGATAAACAACCCGTAAGAACCGTGCTGCATCAAGCGCGACTAAATGGTATGAAAACTGGCATCGCCGTTACCTCACAAATTGTCCATGCTACGCCTGCCTCATATGTTGCTGCAAATGAGAGTCGCGAAAACTACAACCAGCTTGCTGACAGCTTTTTCGATGACCGGATTAATAATGATTTTATTCTCGATGTGATGTTAGGTGGGGGGCAGCGCTTTTTCGAACGCGAAGACCGCAACATTACTGGAGAATTCATTGACGCTGGATTTCAGTATGTTGATACCTATAACAAACTGGCCACGTTAACTAAACAAACTCGTGTATTGGGTTTATTCGCACCTGTGGCAGTACCCTGGGCACTAGACGACAGTCGCGTTAACCGGTTGCAATATATGACGCAACACGCAATTAAGCATTTAGAAAACCCCAATGGATTTTTCTTACTTGTAGAGGCGAGTCTGGTTGATTGGGCGGGGCATGCCAACGATATTTCATCAGCTATGGCCGAAATGCACGATTTGGCGCTGACCATCGAATTTTTGCGTGAGTACGTACAAAGCAACCCCGACACATTAGTTGTACTAACGGCCGATCATAGCACGGGTGGGTTATCCATAGCCGCTGATGGTGAATATCGTTGGAGCCCTGAGTTTTTGCACACCATGCAATTATCTGTTCCGACTATTGTTGACGCTTTGCCTGCCACTGATAATTGGGTTGAACTTGTTGAACAAGGCTTTGGCTTTGCGCTTAACGATACTGAGCGCGAATTGGTATTGCAAATTGATACGTCCGCTTCCAGATGGGAACAACAAGGGGTTCTCAATAGCATTGTTGATGCACGTACCAACACTGGCTGGACTACCTCTGGTCACACGGGGGTAGATGTTGGTGTATTCTCATTTGGCATAGGGGCAGGCATGTTTCGCGGGGCACAAGATAACACCGATATAGCTAAGAAAATTTTCCAACTTCTGGGAACAGATCGCCGCGACAACGCAGAATCGGTAATGCCCTTTGCTGAAGAGCAAATACCGTCAGAGTCAGATGAAAAAGTGTGTTCGTTTAAGGATAGTTGGCGCTGTTAATAACCCGTTAGCTCCATAAAACCTTTGCCGCTGTGGCTACCCGTAACAGTTACAGCGCCTTCATAATACGGGAAACGCCCGAGATTCCATTGATCGGTCTTAAGTGGCACTAGCTCAACATCCACCCCATGGCTAGGCACCTCTATACGCCAGTGCACCGGAAATTTGCGTTGCTCATGTTGGGCATAATTTTGTGGCGTTAGACTTAGTTCATTAGGGCTTAGGCTCTGGGTCTCACCATTGGCCGCTATGAGAGTACCAGTAACGTGATCGGCCTGATTATTTATACGCATACGAAAGGCCATCAATTTCTCGCCACTGTCCAAATGTAACGAAAACCAATCCCAACCTTGGGTTTGTTCATTCAGCACTTGGGATGTCCACTCGTGATCAAACCACCCCTGGCCAACAAGAGATACATCGCTCGTTGCCGTAGTCAAGCTCCCTGATACTTCGATAAATGGTTGGCTGTAGTACATGGATGCGTGGCTGCCACTTGCCGATTTGCGACTGTAGCCGCGCTCACCGTGGAGAACTATGGGGCCTGCGGCGTTAAGTGAGAGCATTAAATCAACACCTTTAAGCGGCATATGCAGACGCGCAGGTAAGAGTTGCTCAGTTGTTGAACGCCAGCTCCAATCTTCCAACTGAATGACTAGAGGATCAGTTGAAACGCCAGCATACTTAAGTCCTCCAGATGCGAATCGTTCACTGAAGTAATGCTCTTCTGGCGTGTGTATCGACGCGTGTGCCATGTATAGTTGACCATCTGACCAAGGGCTTTGGGTCAGTTGGCCCCGGTTAAAACGGAATAAAGTAAATTGCACGGAGTAACGTTGTACAGGCGTACTATTCGACCTAAGATTACTGGTGAAATACCACCATTCAACGGCAAATTCAGGGTGTGCTCGATGGTCAAATGGAAAGCTCAAGGTGTATTGAGGGGTAATCTGTGCTAGCGATTCGGAAGCTTGCACAAGGCCACCATATAGTGAACTAGACTCTGGCGCTTTGGCGGAAGATATATAATAACTTCCCAAAGCAAAAGTGAGCAGCGCCAATACCAGTATTGCTAAAGGGTTTATTCGCGACACTGAATTTGCTCCCGTAGTGAACGTGACTGGTTCAATAAAATAGGCACACAGCTCAATATGATTATAATTGCGAGGCTAGAACCCATGGCAATCAACATCGCTGGCCCATCGATTGTCAGTGGAAATAGCCATTGAAAAGCAACGAGATTGACTTTGTTAACCAAAACATAGGCTAGGGCCACGCCAAATGGTAATGCACATATCGCTGTAAGCAGGGCAATCACCAAGTATTGGCAAAGCAAACTCAAAATCAATTGTGCGCGAGTGACGCCAATACTGCGCAATATGCCGCTTACGTATTGGGTCTGGTTAGTTATCAGTAGAATTGAGGTGATCAAAGAAAATACTGCAACAAGCAGAGTTACAAGATTTAATGCATCTGTTATCACAAAGGTTTGATCAAACGCAGCCAAGCTAATTTCCAGCAGTCGTTCACGAGAATAAAGTCGATCAGCGGGCAATCCCAATTCACCTAAATGCTGTTGTAACGCAATAATATCGTGCGAATGAATCGCCACAACGCTAACAGTTTGAGTTGCGACTTGCTCATTTGTCCACGCGGTTTGCAACAATAAATCAAGCGGTAGCAATACTTGGGCGTCAGGATTGCCAAAATCATAGTGAATACCCACTATCGCTAAACCTATTCTTGTATCTGCCACTTCGACCATTAATATGTCGCCAAGATCAAGGCCTTGTCGATAGGCCAGCTGTTGGTTGACAAAAACGCCGCGATGACTGCTAAATTCACTTATGCCGTCAGGTGAAATACGCTCCACTTGAAGCCCTTGCATGTAATCCGCTGTTGATGGGTAACTATAGGTTTGCGCTGCAAAGCCAGCCTCTCCATGCTGCCAATGGAGGTCCATTTGGTATCGTTCCTGGGTTCGGATCCCATCTTGAATAAGTTTCTGCTGTAGGCTAAACAAAGTCGCTTTGTCACCGTAATAATAGTGCGCCGCTATCAGTCGATGTTGCAGCCAACCTTTAGTGGCTGTGCGAAAACTATCGACCATTGTTGTCATACCAATGTGGGTTGCCAATGCAATAAAGAACGCGGCACTGGCGAGTTTACTATGCGTTGCGATCACTTTTGAGTGAGAGAACGTCCAATGAACCAACGGGCCAGTTCGCTTACTGATTTTCACCAATAAACTAAGAAGAGCAGGGTACCACCAAAACAGACTTGCCACTCCGCTCAACAGTAACGCCGCGATAGTACCAAAGACAGTGATTAGGTGGGTGGCAAAGACTATCCCGCAAAGTGCTATGCTTGCAAGAAGCATACTGTATATTTTGGCTTTTAGAGATGTTACGCCTGGCATCGGCATTGGCGCAATTTGGGATAGCTGGCTGGTTAGACGTTTCATTGGCAAAATCGCACTAACCAGTGTCGTAATTAAGCAGATGGCAATGATTGGCACGTATATAGGAAGGTGAAAAAGCTCGCCCAGTGATACCGGCACACCAAATAAATTATTTAGCGTGGTAGCCACTGATGGGGCTAAAAGATACGCGGTAAATTGCCCTAGGATAATCCCCATTAGAGCACCTGCAATCGCATAAAGCGATAATTCAAACTGTAGCAAGTGGACAATCGTTTGGCGGCTGACCCCCAGCTGTCGCAAAATTTTCAGCATGCGCAAACGACCAGCGATAAAAAGGTTCAACGCGTTTACCACAATAAAAAAGCAAACTAAGAACATCACTAAAGACATAGCTAACAGACTCATGTGAAAGCTACGAGTTATGGCTATAGGACTATCTGTTGCAACTACAGGAATAAATTGAAAGGGGTGCTCAATAAGGTAATTTGTAATGTCATCCGCAGAGTTGGTGGTGAAAACGAGATAACTGGGTTGTAGTGATACATTGAGTTGTGCGAGTGCGTGTAAATCTAACAGTATTGTAGAGCGCATATTTTGTCTATCTGGCAATGCAACCCAAGGCAATCCAAGTGCTTGTTCATTGGCTTCAAGTAGCAGCTCAGAGTCTTCAATTAGGCCCTTGGCAATATCATGGGAAACCGCGATTGCGCCCAACAAGCCTAATGGATCAGGCTTAGCTTCGCCAGCAAGTGACGCTAATGCGGCAGCGTCGATTGCATAAATAGTAACATCGTGTGTATCACTATTGAGTGTGAGTCGCATATTCAAACGCTGAAAAGCTATAACCTCAGGGAGTCCTGCTGTTCGCGCTGTGCTGTAAAATGCTTTGTGTTGTTCGATCGAGAGCGGCTCAGTACTGCTAATCGTGCCGGCAATTTCGAAGTCAGTAAGCACTGGGATGTGTGAAGATTGTTGCTGGTAGTCTTGGTGAGCCGCGTTATTGAGAATTAATACGGCGGTTAGCCCGGCAGCCGCTGCCGTTATTGCCAGTATGAGCCATACAACTGGCCATGGATGTTGTCGAACATGTGCCGTACTGGCTTGCAGTATAGCGCTGTACATATTAGCTATTGGTATCCTGTAGTTCGTTTTGCAACAGACGGCCCGCTGTCATGTGGTAGACGACATCGGCTAATGCCGCCACTTCAGCACTATGAGTAACAACTAAAAGTGTAGTGTTCAAATTTCTACAGGTCGCAAACAATAGCTCACTGACTTTGCTACTGGTTAATTCATCAAGGTTGCCAGTTGGCTCGTCGGCGAGTAAAACGTTGGGTTTGTGCGCCAATGCACGCGCTATTGCGACGCGTTGCTGCTCTCCTCCGGAAAGTTGCGTTACTGGCTGAGCGCGTAAATGTGCAATCTCCAGTTGAGTGATTAAGTTATTGATATGGTCTGGGTCTAAAACGCCAGATAAACGCGCAGTGAAGTTGATATTGTCTTCGACATTTAGGCTTTCGAGTAAGTGAAATTGCTGAAAAACGATACCGATATTACAGCGACGATAAATATCTAACTGAGATTCATCATAGGTGTGGATGGGCTTGTTTGCGACAGATATCGAGCCTGAGTAGGGCGTATCCAATCCCGCTAGAAGGTGTAGTAGAGTTGTTTTCCCACAGCCACTTGCACCTTGAACTGAGGCACTGTGGCCTTGCTTAATGACGAGCTCCAACTCATTGATAATCGTTGCGGCACTGTGCGAATTAACACCGTGCTGAACACTATCAATTTTTTTGACTAAGTTATTGACCTCAATCAACGAGCATATCCTTTAACTTTTCAATTGGATACGCGCATGCACCTAAAAAGATTATTGGTTGAGAAACTCTTCGATATCTTCACCCGTTATCTTTCTGATTTGCGCAAACAAATACCAAAGCGCAGTGATCAATAAAATCATGCTAGGGATTACAATCACCGGATAGCTCAAAGCTGTCATGCGGCCTAGTTCTTCAGTGTACTCAGTAGTGCCTGGCGGGCTTACCAATATAACTTTAGCTAAAATATAATTGAGCACCGCGGATAGGAAAAAAGAACTGGCAACAATGTAAGAACTAATCGCCACTTTGCGATTAAATTCAAGCGTACAGCCTTTTTCTTCGAGCACCTGAATCAAGTGTGGCCAATTAATGATTTGCTCATTTAACACCAAAATCTTTACCAATGGTTTATTGGTGTACTGAGTAATAATGACAGCAATACCAATAAGCGCTGGGATCGCCGCTTCTTTTACCGCGATATATTCAGCAGGTAATTCAAGTAGGCTAATTCCGCCAGTAAGTAAAACACTGATAATGCCAAGAATGGAGAATGGGTTCACTTTGCCCGATGATTTTAAGTCCCATAAACCGTAACCAATTGGGAAGCTCAAAGCCGCCACTATGCTCCATGCTGGGCCCAAATATTCATCTGAGCTAGCGTAAGTCATGATCACGACTGGAATGATAATGTTAAATATCAGATTGCCGAAAAAACCGCTGTTTTGCGGTGGCTTCTCACTGGCTGGTTTAACCGTTTCTTGGTTCATACTACAACTTAGTGTTCTTCTATCGGTGGGCCAGTATAGCGCCTGATATCACTTTGCCCAATACCAAGCAGCAATTAATCCACCAATAAAACCGAATAAATGTGACTCCCAGCTGACAAAGCCGCGAGTCGGCAGAACACCAAACAATAGTGAACCATAAACCAATGCTACGACCACTGAAATGAGCATCATACGCTTGCGTTTACTGCGCCACCCAGCCAAAAGTAAGAAACCAAAATAACCATAAATGATCCCACTTGCGCCGAGGTGAATTGCTGAACGCCCAAATAGCCAAACACACAAGCCGGTAAAGACAATCAGCCATATCGAGATCCAAATCATACGGCGCTGATTTTGGGTCATCATGAGTAACAGCATCACAACCAATGTGGTGATGTTGGCAATCAAGTGCGCCAAGTTGCCATGCACGAACGGACTGGTGAAGATCATTGGCAGTGATTCGATATTGCGAGGTATTACACCGAAACTCGAAAGCATGCGCCCGGTGAACATATTGATCACCTCAATTGCGATCAGTACAAAACATATCATTATGATAAAGCGCAGATGTGTTTTTACTGCCATGTTGGTCTCGTCGATAATTGTTGTTTACCATGTTAACACGCCCTAGCTTCCGGTGGTTTGTTTGTGATATTTCCTTACATATTTCACTCGCATGGTTGTGACTTGCACTATCGACTTGTGTAACCTATGCAACTCAATAATGAGTCGCTGATGTAGGAGTAAACAATGAAAAAACGTCACTTGGGTTTTGCGATCAATCTTTTGGCGTTAGCATTGTTTTTTCCAGGTATATTGTTACCCATGATAACTTTAGATATGGAAATGGCTGCCAACTTAAGCGGCTCGGCATTTGTTACCGAATTATTGAACAAAGAATTATCTATTATCGCCACGGTACAGGATTTATGGGCGGATGAACGACTGTTGGTTGCTGTTCTAATCTTCGCATTCTCTGTGTGTATACCTGTGGCGAAAACATCGTTGGTCAGTATTGCCTATTTTCAAAAAAATGCGGCCAGCGAACAACGTATACTGCGTTTTGTTACAGGAATTGGCAAGTGGTCTATGGCGGATGTCTTTGTTGTTGCTATTTTTCTTGCTGTGTTATCAACCAATCACGCGAATACTGCTCAGGTTCAAGAGTTTAGCGTATTTGGTTTGTCTTTTGCCGTTGAGGTGAGCACTCAAACATTGTCTGCAGTAGGTCAAGGTTTTTATTGCTTTACGGCTTATTGTTTATTGTCGCTAGCGGGTACTCAGCTCTACCTGCATGGCGTTGAAGCCACTAAGCGATAATGTGCGGTATATACCGCGATAAATCTTGAGTAATGGGTGAAGCATCCTCACGCACCGAAATACCGGCAGGTTGGTCATCAACCAACCATGAACCAATCAAGGTGTGGTTATCAGCATAACGGGGGAGGGCGTGATAGGCCTGCACAATCATCCCTTCTTCGCCGTATGGACCTTCAGTTTCAAGGAGCGTATTGTCTCCTTCGGTTATTTTGATGTTTGCGCCTTCGCGGCTGTATATGGGTTTATGCACCCAGCGTTGAGTACTATCAAGACTAACCTTACCGCGACTAATATCCTCAGCAAAGAATGCGGGAAGAAGATTGGGGTGATTGGGATACATTTCCCATAATAGCGGCAGTAATGCCTTATTCGACAATACTGACTTCCACATAGGCTCAAGCCAATGAGTTTGGCATTTTAGGATTGCCTCAGCAAACTCTTCCCGCTGCATAAATTCCCAAGGGTAGAGCTTGAAGCAGGCATCAATGCGTTGATCATCAAGGTCGGTAAATACAGACATATTATCGGTATCAAATCCAAGGCCAATATCTTCAATATACACAAAACGGTTGGCAATTCCTGCCTCGGTTGCACAATCTTGCAGATATTGAACGGTTCCTCGGTCTTCGACGGTATCTTTACAACAACTGAAATACAATTGCTCAATGCCTTGCGCGCGCGCGATGGTGGCGATGCGATTAACTAACTTTTCTTGTAAAGAATTGAATTGATCTGCCTGCCGTGGTAGTGCGCCTGAGTCGACATTGTCTTCGAGCCAAAGCCATTGCCAGAAACCAGATTCGTACAGTGAGGTTGGTGTATCTGCATTGTTTTCAAGAAACTTGGCTGGGCCAGAGCCGTTGTAGACCAAATCCAATCGGGAATACAAGGACGGATCGCGTCGTTGCCACGATTCGGCAATCGCCGACCAAAAGTCCTCGGGTATTTGAAACTTCTTTAGCAGCGATTCGTTGCTAACTGCGCGCTCTGCTGCTGCAAGACACATCTGATGCAGCTCAGCAGTTGGATCTTCTATGTCGTTCTCGATTTGAGCTAGGGTAAATTGGTAATAGGCTGATTCATCCCAGTAGGGCTCGCCATACATCGTATGGAAATGGAAACCAAACTCTGTTGCACGCTGTCGCCAATTCTGCCTTTCCGCAATAGGGATGCGCAGCAAATTAGCCTCCCCAGCCCGATTTTCGAGAAGAACTTCCCCAGCTCGATTTTGCCCTTACGCTGCTGCCAAACCCGCCGCGCTTGATGGTTCGCGAAACCGTGGGTTTCTTATCGTACGTTGAAGAACGCACGCGATACTTGCGTTTCCTTATATCGCCATCAAAAACAGTACCATCGGCCATGGCCCACCGCATTCTAAAAGGAGAATAGGGTGAGTACGATGTATAGAGTGGTTGGTAATAATAACGGCTCGGTGAGAGCAGGTTACTGACCATATAGCCGGCCATAAATGGCATAAAGAAAGACCCCGTATTGGTCTCTACAGCTCTACACTGATTGCTGCCAAATTCGTGCTCGCAGTCTGGCTGCGTGGCAAATTTGGGGCCGGTACGCGTTGCTTCGGCAAGGGCTTCCTCATATGCCGCGCGACAAGTCGCTGCCGCAGAAGCTGGATTATCTTCAATACATTCATCGAGCGTGGTGTAGATAACGCTATCTTGACGCTCGCCACCGCAAGCTGACAAAAATACACTTGCCACACCTAATGCGAGAGGCTTAAGCGCAAAGCGCTTGCGCATCCTCGACAGGCGAATAGACGTAGAACGTTTACGTGTAGTCATAACGGCGTCTCCCTTAATAGGTCATACAAGCTGCGTTGATCGTACCTACAGCGATAGATACTGCGGCTAGCATAATACCCGCAGACACTTCGTTATTATTAATACGCTCAGCTATTTTGGGCATGAATGTAAAACGCAAGATCGCGAATGCCAAAGCCTGAGCGATAATTGCCACAATACCCCAAACAACAAAGTCAATTAACGATTGGGAGTTGGCTACGGCGCCACCGAGTGCGATAGCGAAACCAATGATCGCTCCGCCGAACCCTACCGCCGCTGCAGTACTCTGCTGTTCTTTGACCAGTTTCCATTCATCGTGCGGAGTCACCAAGGCGTAAATTACTTTGAAGATAAAAATAAAGGCAATACTGATCGCAAAATAAAGCGCAAAATTTCCGAGTCCAGCAATTGAATCAAACAGTGCATCCATGAGATTTCCTCAATATTTATTGTCTAGCGTTTAAAGTTAACCGTTTATGCGAATGTCTGTCGGCTGAATATCAAATCCAGTGCTAACCACCAAACAACGGTCTTTATTGTATCCAACTATCTTTTCTTCTGCGGCAACTAGCAAGTATTCAGCATTATCACCTTCCAATTCGCGTTCGTATAACATCATAAACTGGTCAGTATTGCTGGTATCACCGTCTTGTTCGAAGGTTTGCTCGGTTACAGCTATTGGTGGTGATTGCTCCCCAACGGCATTCCATACGCGAATAAAGGTCTCTCCTTCAAGCGGATAAGTGGGTGATGAAACACCGCTACTTAGGAGATTTTGCCATTGACTGTCATTACCGACTGTTTGCGTATCATAAAAATACCAAAGCTTAACATCGGTAATGTGATTTTCAGTATCACCACCGTCTAATATTACTTGTAAAAACGCATCGTCATCCGTGTAGAAACGCAACATCTTGCCGCCACTGTCTAAGGGAGCTTCACCAACAGCTTGGATCAAATGCTTAGTTGCAGGTTGCTCAATCATTAGTTGGGGCACTAACAAGCGCATTTTTAATTCGTCTAATTCAAACGAGCCGCCCAAATACAACCCCATGATTTCTGGCGCTTTAGGTGTTTTGGGTTGTTCCTTACCAAACCATTTTTTAAACACAGTTATTCTCCTTGTGCATTCACCAGACGTGACCAGTCAATATTATTAATGCGTTGCTTGGCGATATAGAATAATTTATCGCCTGCACTAATTCGCTCTTCTAGCGATGGGTTTACTCGCATCTTGCGGTAATCACCTTGTGGTGCATAGCCGATAAAAATTGCATCGTATTGCTGTTTTAGCGAGACAAAAATCGCAGTTAAAGGTGCTTCTTGGGCATTTTCAGGCACGCGCAGTGAATATTGTGCTTGTCCTTCCTCAACGTCTAACAGATCGTGATGCAGTACACTCGAGCCCGGGTCAAACGCTGATTTCGCCAGCATCTCTACGGCTACACTTGGCGTGCATTCAACGTTAGGGCAGTGTTGCTCGAGTAACTTAGAGAGGTTTTCGTCTTGGAAATAGGCGACTAGGTGGGCTTCTGAATTGCGCTGCGCACAAAACAACGCCGTTGTCATTGTTACGTCGTCCATTGGGTTGTCGATGATTATGGTGCGCGCTTGCGCTACGCCGGCACGATCCATTTCTTCATTGTTGAATGAGTTGACTTTGACGAACTCAATTTCGCCCGGCAACGGGTTGGTTACATCTGCTTTCACGCACAATACGATATCCGGTGTATCCGCGATATCTGCCCGCTCCTGGAGAAGTAACTTCAGGAGTTGTAGTGTTCGCGCTTCGTTCCAACCAATGACTAATACGTGATTTTCTACTGTGAGTTTTTTCAAACCTAATACTCCCTTTTGCCATTGTGCCGATACCCAGCTAGCAATACGGCCAACAACTAATGCGAATATACTGAGTCCGAGAGGAATGACATAAAATGCGACGATCATCCTACCCGCCGGTGTAGCGGGCGACAAATCACCATAACCGACCGTTGAGCCAGTAACCGCTAGCCAGTAGATAAAGTCGTACAGCCCTAAAAGGGCATGCTCATCAGCGATATAGAGCAGCACCCAGCTACTGATACCATAAAACAAAAGCGCGACTAGTATGGTATACCAGCGCGCTTCTGCAAAATACTGCAGCATGACTTTACGGACTTTTAACCATATGCTCATGCTTGATGAACTCATTTAGCTTATTTACCTAAAATACGGCTTAGTTCATCATCAGCTGAGGTTTGACCGCCTTTAATACCGGCGTCTGCTAAGCGCTTCTCAAGGTCGTCTGAAGATTCACTTGTTGCGAGTTCTTCGGCGGCCTCAAGTTCTGCATTGCGCATATTTTGGCGATCTTGAATACGCTGTAAAGACTCAGTTGCGGTCTTCATTTTACTGTTTGCTCCCATATGACGAGAAGAAACAGCGACCTGTGCTTTTTGCACCGACTCTGTGGCCTTAACCATGTCGACTTGTTGCTCAAGACGACGTAGGTTGGCTTTAGCTTGTGAAATATTCCCGGCCAACTGTACTTCAGACTTTTTGAATTGGTCTAAGTATGTTTGTTCCGACTCTAGCTCAGCCTTCAAGTCCGATACTTTTTGTGCACAATCAAGCGCCAATTGACGGTCGGTATCAATGGCTTTGCGCGCGTGTTCTTCATATTGCGTAATGCTCGCGTTGATACTATCAACCTTCTGTTGTGCTAATTTACATTTAGCGAGGATTTGAGTGCGCGCATGATCCGACTTGCGCAACTCTTCTTTAGCCTCGCGAATTTCTTGTTCGAGGATTCGAATAGCTTGGCTGTCAACGACAGTTTGCGCCGCTTCCGTTGCTCCACCTTTAACGGCAGTCACTAATTTACGCCATACTGACATAGTAATTCTCCTTACAGGCTATGAAGATTATTTCAAATGAGATTGGTAAGCATCGATAAACGACTCGACATTTTGGAACAATGTCTCCAATTCGATTAACACGCTCTCACTTTTCGATTGTGCACTCAGCGCACCGAATGCAGTGTAGTAGTCTTCACCACCGACACTTGAGATGCCGACAGTCGTTAATGGAAATACCATGTGGGTACGCAAAATTTCATCGTTTAAAGCGACGCTGTCTTCCACTTCAGACACTGCGAACAAAAGGCTTTCGACCAAGATTTGTTCACCACTGATTGCGAGCCATGCATCAATTCCATCTTCGTTAGCGATTAATAGACAATCGGCTTCTTCCGTGATGACATATTGCTCGTGCTCACTAAGCAGTTTCGACAGATCTTGCAAATTCCAGCTCATTGACATTCTCCTGTTGCGTTATTTAGCTGTATTCCACTGTAACGCTGTTTCGTTTAGAAAACTACGCAACCAATGAATATTTTTGATTGCCAGAAAAGAGTAGCAATTAAATTCATTATTTGTCAAACTATAATTTATCTAAAAGTGTAAAATGATATATATTTGTAATATATAATTCACAAACGTGAGGTTTTTATGAGTGCGAACACAACGCTGCAATGGCGTTCAGTAGTGCAACGGTTGATCAAAACAGAAATGTCGCGCCGCGATGTGCGTTATCAGGAATTAAGCGAGCGCTTGGCAGCTGCTGGTACCCAGCAAAGCGCCGATAATCTGCGAAATAAAGTCAATAAGGGCATTTTAGGTGCTGATCTACTGTTACAGATATTGTCAGCTCTGCAGGTTAAGAATTTAAGCATGCAAGAACTTGAAGAGATCTTCACTGATGTAAGTTCACGTTAAGCTAATTGACATCGCTTCGCATCAGATAAAAAATGCCCGGCATATCGCCAGGCAAGGATAAATACTAGAAAGGAGAACAACACTGTTTGCAATGTTGATTATAATTTAGCCGATAGCTTCGGCTTTATCGAGCATATTTCGGTATCAAAAACGCATTGCTAGTATTCGCCTTCATACGTAAAATCCCGCCCCGTTTCCTTTAAACCTTTTATGCATTCTAATATCGCGAGCACATTGATATGAAATTGGCCGACTTCAACTTCGAGTTACCCGAGCGTTTGATCGCTAAATACCCTACCGAACAGCGCACCGCGAGTCGAATGTTGTGCCTAAATGGCAATAGTGGTGAGGTTGTCCACCGTCAATTTACCGATATTGTAGCGCTGTTGCAGCCCAATGATCTTTTAGTCTTTAACAATACAAAAGTTATCCCAGCTCGGTTGCTCGGCAAAAAATCAACCGGTGGCCAGGTCGAAGTATTGATTGAGCGGATTACTGAATCTCAATGTGCGTTGGCTCACGTCAAAGCCAGCAAAGCGCCCAAGCCAGGCTCGATGATACGTTTGGAAGATGCCATTGACGTTGAAGTTACCGGGCGTCAAGGAGCCTTGTTTGAACTACAGTTCCACGGTGGTGACTCAGTATTGGAGTCATTGGAAAATTATGGTCATATGCCTTTACCGCCATACATCGACCGTCCTGATGAAGATTCCGATAAATCGCGCTACCAAACCGTTTACGGTGAAAAGCCAGGCGCTGTCGCTGCGCCCACGGCGGGATTACATTTTGACGAGGCTTTATTAGACACTATCAAAGCGAAAGGGGTTAACATTGCATTTGTCACGCTGCATGTTGGCGCGGGTACTTTTCAGCCCGTTCGTGTAGACAACATTGAAGAACACCAAATGCACGCGGAATATGCCGAAATCCCTCAGGGTGTTGTCGATGCTGTTTATGCTGCAAAACAGGCCGGGGGCAGAGTAGTTGCAGTGGGAACCACGTCAGTGCGCTCACTTGAAACCGCTGCCGCAAGTGGCGATATTCAACCCTTCTTTGACGATACGTCGATCTTCATTTACCCCGGTTATAAATTCAACGTGGTTGATGCGATGGTCACCAACTTCCACCTGCCTGAATCGACGCTCATGATGTTGATTTCTGCCTTTGCTGGTAGAGACCATGTAATGGACGCATATGAGCGTGCTATCGAAGCTGAATATCGCTTTTTTAGCTATGGCGACGCGATGTTTATTGAAAAAGCGGATAACACATGAACTTCTGGTCATAACTGGTATAATCGCGCCCCAAAATTAGTTATCTAGATAACAGCGGAACAAGTATGCAGTTTAAACTGTTAAACACAGATGGCGGCGCCCGACGCGGTCAGCTGGTGTTCGAACGCGGCGTAGTAGAGACGCCTGCTTTTATGCCAGTCGGTACATATGGCACAGTAAAAGGTATGACGCCTGAAGAGCTCGATGCGTCAGGTGCGCATATCTGTCTCGGTAATACCTTCCATTTAATGTTGCGTCCAGGCACAGGTATCATTAAAGAACACGGTGATTTGCACGGTTTCATGCATTGGCAGAAGCCAATTTTGACTGATAGTGGAGGTTTCCAAGTATTCTCATTAGGCGATTTACGCAAAATTACCGAAGAGGGCGTTACCTTTCGTTCGCCAATTAATGGCGAAAAAATCCTTCTGACTCCTGAGAAATCTATGCAAGTGCAACGTGACTTGGGTTCTGACATTGTGATGATTTTTGACGAGTGTACGCCATATCCTGCAACCGAACAGGAAGCGCGCTTATCGATGGAGTTGTCATTGCGCTGGGCCAAGCGCAGTAAAGATGAGCATGGCGATAGCCCATCTGCACTATTCGGAATTGTACAAGGCGGCATGTATGAGAATCTGCGTGATATCTCGCTTGAAGGCTTATTGGATATCGACTTTGACGGTTATGCGATAGGCGGCTTGTCGGTTGGCGAACCGAAAGAAGATATGATCCGCATTATTGAACACACTGCACCCAAAATTCCGGCAGAAAAGCCGCGTTATTTGATGGGGGTAGGTAAGCCCGAAGATATCGTTGAAGCAGTGCGTCGCGGTATTGATATGTTCGATTGTGTGATGCCGACGCGAAATGCTCGAAACGGCCATCTCTTTGTTACTGAAGGGGTTATTAAGATCCGCAATGCAGCGCACAAAACCGATACGCGGCCACTAGACGAAAATTGCGACTGTTACACTTGTAAAAATTATTCTCGGGCATACTTACATCACTTGGATAAGTGTAATGAGATACTTGGCGCGCGCTTGAATACTATCCATAACTTACGCTACTACCAGCGAGTTATGGAAGGTCTGCGTGAAGCTATTGCGACTAATACGCTAGACGAATTTGTTGAAGATTTTTACGCAAAGAAAAACATGCCGGTACCGGCATTAGAACAATAAATAACTGGGGAAGTATATGAGTTTTTTTATATCTAACGCACACGCACAAGCAGCAGGCGCTCAGCAAGGCGGCGGCTTCGAAATGATAATCATGTTGGTGGTTTTCGGTTTAATTTTCTATTTCTTGCTATATCGTCCACAAGCAAAGCGTGTAAAAGAGCATAAAAATCTAGTTTCATCACTGAGCAAAGGTGATGAAGTGCTCACGCAAGGCGGCTTGGTAGGTAAAATTACCAAAGTTAGCGAAGACAAAGACTTTATTGAAGTTTCACTTAACGAGACAAACAATATCGTTGTCCAAAAAGCGGCGGTAACTGCAGTTCTGCCGAAAGGTACAATGAAGGCTATCTAATCTAATGATGGGGGGGTTTACTGCCCATCACCAAGGAATGACGTTGTGTTAAATCAAAATCCTGTTTGGAAAACCTTGCTGGTATTAATCGTTGTATTCGGTTGTGCTTTGTATGCGTTACCCAATATTTACGGCGAAGATTTTGCCGTGCAAATTTCAGCTGACCGCGATGCACAAGTCGATCAGCAAACCGTTGAACAAGTTAGCCAAAGTCTTGAGCAAGCCAACATTGACGTGAAGCGCATTGAATTTGCCAATGAACGCATTTTGGTCAGAGTTTTCGACAATGATACTCAGCTTGCAGCGCGTGATAATTTGCAGAATGCACTGGGCGATAATTATATTGTTGCGATGAATCTTGCCCCTGATACTCCCGAGTGGTTAGCCTCTATTGGTGGTGCTCCGATGAAACTGGGGCTTGATTTGCGCGGTGGTGTGCATTTCCTTATGGAAGTCGACATGAATTCGGTACTTGAGAAAGCCATCGAAGATGCACAAGGCGACTTTCGAACTGCATTGCGGGAGGAGGGGTTGCGTTATCGCACTGTTCGCGCCAGCGACAACACCATTGAAATTGTGTTTCGCGATCAAGAAACATTGGATTCCGCAGAATTTTTCTTAAAGAATCGCAACCGTGATTTCACTTTTGAAGAACGCAGCGATTTGCGTTTAGTCGCGATCTTCAGTGAGTTGCGTCTCGCTGAAATCAAAGACTACGCGGTCAATCAAAATATCACTATTATTCGTAACCGGGTTAATCAGCTTGGTGTTGCTGAGCCATTGGTACAAAAGCAAGGTGCAGATCGCATTGTTGTGCAATTACCAGGCATTCAAGACACGGCAAAAGCGAAGGAAATCCTTAATGCTACCGCGACTTTGGAATTCCGAATGGTTGACCAACGCAATGATATTCGCGATGCAATTAACGGCCGCGTGCCACCGAGTTCAGAGTTAATTGAGGATCGCCAAGGTGTTCCGCAGTTACTCGAAAAACGGGCGATGCTAAAGGGTAGTCATATCATTGATGCTAACAGTGGTGTTGATGAGTACGGCGTTCCCCAGGTTAATATTTCTTTGGATAGTGAAGGTGGCAGCATGATGTCACGCGGCACTAAAGGCAATATTGGCAAGCCGATGGCAACCGTGTTTATCGAGTTTAAACCGACCGATAAAGTGAACTCAGAAGGCAAGACTATTTTCGTTGAAGAGCGTGAAGTTATAAACGTAGCGACTATTCAAGCGCAACTCGGGAGTTCTTTCCGTATCACTGGTTTAGATTCGCCTGCTGAAGCACGTGACTTGGCGTTGCTACTGCGCGCAGGTGCGTTGATTGCGCCGATTCAAATTGTTGAAGAGCGCACCGTTGGCCCAAGCTTGGGTAAAGAAAATATCGAATTGGGTATGACAGCAATCAAATGGGGTATGGCATTAGTGTTGTTCTTCATGTTGATTTACTACAAGGCGTTTGGCGTGGTCGCAAATATCGCCCTGGTCGCAAACATCATTATGATCGTTGGTGTCATGTCGATGATCCCGGGCGCTACACTGACCTTGCCAGGTATGGCGGGTATCGTTCTTACTGTGGGTATGGCGGTTGATGCAAACGTGCTTATCTTTGAGCGAATACGTGAAGAAATCCGCGATGGACGTAGTCCGCAACAAGCGATTCACCATGGTTTTGACAGCGCGTTCTCGACCATTTTGGATGCCAATATAACAACCTTTATCGCCGGATTAATTTTGTTCGCGGTGGGCACAGGTCCAATTAAAGGATTCTCGGTTACGCTGATGATTGGTATTGCCACGTCTATGTTTACCGCGATTGTTGTTACACGAACGCTAGTCAACCTCATTTGGGGTGGACGCCGCGTTGAAAAGCTGGCGATTTAAGGAGAACAATTATGCAGTTACTTAAATTAACCAGCACAGTGCAGTTCATGAAACTGCGTGTTTCGGCCATGGTTTTATCAACCATTCTAATTATCGGTTCAATCGTTGCGTTAAGTGTTAACAAACTCAATTGGGGCTTAGACTTTACTGGCGGAACCTTAATTGAAGTGGGTTACGCAGAGGCCGCTGACCTGAGCAAAATCAGAACGCAGCTCAATGCTGCAGATTTTGGTGATGCGATAGTGCAAAACTTCGGTAGCAGTCAAGACGTATTGATTCGTGTTGCACCGCGCGATGGTGTTAACGCCGAAACTATCGGTGACCAAATCTTAGTGGCTTTGCGTGCAGACGCCACGGACGTGGACATGCGCCGTATTGAGTTTGTCGGCCCTAACGTCGGTGAAGAATTAACCGAGCAAGGTGGCCTGGCAATGTTAGTCGCGCTTATCTGTATCTTGATTTATGTTGCAATGCGCTTTGAATGGCGATTTGCATTGGGTTCTGTTGGAGCCTTGGCGCACGACGTAATCATTACGCTTGGTTTGTTTGCGGTATTGCAGCTGGAGTTTGATTTAACCATTTTAGCGGCGGTTCTCGCGGTAATTGGTTATTCGCTTAACGATACT
The DNA here is from genome assembly GCA_964230255.1 of Alteromonas sp. Lineage (GTDB taxonomy): Bacteria > Pseudomonadota > Gammaproteobacteria > Enterobacterales > Alteromonadaceae > Alteromonas_E. The sequence goes on from CAXRGW010000048.1 coordinate 22,326, forward strand.
ATCGTTGTATCTGACCGGATTCGGGAAAACTTCCGCAAAGTGCGTAAAGGTACGCCTGAAGAAATTATCAATATTTCACTGACGCAAACGCTCAACCGTACCATTATCACTTCATTGACTACAGTGTTGGTATTGCTGGCGCTATTTTTCAAAGGTGGAGCGTTGATCCACGGATTCGCAACTGCATTGTTATTCGGTGTGATTATCGGTACCTATTCGTCAATTTACGTTGCGAGTTCGGTTGCACTTGCACTGGGTATCAGCAAAGAAGATCTGATGCCACCACAGGTTGAAAAAGAGGGTGCAGAGTTTGACGCAATGCCTTAACCGAGATAATTGAGCATAAAAAAATCCCCGCACTTGCGGGGATTTTTATTTGTGGAACTCAATCTTACTTGAGGTGTTTAACTAATTGCTGGACTACGCGTGGACTGCCGGCAACCATTTCGCCTGCATAAAGTGGGTCATTGTTACCTGAGAAGTCGGTAACCAAGCCACCTGCTTCACGCACCAATAGCTCACCTGCAGCGATGTCCCAAGGTTGTACACCGCGCTCCCAATAACCATCTAGTCGGCCAGCCGCTACATAAGCCATGTCGAGTGCAGCTGAACCTGAGCGGCGGATATCGCCCGCTTTCCTAAAGATTTGGGTAAATTGCTGAGTGTATTGCTCAAGCTGTTCTGGCTGCTTGAAAGGGAAGGCTGTACCCAAAATGGTTTGGTCGAGGTCTTTCGCTTTTGATGCGCGAATGCGATAGCCGTTTAACTGAGCACCGGCGCCTTTGCTGGCAGTGAACAACTCACCGCGGATAGGATCGAATACTACTGCTTGATCTAAACGACCTTTGTGTAACAGAGCGATAGAGACACTGAAGTGAGGAATACCTTTGATGAAATTAGTTGTGCCGTCGAGCGGATCAATAATCCATGTGAAGGTTTCGTCATCGCCCTGCTTGCCGCTTTCCTCTCCGTAAAAAGCATGGTCTGGGTATGACTGTTTGATTTTACTAATGATGGCTTGTTCAGCTTCTTTATCGATTTTAGTAACAAAATCGTTTTTACCTTTTGCTTGTGTATCTAGGTCGTCGCGGTTTTCGAAACCACGCGCAATTATGTTACCGGCCACGCGCGCTGCGCGCACCGCAATGTTTAGCATTGGATGCATTGTAATCACCATCAGTTGTCAAAGAGCGAGAAAGCCAACAGCCAGGGGCTATTGGGCAAAAAACGCGCGCATCCTATCAGAACGACGCCAATTTGCAATGGCTTTATATTCTCTGGTTTGAGCTTAGTTCAAATCGAACTGCTTTGCAGCGTTGAATATGCTAGACTATTTCGCGATTTTTTGGCGGCTCATTTAAGCTCATTTGTGCAGCGTTTAACCGTAGAGACAGCAATGCTAGAGAACATTCGGATAGTTTTAGTAAACACCTCACACACAGGCAATATTGGTTCAACCGCGCGTGCTATGAAAACTATGGGTTTGAGCCAGCTAGTGTTGGTTGATCCGGTATCTCTTCCGGACGGCAAATCGAGTGCCTTGGCAGCAGGTGCTGGTGATGTACTGGCAAATGCCAAGACCGTTAGTACACTGGAAGAGGCCGTATCTGACTGTGGTTTAGTGGTAGGCACTTCGGCGCGCTCGCGCACGCACTCGTGGCCGATGTTAGATCCGCGTGATTGCGGCGTTAAGCTTATTCAAGAAGTGGCTAAGTATCCGGTGGCTTTGGTATTTGGTCGTGAAAACAACGGTTTGACAAACGAAGAACTACAGCAATGCCATTTTCATGTATGCATTCCCGCAAACCCTGAATATAGTTCACTCAATTTGGCTGCGGCAGTGCAAACGCTATGCTACGAAATTCGTATGGCCTTTTTGAATCAAAACGAGTATCCAGATGTCGAACAAGAGTATCCGTTAAGCGAAAATCTTGAGCGCTTTTATGAGCACTTAGAGAATAGTTTGAGTAAAACCGGTTTTATCGTTAAAAATCATCCTGGCATGGTAATGACCAAATTACGCCGACTATTTAACCGCGCACGACCAGAGTCTGCTGAGCTAAATATATTGCGCGGCATTTTGTCTTCGATAGATAAGTCTGTGCCTGAAGTTGACAGTCAATCTGCAAGTACGAGCGACGAGAACCAAGAGGCTGAGTAATGTTCACGCGGATAAAAGAAGACATCGCTAGCGTATTTCACCGCGATCCTGCAGCGCGCACAACTTTTGAAGTATTGACTAATTACCCGGGTTTACATGCAATTTGGTTTCACCGCTTGAGTCATAAATTATGGTCTAATAATTGGAAGTGGTTGGCGCGTTCTATTAGTACGTTCTCTCGGTGGCTTACTGGCATAGAAATACATCCAGGCGCTTCACTGGGGCGACGTTTCTTCATCGACCACGGTATGGGCGTTGTAATTGGCGAAACGGCCGAGATTGGTGACGATGTTACTCTGTATCACGGTGTGACTTTAGGTGGCACTACTTGGAAAGCCGGCAAACGCCATCCAACCTTAAAAGACAATGTTGTTATTGGCGCAGGGGCAAAAGTACTTGGACCTATTGTGTTACATGAAGGCGCAAAAGTTGGCTCTAACTCAGTGGTCGTTAAAGATGTCCCGGCAGGCGCAACTGCCTTGGGAATACCGGGTCGCATTATTCAAGCTGCTGCTACCAATGGCACTGCAGACGAGGCCAATCAACAGCGCCGCAGTCAAATTGCGCAGAAGTTTGGCTTTGATGCCTATGCTGTATCAGCTGATAACCCTGATCCAGTGGCTAATGCCATGGGCGTCATGTTGGAACACGTGCACATCATGGACAAAAAAGTTGAAGAAATGTGCACAGCAATCCAATCAATGGGTGGCAACGTAAGTACGAATTCGTTGCACACTTTAACTGTGGACGACTTCGCTGAAACGGGGCTGAAGCCCAAAATTAAAGCCAGCGAAGATGATTTAGACGACCCGTTCGATCCAAAAATATGAGCATAATACTTGACTAAAACAGTCGGATAAATACTTGACTGTTTTACTAGGTTATGTGAGAATTCACGGCAATTGAACGATGGGAAAGTCGCATGAAATTGACATCGAAAGGTCGCTATGCGGTCACTGCTATGCTTGATGTAGCTTTGCATTCAGCTAAGGGACCCGTGCCGCTAGCAGATATATCGGAACGCCAAGAGATATCATTATCCTACTTGGAGCAGCTTTTTGCCCGATTGCGTAAAGGTCAGTTGGTTGATAGTGTGCGCGGCCCAGGTGGCGGTTATCTTCTTGGCCGTGGCGCTAATGAAATAGCGATCGGCGAAGTTATTCGAGCGGTAGATGAGACAGTCGACGCGACCAGATGTCAGGGACATTCAGATTGCCAAGGCGGTGAGCAGTGTTTAACACACAGTCTATGGCACGATTTAAGCGAACGCATCAGTTTGTTTCTCGATGGCATAAGCCTTGGCGAATTGATGGCCAAACGCGAAGTAAGGCGCATCGCAGATCGACAAGATAAGTGCAAGAACAAAGCATCTACATTAATTAATGAAATTGAAGTCAGCTTACAGCTGTAACTGGAGCAAATTACATGAGTCAGGTACAACTACCGATTTATTTAGATTATTCATCAACTACGCCGGTAGATCCTCGAGTAGCGAAGAAGATGGCAGATTGCCTAACAAATGAAGGTAATTTTGGTAACCCTGCTTCGCGTTCACACCGTTTCGGCTGGGTTGCTGAGGAAGCGGTTGACGAAGCCCGTAATCATATCGCTGATTTGGTCAACGCCGATCCACGTGAAATTGTTTTTACCAGTGGAGCTACGGAGTCAAACAACTTAGCTATCAAAGGCGCTGCTCACTTTTACTCTAAGCGCGGTAAACACATCATTACCTTGAAGACTGAGCACAAAGCCGTACTTGATACCTGCCGCCAATTAGAGCGAGAAGGTTTTGAAGTAACTTATATGGAGCCAGAGGCTAACGGCATAATCGACTTAGACAAATTGCAGGCAGCAATGCGCGATGACACTGTTGTTGTGTCTATCATGCATGTGAATAACGAAATTGGTGTTATTCAGGATATTGCTGCGATCGGTGAAATTTGCCGAGCACGTAAGATTTTGTTCCATGTTGATGCGGCGCAAAGTACCGGTAAGGTACCGATCAATTTACAGGCATTGAAAGTCGACTTGATGTCGTTTTCTGCGCACAAAACCTACGGACCAAAAGGAATTGGTGCTCTATACGTGCGCCGTAAACCTCGCGTGCGTATCGAAGCCCAAATTCACGGTGGTGGTCATGAACGTGGCATGCGCTCAGGAACACTAGCAACTCACCAAATCGTAGGCATGGGTGAAGCATTCAGAATTGCCAAAGAAGAAATGGCTACTGAAAACGAACGTTTAGTGATGCTTCGCAATCGCTTATGGGACGGTATCAAAGACATTGAAGCCGTAACAATTAACGGTGATATGGAGCAGCGTGTCGCGGCGAACTTGAATGTGAGCTTTGCTTACGTAGAAGGTGAATCATTGATCATGGCGTTGAAAGACATGGCAGTTTCATCTGGTTCGGCCTGTACATCGGCAAGTCTTGAACCGTCTTATGTATTGCGTGCACTAGGGCTTACTGATGAGTTGGCACACAGCTCAATTCGTTTCAGCATGGGCCGCTTTACTACGGAAGCAGAAATAGATTATGTAATCGGTGTTATTCGCAATGCTATTGATAAGTTGCGTGAAATGTCACCGCTTTGGGATATGTACAAAGAAGGTATCGACCTTGAAAGCGTTGAGTGGGTTCACCACTAGTTCAGCCCATATCGACACGAGCAGAAGTTTTTTTTAAGAGGCAAAAATTATGGCGTATAGCGATAAAGTAATCGATCACTATGAAAACCCACGCAACGTTGGTGCATTTGATAAAAATGATCCAAACGTAGCTACAGGCATGGTCGGCGCTCCAGCATGTGGTGACGTTATGAAACTGCAACTAAAAGTAGGCGAGAACGGTATCATCGAAGATGCAAAGTTTAAAACCTATGGTTGTGGCTCAGCAATAGCATCTAGCAGCTTGGTTACCGAGTGGGTAAAAGGTAAGTCTATTGACGAAGCGACATCGATTAAAAATACTGATATTGCTGAAGAGCTTGCATTACCACCAGTGAAAATTCACTGTTCGATTTTGGCCGAAGATGCAATTAAAGCAGCGGTTGAAGATTACAAAAGTAAACATAATTCGTAATTGCGATGAACGACGTTCAAGAATATTCAGGTGTCAAAGTAACCGACGCAGCAGCGTTGCGAGCAAAGACGTTTTTGCAGAACCGCGGTAGTGGCATCGGTTTGCGCCTTGGTGTTAAAACCACAGGTTGTTCCGGTTTGGCCTATGTGCTTGAGTTCGTAGATGAGCTCAATGCCGATGACGAAGTGTTTGAGAGCAACGGTGTTAAAATTATCATCGACGGTAAAAGCTTAGTCTATCTCGACGGCACCGAGCTTGATTTTGCCAAAGAAGGCCTCAATGAAGGTTTCCAATTTAACAACCCCAATGCGAACGGCGAGTGTGGTTGTGGTGAGAGCTTCAACGTTTAGTCAGGGCCTATGACCAACTACTTTGAATTATTCGGGCTGCCAACTGCTTTTGAGTTGGATATGGCAGCCTTATCGCAAACCTACCAAGAATTACAACGCTTAACTCACCCCGATCGCTTCGCTGCTCAAGGTCAGCAACAGCAACGTATAGCGCTACAAAAAAACTCCCTAGTAAGCGATGGCTACGCTGTTCTTAAGTCACCCGCAAAGCGAGCAGAACACTTATTGAGTTTACGCGGCATTGAGTTGGCTGGCGAAACGCAGACAATGCAAGATATGGAATTTCTCATGCAGCAAATGGAGTGGCGAGAAATGCTTGCAGATGTTACTGAAGACAGTGGCGAGCAGGTCATCGATGAGTTACACGATATTATCGAAGCACAACATCGCAAATTGTACAGAGCGTTGACGGAGCAGTTAAATCAGCAACATGCAGATAGTGATCAGAGTGCTGCAGATACGCTGCGTAAAATAAAATTTATCGATAAATTACACGCAGAAGTAACAGAAAAAGAAGATCAGTTCTTTTCCTAAATATACAACGAGAAAGAATCAAAACTATGGCTCTACTTCAGATTGCAGAACCCGGTCAAAGCGCAGCGCCACATCAGCGCAAATTAGCCATTGGTATTGACCTTGGTACTACTCATTCACTGGTAGCAACAGTTAGAAGCGGTCAGGCTGAAACGCTAGCTGACGAACGAGCTCGTCACTTGTTGCCGTCTGCGGTGCAATACACGGAAGATAACACTATTGTGGGTTATAAGGCATACGAGAACGCAGCGCAAGATGCCCAGAACACGATCATATCAGTGAAGCGTTTTATTGGTCGTAGTGTCGAAGACGTACTGCAAACGTGGCCAAATCTGCCCTATGACTTCGCTTCAGAATGTGCGCAAAACGTCCAAATTAAGACGGCACAGGGAATTAAGAACCCCATTCATGTTTCTGCCGATATACTCGCTTCATTGCGAGGCCGAGCAGAAAAGACTTTAGGTGATGAAGTTACAAAAGCAGTAATTACGGTTCCAGCGTATTTTGACGATGCTCAGCGTCAAGGCACTAAGGATGCTGCAGCGATTGCTGGCTTGGATGTCCTACGATTACTCAATGAACCCACAGCTGCTGCACTAGCTTATGGCCTCGACTCAGGACAAGAGGGGGTTATTGCGGTATATGATTTAGGTGGAGGCACGTTCGATATCTCCATTTTACGCTTGAGTCGTGGTGTATTTGAAGTATTAAGCACCGGCGGTGATTCAGCGTTAGGTGGCGATGACTTTGACCATGCCCTGGCAGATGCCGTTGCCAATCAATTAGCGCTGAGTGATGCAGACAAAAAGCGTCATTATCGGGCATTAGTTTCAGCAGCTAAAAAGGCTAAAGAAGCGCTCAGCGAGGAGGATTCAGTAGTTCTTGAACTGGAAGGTTCAGGACTGACAGCGATAGAAATTGATCGCCAACAATTACAGGTGCTAATCCAGCCTCTAATCCAAAAAACGATTCGCGCCTGTCGACGCGCATTAAAAGATGCTGATGTTGGTAAAGATAATGTAGTCAAAGTGGTTTTAGTCGGTGGCTCTACTCGAGTTCCGGCAGTGCGAGAAGCCGTGGAAGTGTTTTTTGCCAAGCCTCCACTTACATCAATTGACCCGGATAAAGTTGTTGCCATTGGCGCAGCCTTGCAAGCAGATATCCTAGTCGGCAATAAGCCGGATACTGATATGCTGTTGCTGGATGTCTTGCCGTTGTCGCTTGGCATTGAAACGATGGGCGGGTTAGCCGAGAAAATCATTGCTCGCAATACCACGATTCCGGTTGCAAAGGCGCAAGAATTTACCACTTTCAAAGACGGTCAAACAGCGATGATGGTTCACGTTGTTCAGGGTGAACGAGAATTAGTTGACGATTGCCGTTCACTCGCGCGCTTTACGTTAACAGGAATTCCACCAATGACCGCGGGTGCCGCCCATATTCGCGTTACTTTCCAAGTCGATGCAGATGGCTTGCTCAACGTAACTGCGATGGAGAAATCTTCTGGTGTGAGCGCAGACATTCAAGTCAAACCTTCCTACGGTATGGAAGAGCGCGAAATCGCTGGTATGTTGAAAGATTCCATGTCGAATGCCAAACAAGATATGCAGGCGCGGATGCTCAAAGAGCAACAAGTTGAAGCTGCAAGAGTTTTGGAAGCACTTAGCGGAGCGTTGGCAAAAGACGCGGAATTGCTAAATGGTGAAGAGCTAACCAACTTGAAAAACAAAATGGCGACACTGGAATCAGTTGCATCACAATCAGATATTGATGCAATTAAAGTAGCAATTGAAAGCGTTGATAAAGCCAGTCAAACATTTGCTGAACGACGTATGGACAAATCAATTAACCTCGCCCTAGCGGGTCAATCGGTTGAACACATTTAATTAAGGTCAGAACAATGCCACAAGTGATTTTTTTACCCCATCCTGAACTTTGTCCAGATGGTGCCGTGCTCGACGGAGACACCGGGACATCTGTGCTTGATGTGGCACTTTCGAACGGAATTGGAATCGAGCACGCATGTGAGAAGTCGTGTGCATGTACTACCTGTCACGTCATATTGCGCGAGGGATTTGACTCGCTCGATGAAAGTGATGAACTGGAAGATGACTTACTCGATAAAGCCTGGGGACTAGAACCTGAGTCAAGACTCGGATGTCAGGCTATTATTAAGGATGAAGATTTAGTTGTGGAAATTCCGAAGTACACAATTAATCACGCTAGTGAAGATCATTAACGATTAGGAGAGTGCGATGTACAGAGTTTTATCAGCGATATTATTGCTAACACTGGTAACTGGTTGTGCATCGATGGGTCAAGGTAGTGTTGAAGATAAGCGCGGAGCAATTATGGATATGCGCAATATCGCCTTGCAGAAATTATATGCGGAAAAACCAGACACGCGTGCGCAGATCAACAATGCTCAAGGCTATGCAGTCTTCTCAAACGCCAACATCAATTTAATTTTCATGGCGGCTGGAACGGGATATGGGGTAGTAGAAAATCGCGCAACGGGCCAACGTACTTTCATGAATATGGCCGAAGGCGGTGTTGGTTTCGGGTTGGGCGTTAAGGATTACCGCATCGTAATGGTTTTTCACACTCAAGATGCAATCAAACAGTTTGTTGAATCGGGATGGACCTTTGGCGGTAATGCAGACGCTGCTGCCAAGGCTGCTGAAAAAGGCGGATCAGTGGAAGCCGAAGCTTATTACGGCGATGTCAGTGTGTATACATTGACTGAAAGCGGTCTGGCACTGCAGGCGACGATTAAAGGCACTAAATTCTGGCAAGACGAACAGTTGAATTAAAGTGAGTTCAACACTAGGTTTTTGAGCCAGAATTGCATATAATCCGCGCCGAAATTTTTATTAACCAGTTTACGGAGATAGAGCATGGCTCTCGAGCGTACTTTTTCAATCATTAAGCCTGATGCAGTTGCTAAAAATGTTATCGGTGCTATTTACAACCGTTTCGAAACAGCAGGTTTGCGCATTGTTGCATCTAAAATGGTACACATGAGCAAAGAGCAGGCAGAAGGTTTTTACGCTGAGCACAAAGAGCGTCCTTTCTTCACTGCATTGGTAAACTTCATGACTTCTGGCCCCGTTATGGTGCAAGTACTTGAAGGTGAAAACGCTGTTGTTCGCAATCGCGAAATCATGGGTGCAACTAACCCTGCAGAAGCAACTGCCGGTACGTTACGTGCTGATTACGCTGAGTCTATCGACGAAAATGCGGTTCACGGTTCTGATGCTCCAGAGTCAGCCGCTCGCGAAATTGCTTACTTCTTCTCTGAAGAAGAGATTTGCCCACGCACTCGCTAAGCGCGCAACGGAATCGATAAAGGGAGCTTATCGCTCCCTTTTTGCGTATTCTCGGAGACGTTAACTATGTCAAATAACCAATCACCACAAATACAGCCAGTCGACGAAAGAGTTGAAATGAGTGACGTTAAAAAAGTCAATTTGCTCAATTTTAATCGTCAAGGCTTACGCGACTTTTTTGCTTCTATAGGTGAGAAGTCGTTCCGCGCTGATCAACTGATGAAATGGATTTATCAGCATGGTGAGGCCGATTTTGACAATATGACTAACCTCAATAAGTCTCTACGCGCTAAGCTAAAAGCACAGTGTGAAATCGTTGCGCCTGAAATCGCATACCAACAAAATGCCACCGATGGCACGATCAAATTCGCGTTAAAATTAGCCGGTGGTCAAGAAGTTGAAACGGTATGGATCCCGGAAACAGACCGCGCCACCTTATGCGTCTCTTCGCAAGTAGGTTGTGCTTTAGAATGTACATTTTGCTCAACTGCACAACAAGGGTTTAATCGCAATTTGTCTGTGGCCGAAATTATTGGCCAAGTGTGGCGCGTTGCTACAACGCTTGGTTTGTCTAATGACTCTAGCCAACGACCTGTCACTAACGTGGTGATGATGGGTATGGGAGAGCCGTTATTGAACTTAAAGAATGTGGTACCCGCAATGGATATCATGTTGGATGATTTCGGTTTTGGTTTGTCAAAGCGTCGCGTGACGTTAAGTACTTCGGGTGTAGTACCTGCACTTGATATGCTCGCCGAGCAAATCGATGTGGCACTGGCAATTTCTCTGCATGCGCCAAATGATGAGCTGCGCAACGAAATTGTACCGATTAACAAGAAGTATAATATTGAAACTTTCCTTGCTGGAGTGCGTCGCTATCTTGATAAAAGTAAAGCCAATCAAGGACGCGTTACTGTCGAATACGTCATGCTCAACCAGATTAATGACAGTACTGATCAAGCACACGAATTAGCTAAAGTCCTGAAAGATACACCGAGCAAGATCAACTTGATCCCGTTTAACCCATATCCGGGTTCACCCTATACCTGTTCGAGTAATTCGCGCATTGACCGATTCGCTAAAGTTCTTATGAGCCATGGCTTTACTGTAATGGTGAGAAAAACACGCGGAGATGACATTGATGCAGCCTGTGGTCAATTAGTTGGCGATGTAGTCGATCGCACTAAGCGATTGATGAAGAAACAGGCAAAAGGCCAGCCAATCTCTGTAAAAATGGCCCAGTAGTTAAGAAAACACGTTTAAACCATTGTTATTAATGGGTAGTCTGATAAATTTGCTAACAGTACCTATGTGATATTACGAGCATTTACATGTTTTTACGCAGCGTCTTCATTGTTTCGGTCATCTTTTTATTAGGTTGCGTTACTGAACCTTTGCCGGAAGGGTTTGAGCGTCCTAACGATTTTGACCAAGTTGAGGCAGCTAAAACCCGTATTTCACTCGGTTTAACTTATCTCAAAAACGGCAATTACACTCAAGCAAAGGTCAATCTGGATAAAGCATTAGAATTTGCTCCACGGTTGGCCGATGCGCATTATAGTATGGCTTATTATTATCAACTCGTTGATGAAGTCGCACGTGCTGAAGAATCCTATGAAAATGCCCTTAAACTAGATTCGAGAAACCCTGATATTGCTAACAGTTATGGCGCATTTTTATGTCAGCAAGGCAGGTACGAAGAAGCGAAAGAGTATTTCATGCGTGCAGTAAACAGCCAGAGCTATGCAAATTCGGCTGAAACTTACGAAAATATGGCACTGTGTAGCCTGAGCCAAAAACGCACCTTAGATGCCATTAGTTATTTGAATACTGCCCTTAACCACCAACCGACACGTGCTAAAAGTTTATTTTTACTGGCTGAATTACAAGCTCAGGCAGGGCAATACAATAAAGCAAAGCAAACATTAGAGCGTTATCAACGGGTGGCCCGTGTTAGTGCTGATACTCTGTGGTTGTCTGTGCAGATTGAAAGAGGTTTAGGTGAGCATCAAATGGCCAAGGGATATGGTGAAATGCTAATGCGCATGTATCCGGGCCATCGTTTAACGCAACGGTATATTAAGTCGATTGAAACGCAGGCTGAGCAAACAGTACGAGTAACTCGGAAACCAACCCCTTCTCAACCAGTTCCAGCTCCAATTCAAGACGCACAGAAAGTAGTTGAGCCGGAAACCGTCAAGACACCCCCTGCGACTGCGCAAATTGAACCTGCGTCCGAGCCCGTTGTCGAAACAACAGAAATACCAGACGCTGTAATTGCTGTTGGAACGCCTGTAATGGAAGGGGCCCGAGTGATTAAACATCAAGTGGCTAAGCGCGAAAACCTATACCGGATTTCGCTTCGGTATAATGTTAAAATTCAAAGTCTGATCGAATGGAATAATTTGCCCGCGAGCGGGGCAATAGACTACGGTATGATACTGTGGGTAGTTGATCCGGCCAAAACCAAAAGCGAACAAGAGCAATAATACGCCAATGACGGAAAAACAAGAAGAAGCCGACGTTAACGAATCTGTTTCCCCTAGTATTGGGAAGCAGCTCAAAGCAGGCCGCAAGGCTATGGGATTATCCCAACAAGCTTTGGCAGACAAATTGTTTTTAAAAATAGCAATTATCCAGCAGCTTGAAGACGACCATTTTGATAGTGTTACTTCGTCGACCTTTATCAAAGGTTATATTCGCCTTTACGCGAAGAATGTAGATTTAGACCCTGAGCCACTGGTTGATATGTTTAATGCCAGTCTAGGCATTCAAAAAACACCACAAAAGTTACAAAGTTTTTCTAGACGCACAACCAACGAGGCGAGCGACAATCGTTGGATGATGGTCACCTATTTTATATTGGCCTTAGTGATCGCTTTATTCGTTTTGTGGTGGTACCAGCAGCCAGAATCAACGGTTTCTGAAGTTACTACAGCTGTAGCTGGACCTGAGGCGGAAATCGCAGAAGCGGAAAAGGCAGAATCCCCCGTTGCTAAAAACGAAGAGAATGCTGCAATGACTAACCCAGTTACAAATTTCGACGATGTTATCGAAACCACTGCAGAACAAGCCGAGCTAATCACAGAGAGTGACGATGTAGTAGCGGTGCCTACAGAATCCGCAATCGAAGAAAATCAGGCGCTTCTGGACCTTTCGCCACCAGTGGAGCAACGGCTAGATGAAGTGCAAGCACCAGCGTCAGTTGAGGTTTTGTTTAACTTCAGCGGTGACTGCTGGGTTAATATCACCGATGCTACCGGTGACGCGATAGCCTACGGTACCAAAGTAGCTGGACGAATAATGCCAATATCGGGTGTACCCCCGTTTGAAGTGACTCTTGGTGCACCGCAAAACGTCAGTATTACGTTTGCTGGCGAACCTGTCGATCTTAGTGATATTCCTGAAGGGCGCAGCGCCCGATTTACATTACCTAGGTAGGATTTCCATGTTTGCAGAATCACCAATAACGCGTCGTAAGTCGACGCGCATTAATGTCGGCAATGTACCGATTGGCGATGGTGCGCCGATTGCCGTTCAATCAATGACTAATACCCCTACTACTGATGTGGAGGCAACCGTCGCCCAAATTAAAAGGATTGAAGCGGTCGGTGGTGAAATTGTGCGCGTTTCTGTTCCGACTATGGATGCCGCGGAAGCTTTCAAGCAAATAAAACAACAAGTTAGCGTACCGTTAATTGCGGATATTCATTTTGATTATCGAATTGCTCTGAAAGTTGCTGAGTACGGTGCAGATTGCTTGCGAATTAACCCAGGTAATATTGGCAATATGGACCGAGTTCGCGCTGTGGTTGATTGCGCCGCGGACAAAAATATACCCATTCGCATCGGCGTTAATGGTGGTTCTCTGGAGCGAGATCTACAGGAAAAATATGGTGAGCCAACGCCAGAAGCACTGGTCGAGTCTGCTATGCGGCATGTCGATATTTTGGACAAGCTAAACTTTGAACAATTCAAAGTTAGTGTTAAAGCATCAGACGTATTTTTAGCCGTAGGTGCCTACCGTTTATTAGCTAAGCAAATCGACAATCCGTTGCACTTAGGCATAACTGAAGCGGGTGGTTTCCGTTCTGGTGCAGTTAAAAGTGCTGTTGGTTTAGGCATGCTATTGGCCGAGGGTATTGGCGACACAATCCGTATTTCTCTGGCGGCTGATCCGGTTGAAGAAATCAAGGTAGGCTTCGATATTCTCAAGTCATTGCGCATCCGCTCGCGGGGTATTAATTTTATTGCTTGCCCAAGCTGTTCGCGGCAAGAGTTTGATGTTATCGGCACTGTTAACGCACTTGAGCAGCGTTTAGAGGACGTATTGACGCCAATGGATGTTTCTATTATCGGTTGCGTGGTTAATGGACCGGGTGAAGCGGAAGTATCTGATCTCGGTCTCACCGGTGCGCGCAATATGAGTGGTTTTTATCTCGATGGTAAGCGCCAAAAAGAACGTCTCCAAAACGATGATTTAGTTGATCAATTAGAACAACGGATCCGTGCTAAAGCTGCGATGCTTGACGAAAAAAATCAGATTCCTGTCAAAGCCGTAGAAAGCCAAGCGAAATAACGCGAATTATCGTCATAAGCCAATTGTTGTTTGTTGCCATAGTCCCTATAATACGGGGCTTTTTATTAACTGATCGAATTTGAGTTACGCTGTGTCAAAACAACTCCAAGCCATTCGCGGAATGAATGATGGGCTGCCGGAACAAACTGCATTGTGGCGGTGGGTCGAAAGCCGTATCCGGAAAGTAGTCGCAAGTTTTGGATATCAAGAAATTCGCACGCCCATCCTTGAAAGTACCGATTTGTTTAAACGTTCTATCGGCGAAGCAACGGATATTGTCGAAAAGGAAATGTATACCTTTGACGACTATGGCGATAGCTTAACTTTGCGCCCTGAAGGCACGGCTAGCTGCGTACGTGCCGGTAATCAGCATGGTTTGCTGTATAACCAACAGCAAAGACTCTGGTACATGGGACCTATGTTCCGACACGAAAAGCCGCAAAAAGGGCGCTATCGTCAATTCCATCAATTTGGTGTTGAAACTTTTGGTTTACCGGGTCCTGATATCGATATTGAAGTTATCATGCTGAGCGCGCGCTTGTGGCGCGAGTTCGGGATCAATGATGCAGTAACGTTACAACTTAATTCTTTAGGTTCTCCAGCAGCACGCGCTGATTATCGCGAAGCGTTGGTGGAGTACTTAAGTGCGCACGAAGAGCAACTTGACGACGATAGTAAGCGCCGCTTGAACACAAACCCATTGCGCGTTTTGGATAGTAAAAACCCGCAAGTGCAGGCGCTTGTGAAGGATGCGCCCGTGCTTTTGGATTACCTCGATGAGGAATCTAAGCAACATTTTTCAGAACTTTGTGAACGATTGTCGCAATTAGGTATCGAATTTGAAGTCAATCCGCGTTTGGTGCGTGGCTTAGATTATTACAATCGCACGGTTTTCGAGTGGGTGACAGACAAATTAGGGGCGCAGGGCACAGTGTTGGCCGGTGGTCGTTACGATGGTTTGGTTGAGCAACTTGGCGGTAAATCAACGACAGCCGTCGGTTTTGCAATGGGCTTAGAGCGATTAATTCTAATGATTGAGACTTTGCAAACCGCACAGATCTCAAGCGCAGCCGCTGACGTGTATGTTATGCCAATGAGTGCCGAGCAATTTGTCTATGCCATGCAAGCGGCAGAGCAACTCCGCGAGTCATTGCCGGCGATTAATGTGCAATTACACTGCGGCGGCGGCAACATGAAGAAGCAATTTAAGCGCGCTGACAAAGTTGGTGCACAGGTGGGCATTGTGATTGGTGATAGCGAGGCTGAGTCTCGCAGTGTGGCGGTCAAACCGCTGCGCAATCAAGGTGACCAACAAACAATTTCGTTGGCGGATATGCCAACATTAGTACAACAGCTGTTGACGGTATAATCGTCACAGAGCAGTAATTAACTCAAGAGGTAGTAGAAACTACCCACATTGTCACGAGGTAACTAACAGTGGAACAGTTTGCAACAGAAGAACAGCAAGTCGAAGCGATCAAGCGATTTTGGAAAGAAAATGGCATCGCTATTATGGTCGGCGCAGTAATTGGCTTGGGTGGTCTTTGGGGCTGGCAGTATTATTCAGATAGCCAATTGGCTGCAAAAGAAGCGGCCTCTCAAGGTTACCAAGAAGTCGTGGAAAATCTCCAGGCTGACGATGGTATTGTGAGAGCAGAAGCATTTTTGGCCAATCACCAGAGCAGTGGTTATGCGGCTATGACAGCATTAGTATTGGCGGCTCAAGAGGTTGAAAACAATAACCTTGAAGCTGCGCTTGGTCATCTACAAACCGCAGTGCAATCGAAAGATGGATCGTTGCAGAATGTTGCTAAGATGCGTTTGGCACGTGTTCAATTAGCAATGAATGAAGCGCAAGCTGCACTTGATAGTGTTGCTAAGATAGACGCCGAAGCCTTTACTGCTCAAGTCGAAGAAATCAAAGGCGACGCCTATGTGATGCTTGCTGACTTCACTAATGCTCGTTTGGCATATAGCGCAGCAGTTGAAGCTGACAGCGCTAATCGCATAGTTAAAATGAAGTTGGATAATCTAGCAATTACGGCTGGTAGTTAAGGATTGTCTGTGAAGAATTTTAAATTATCAATCATCGCTGGACTCGCTTTTTCGTTGAGTGCTTGTAGCACAGTTTCGGACTGGTTCGCGGATGAGGAAGAACTCGAAATTCGCCGCTTAACACCCATAGCTGAACAGTTTAAGCCTGTAAAAGTATGGGATATAGACATCGGTCATGGTGTAGAGAACTATTACTCGCGCCTGCGCCCTGCGGTTGCCTATGACAAGGTGTATGTCGCCAGCAGGCAAGGTGACGTATTGGCCTTAGACCAAGAAACAGGCAAACCCACTTGGCAACGAAATTTTGCAATCTTTCCAGAACAAGGTTTCTTTGACGGCCTGACCTCTCTTTGGTCAAGTGGTGTTTCGGCGAAGATTTCCGGTGGCTTAACCGTGGTATTTGATACGGTTTTCTTTGGGACGGAAGACGGATATGTGTACGCTCTTGATGCACAAACCGGCGAAACCAAGTGGCAAGCGGATGTTCGCGGTGAGGTACTTGCAGCACCCGCAGTAGAAAGTGGCATAGTAGTGATCAACACTGGCGCTGGCGCCTTGGTTGGTTTGAACAGCACTGATGGAAGTGAAATGTGGAGAGGCGATAGTGAAGTGCCGCCATTGTCTTTACGCGGTCTTTCTAGCCCAGTTGCAGCTAGCGGTGGGGTAATATTTGGCACTCCTACGGGTAAATTGCAAGTCAACATTATCCAATCGGGTATGTTAGCTTGGGAACAAGTTATTAGTGCACCTAGCGGCGCTACTGAACTTGAACGCATAGTTGACGTAGATGCTAAGCCTATCATCCTCGGTGGTACGGTTTACACTATCAGCTACGGCGGTACTCTGGCCGCTGTTGAACTTCGCAGTGGTCGTATTGTATGGAAGCGTGAATATGCGGCTTATCAATCGCTAGCACTCAATGGCAATACGTTATATGTGGTTGATAACAATAGTCATATGTATGCGATTGATCGCCGAAATGGGGTCGAATTATGGTCACAAGGTCGTTTGAAAGGGCGTGAGTTATCAGCTCCGACGACTATGGGTGATTATGTAGTTGCTGGTGATAAATATGGTTATTTACATTGGTTCAATCAGTCAGACGGTCAACTAGTAGCGCGTTTTGAGCTTGGGGCTGACGATGAGGATGAATCAATTTTTGTGGCGCCAGTTGTGGCCGGAAACACTTTATTTGCCACTACGCGTGACGGCGTTGTCGCTGCTTTACAGGTGTCGCAATAAGCGGCACCTTCTGTTCTTTTCTAGTTTTTAGGTAATTTATACATGCTTCCCGTTATCGCCTTAGTTGGCCGCCCAAATGTTGGTAAATCAACATTGTTTAATCGCTTAACTAAGACCCGAGATGCGCTAGTCGCCGATTTCCCGGGCCTTACTCGCGATCGCAAGTACGGGCAAGCTACTGTCGACAGTATGACGTTTATCGTTGTCGATACAGGCGGCATTTCAGGGGATGAAGAAGGTATTGATGCAGTAATGGCTGAACAATCTCTACTTGCTATTGATGAAGCGGATGTGGTTTTCTTTCTAGTTGATGCGCGTGCTGGCATGACACCTGCTGACCAGGGAATTGCAGCGTATTTACGCCGCTCAGAAAAGAAAACCTATGTTGTCGCTAATAAAGTCGATGGCATTGATGGCGATAGTGAAAGTGCAGATTTTTATGCGCTCGGTTTAGGGCAGGTGCATCAGATTGCAGCTGCGCATGGTCGAGGTGTCAGTCAACTGCTTAATGTGTCTGTAGGCGAGCTTAGCGAACAGTTTCCAGATATGACTGTACCTGAGCAAGTAGAGCCTGTTTCAGAAGAAGACGCTGATGCACAATTAGAGCGATTACAAGGCCTTCCCATTAAGCTGGCTATTGTGGGCAAACCTAATGTTGGAAAATCCACCTTAACGAATCGTATTTTGGGAGAAGAGCGAGTTGTAGTGTATGACTTGCCGGGAACTACCCGTGACAGCGTATTCATCCCCATGCAGCGCGATGAGCGCGAATATATCCTAATCGACACCGCAGGTGTGCGTAAGCGTAAAAAGGTTACCGATGCGATAGAGAAGTTCTCGATCGTAAAAACGCTGCAAGCTATTGAAGAAGCTAACGTGGTTTTGATGATAATTGATGCTCGCGAAGGTATTAGTGATCAAGACTTAAGCCTTTTGGGCTTCGTTCTTAACTCTGGCCGCTCGTTAGTATTAGCAGTGAATAAGTGGGATGGTTTAGACACCGATGTCAAAGAAGATATTAAGCGTGAACTGGACCGACGTTTGGGCTTCATTGATTTTGCGCGTTTACACTTCATCTCGGCTTTACACGGGACAGGAGTAGGGCATCTGTTTGAATCAGTTCAAGAAGCCTATGCATCTGCGACGCAGCGGATAAACACGTCGATGCTAACGCGCATCATGGAGATGGCGCAAGATGACCATCAACCGCCATTGGTACGTGGTAGACGCGTTAAAATGAAGTACGCCCACGCGGGTGGTTACAATCCGCCCGTTATTGTAATCCATGGCAACCAAGTTCAAGATTTGCCGGATTCATACAAACGCTATTTGATGAATTATTTCCGCAGAGCGTTAAAAACCATGGGTACGCCGATAAAGATCGAATTCCGCGAAGGTGCAAATCCATTCGAAGGTAAGAAAAAT
Organism: Alteromonas sp.; assembly: GCA_964230255.1. GTDB lineage: Bacteria > Pseudomonadota > Gammaproteobacteria > Enterobacterales > Alteromonadaceae > Alteromonas_E. The sequence continues at coordinate 41,083 of CAXRGW010000048.1, forward strand.
CAGCTGACGTTGGCTCAGCAGCGCAAGCGAAAGCGCATGATGTCATTTCACAAAAAGAAATAGTCTTAAGATTGCGGTTGACGCAGGTCTCGCATTAATTGTGATTGGTCAGGTACTTCTATTGCGGGTAATGAGTCTTTCACCATATTCTCGGCAATGCGACCCGGGAAGTTCGCACTAAATTTAATGAATTTGTCTTTTGACTGGAATAAATAAGTAGTCGTGAACAAAGGTTCACCATCGTCGTCTATCGCTTGAACGTCAAAATACATACCGCGGAAATGACGTTGGTTACTGTGCCAATCAATGGCGCGAATATCACCAATGGTTACGCCTTGAATGTCACGGCTCGCGGTAATCAATTCGATATCGTCAATTTCTTTGCGCAATTCTTTAGTAATTTGAATTTGTGGGTCGGTTTCTAAGTCGCCAGGTGTAAACACTGGATACACGAACACGTCGATTACATCACCCGGATAATCGGGGTGGGAATAACGGGCGACGGCACCTTGTAATGGGTCGTGATACAACTGCATATCATACAATTCGAATGCATTGATAGCTTGTGGCAGTTTTAAGTCGGCATGATAGTCACTAGCTTGCAACTTGTTGTACAAAAAGTTTGCAGTAAAAATATCGGCCTGACTCGCATCACGAATGAAATCGCCGACCAAACGCTCTGCGTATTCAGTTGTGTTTAGTGCGCTTAGCTGGTCATCGCTAAACTTATTTGCGTATTGATATGTGCCGAGCAGGATCCCGCGCCAAGTAACATCAAACTCAGTAATCATTTGACTGGCAGAGTCTTGGTTAACATCAATATCACTAATAAGTGTATTGGCGATTAACAGTTCATAATCAAAACCGTCTTCACTTGCGCCAGTTTTGAGAAAATACTCTGGTTGCTCAACCGCAGAATACAAGGTCATCGGCGCAATAAAATCTTCAGTGCAGCGGAATTGTTCAGCGAGAAGACACTGAGATTGCACCGCTTCCCCGGGGAACGAAGAAAACACGCTAATCGGAGGCAGTGTCGCCTCTGCAAACACTGCGCTGGTAGCATTAAGTGCGATTGAAGCACCTGCTGCGACCAACAAATTACGTGATAGTTTGCGGTGTTTAGTAAACAAAAATTGGCGCTCCGAGCTCAGACCAAGCTGGATAATGCCTGACATGTATCAGGGGCACAAGTGAAGATTACCATTATGTGCGCATATGCGACAAAGCTCCTAATCCAATGGTCAAGAGTCGCCGACGTCGATAATTTGGCTGATCAATGAACCCTTATGTAGTCTTGTATGAATGCGGTCGCCAACTTTTACTTGCTCACTTGACACTAAAACGTCGCTGTCGTTTTGAGTAATACTGTAGCCGCGGCTTAAGGTGGCTAGCGGACTTAGTGATTGTAACAAACCTACCTGCTCCGCAAGCCGTCGCTGATTGTTGTCGATATTCGTTTTAATGGTGCCGTGAAGCCGTTGTTGCAATTGAACAAGGCGCTGCTGGTTGGCATCTATTTGATGCTGCGGCGTGACCCTTGCTATGCGTTGCGATAGATTATTGAAACGCTGCTGCTCACTGATATGTCGGCGTATTACAGCATTATTTAAACGCAGTGTTAGTTCATCCAGACGTTGTGATTGGGTCGTCAGCTTGCTTCGTGGATGATTGCGTTGGACACCTGTTGCTGCAAGATCCAGACGATATTTTGCTTGCTCTAAATGGCGCTTCATATGTTGCCGCAGAGCCCGTTGCATGATTTCTAAAGCTTGCAATTGACTCCGAACATCGCGACTCACCAATTCGGCTGCGGCGCTCGGTGTCGGTGCGCGTAAATCAGCGACGTAATCAGCAATAGTAATGTCGACTTCGTGACCTACGGCACTAATGATTGGGATCGAAGAGTTGACAATTGCATAGGCGAGGTGTTCGTGATTAAAGCACCACAAGTCCTCAATAGAACCACCACCACGACCGACAATCAGCACATTGACTTCGTCACGTTGGTTGGCGGCTGCTATAGCATTGATTATCTGCTGTGGTGCATCATTACCCTGTACTTGGGTCGGGTAAACAATGACTTTAGTAGCCGGGCTACGACGGCGCAATACCGTCAATACATCATGCAGAGCAGCACCTGTCGCAGAGGTTACTACTCCTACAGTGTTGATAACTTCAGGGATAGGCCGTTTACGCTCTGCCGCGAACAGGCCCTGTGCATTTAATTTGGCCTTGAGCGCTTCAAATGCCGCTTGTAAATCTCCAGTGCCATCGAGCTCCATATATTCAGCGATTAATTGATAGTCACCGCGAGGTTCATATAACGAAAGGTTGCCACGTACTAACACCTTGTCGCCTTCTTTGGGGCGGTATTTTAAACGCGAGTTTGCACCTCGAAACATCGCTGACTTAATTTGCGCTTTACTATCTTTTAAGGTGAAGTACCAATGACCACTCGCTGCCGCAGTAAAATTAGAAATTTCAGCGGATATCCAAATTGTGCCGACTTCGGCCTCCAGCAAGGACTTAACAAAGCGATTTAGCTTTGTCACAGAGTAAATTTGGCGCGAATTTGTCGGTGGTTTTAACATAGTTTGAATTTTTATCAGCTTTATTGCGAAAGGCAGTTTACCTGAATTATAAAAAACACTACAATTGCGCCGCAATTAAAACCTTATCCCACAGGTGGTATTGCATGCTCCGAATCGCTAAAGAAGCACTGACATTTGACGACGTATTGCTCGTTCCTGGACACTCTCAAGTCTTGCCGCATATGGCAAATCTAAAAACTCGTTTAACGCGTGGCGTTGAGCTTAATATTCCCATGGTTTCTGCCGCAATGGATACGGTTTCAGAAGCTCGCCTTGCTATCGCTCTCGCGCAGGAAGGGGGAATTGGCTTCATTCACAAAAATATGACGCCTGAGCAGCAAGCCAAGCACGTTCGTAAAGTTAAGAAATATGAAAGCGGTGTAGTATCCGACCCAGTGACAGTGAAACCTTCTGCGACCATTGGTGAAGTTAACGCACTAAGCAAGAAGCGTGGCTATTCAGGTTTTCCTGTAATCGATGAAGACAACAACCTAGTTGGTATTGTAACTGGTCGTGATTTGCGCTTTGAGAATCGTCTTGATCAGCCTATCAGTAAGGTAATGACACCCAAAGAGCGTTTAGTCACTGTTAAAGAGGGGGCTGCTTCAGAGACGGTTTTAGAGTTGATGCACGAACACCGCATCGAGAAAATTCTGGTTGTTGATGATGCATTTAAACTCAGCGGTCTAATTACGGTTAAAGATTTCCAGAAAGCCGAAAGTAAACCAAACGCTTGTAAGGACCAATTCGGTCGGCTGCGTGTAGGCGCCGCGGTTAGCGTAGGTCCTGGTACTGATGAGCGGATTAAACTGCTGGTAGAAGCTGATGTTGACGTATTGCTGATCGATACTTCACACGGACACTCTCAAGGCGTTATCGATCGCGTGCACGCAATACGTCAGGCATACCCAGACGTTCAGTTGATCGCTGGTAACGTTGCCACCGGTGAAGGTGCCAAAGCCTTAGCTGAAGCCGGTGTTGATGGTGTAAAAGTGGGTATTGGGCCTGGCTCTATTTGCACTACGCGTATTGTGACTGGTTGTGGTGTTCCACAAATTACCGCGGTAAGTGATGCGGTTGATGCACTCGAGGGTACGGGAATACCTGTAATCGCCGATGGCGGTATCCGCTTCTCGGGCGATATTGCCAAAGCTATTGTTGCTGGTGCAAGCTGCGTCATGGTGGGTAGCATGCTTGCCGGGACTGAAGAAGCGCCGGGTGAAGTTGAGCTTTATCAAGGGCGCTACTATAAGTCGTATCGCGGTATGGGGTCTTTAGGTGCCATGAATCAGAGCCACGGCTCATCTGATCGCTACTTCCAAGAGAGTAACAATGCCGAGAAGCTAGTCCCAGAGGGCATCGAAGGGCGTGTAGCTTACAAGGGACCAATTGCGAACATCATTCACCAACAAATGGGTGGTCTCCGCTCAGCGATGGGCTTAACCGGCTGCCCAACAATTGATGAACTGCGCACTAAGCCTCAGTTTGTAAAAGTGACTGCGGCCGGTATGGGCGAGTCGCATGTCCACGACGTAAGCATTACTAAAGAAGCACCTAATTACCGTTTAGGTTAATCATTCTTTACTTGTCTTTTTGCGCCACACTAATCTGTGGCGCTAGTTATTTAGGAAACCACAATGACTGCCAACATTCATGATCAACGCATACTTATACTCGACTTCGGTTCGCAGTACACACAGCTTATTGCTCGTCGTGTCCGAGAAATCGGTGTTTATTGTGAGCTCTGGGCTTGGGATGTAAGTGAAGAACAGATCAAAGCGTTTAATCCAGACGGTATTATTTTATCCGGCGGTCCAGAGTCAGTAACTGAAGCGGGCTCACCTCGCGCACCTGAATATGTGTTTACCGCTGGAAAGCCTGTATTAGGTATTTGCTATGGCATGCAAACCATGGCGGAGCAACTCGGTGGCCGTGTTCAAGGTTCAAACTTACGTGAGTTTGGTTATGCACAGGTAGAATTACTCGAAAGTACGGCACTTTTTGAGCACATCGAAGATCACATTGGTGAAAATGGCAATGCATTGATCGATGTGTGGATGAGCCACGGTGACAAAGTTGCGGAAATTCCTGCAGGTTTTAAAACCATTGCTAAAACAGGCAGCTGCCCACACGCCGCAATGGTTGATGAAGAGCGTCGTTTCTATGGTGTTCAATTCCACCCTGAAGTTACTCACACCAAACAAGGGCAACGCATTCTACAGCACTTTGTGATGCAAATATGTGGTTGTGAACAGTTATGGACACCTGCAGCAATTATCGACGATGCGATTGAACGCATAAAGCAGCAAGTGGGCAGTGAGAAAGTTATTCTCGGTTTATCTGGTGGCGTTGATTCATCAGTAACCGCGATGCTATTGCATCGAGCAATTGGTGAAAACCTTACCTGTGTATTCGTCGACAATGGCTTGTTGCGTCTCAATGAAGGCCAACAAGTGATGGACATGTTCGGTTCTCACTTCGGTTTAAACATTATTAAAGTTGATGCCGAAGAGCGTTTTTTGAGTGCTTTACAAGGTGAGTCGGACCCAGAGGCGAAACGCAAAATCATCGGTGGTGAATTTGTTAAAGTGTTTGACGAGCAAGCAAGCAATATCCTTGATGCTAAATGGTTGGCGCAGGGCACTATTTACCCCGACGTTATTGAGTCAGCGGGCTCCGCGACGGGCAAGGCCCATGTGATCAAGTCTCACCACAATGTTGGTGGCTTACCGAAAGATATGAAGCTTGGTCTGGTTGAGCCATTGCGCGAACTGTTCAAAGATGAAGTACGTAAAATTGGTCTTGAATTAGGATTGCCGTACGACATGCTTTACCGCCATCCTTTCCCTGGACCGGGTTTAGGTGTTCGCGTACTCGGTGAAATCAAGAAAGAATACTGTGATTTACTGCGCCTTGCTGACGCCATTTTCATCGAAGAACTGCATCGCGCAGAGTTGTATCACAAAGTAAGCCAAGCGTTCACGGTGTTCTTACCTGTGCGTTCAGTTGGCGTTATGGGTGATGCGCGTAAGTACGATTGGGTCGTATCGCTTCGCGCAGTCGAAACAATAGACTTTATGACAGCCCATTGGGCGCACTTACCTTACGATTTCTTAGGTCATGTTTCGAATCGCATCATTAACGAAATCGATGGAATTTCTCGCGTTGTATATGATGTCTCAGGTAAGCCTCCTGCTACGATTGAGTGGGAATAGTGTCAATTAAATTTACCCATATAAATCAATAGTTTAGTATTTTCACACTCGATTCACACAATTCCTAAATCCTTGATTTAATAGGGTTTTGCTCTTATCATCTTCACAGAGACTTTCACAGATACGTTATCTGTTGATTGTCATAGAGGACGATATGGGAATAAAACCTAAAACTAACTCTAAAACATTCTCCCAAGACA
>CAXRGW010000049.1:0-3499 GCA_964230255.1 Alteromonas sp.
AATTTGGCGTGCAGGCTGTATTATTCGTGCAGTATTTCTGCAATCAATCACTCATGCTTACGAGCAAAATGACAACCTTGCAAATCTGTTAGTTGATCCATTTTTTACCCAACAGATTGTCAGCTATCAGCAAGATTGGCGCTCGGCAATTAGCCATGCTGTGCTGAGTGGCGTGCCATGTCCGGCGATGATGTCTGCGCTTGGCTATTATGACTCTTATCGCATGGAAGTATTACCGGCAAACTTGCTACAGGGCCAACGTGATTACTTCGGCGCGCATACCTATCGGCGTGTTGACAAGGCCGAAGGGAAGCGTTATCACATTGAGTGGAGTGACCCTAACCGGCCACAAGTCAGTATAAAAAAGTAATTCTGTAATTGAATTTAGTCACTCGCTTTTATAGGGGTGAGTAGCCATGCAGCATATAACGACAACTATTAGCTCGAAAAACTGACAAATGAGCAGGTTTGCGATAGTCGTTAGGAAGGCCTTGAACGGCCTTTTACTGGTGAACTACTGAATCATTTTTCCCAGACACCTTTTACTGTGTCTGTTGTGGTGCTGAGTGGTTTACAGCGCAAATCGAAGCTAATAACGTCGACTATCAGATGGATTGAAGTCACGGCATGCGCCGAATTGAAACAGTCTGTCGAGCGTGTGACGCGCATGTAGGTCATGTGTTTGAAGATGGACCAGCGACAAACAGCAAGCGGTACTGCGTAAATTCCGTATCACTGTCGTCCACACAGGCCGACAAATGCTCCGATCGGTTGGCAAATAGCAGTATAAAACGCAAAAATAATCGAAATTTGTCAATTTTTCGATACAAAAAAATGAAACTTACTTTCAATCTATCCCGAAAACGTGAAGTCGCCGGTCTCGATTCTATTATGTAAACGGCGCGCTTCTTGTTGGATATCATCTATGTTTAAACCTGCTTCTGAGGCAATTGCTGTCAACTGAGCAACATCAACTTCAATGTCCTCATACTCAGTTCCTACATAACCCCATAATACGGCGCGTTCAGTTTCTTCGCGATCTTGATGTAAGGTGTAAAGTGAGATAAAGATTTCTGGATCAACAATATCATCATCCGTATACATGCTCAGTGCAGTATACAAAGCATTGATCGCTCGACCGTTATCTATTTTGGCGTAGTAAGTAGCTAAACCAACTTGTAATACCGGTGTATCTAATCTCCCTGCTCTTTGATGTGCGAGGAAACGCTTTAACGCATCCTCATGCCCGTGCCTAGACCATTGGTAGTAGGAGAGATAAGGATTGTTTGAATCTCTTGTTGCACGTGATAAGCGCTGTAATTCTCGTTGTGCAGTCAAAGCGCCTTTCATTCGACCGGCTTCCTTTTCGCGCAATTTGATATGACGTATTTGTGCGGCTTTGTCGATGCAGACTTTGTAGCTCTCGAACATGATGAGCAAGTCGTATAGAGCTATTTCTGGCATCTCTTCTAAGTATTCAAAACGATCCTTAATAATGTCGGCCTTTTCCGCGCGACACCAAGCGTCAGGATTCAAATCATTACAAATTTCAGGGTGCTCCTCATACATCTGCGCCACAGTGCGAGACGTAAAAACATCGCAACCACTGAGCAATGCAAGGAAAATAAGAGCAAGCATAAATGTGGGAAAATAACGTAAACGATCCAAGTTTTTCATCCATTTTTGACTAAAAGTGAAACTTTTCAACAATTTGGAGGAAACCCAATCTATCTTTACAATAGCGGCCGTTTTGGGCTGATGCTGCGCGATTCGTTTTTAGTGTAGTGCAAATTTCTGATGAATTTGAAGTTGGAAAACGCATCGCATGTGCATAATACGTATAGCTATTGATTACTATCTAGGTGGGGCATGAATCAACAATTCGAGCAAGAGTTACAATCCAGTTGGCAGGAACGTCAGGAATACGCGGAAAAGATGTTGCCATTAATTGGCAGTCTGTATCGCAATAATGCAGTCGAGATTTCTATCTACGGTCGTCCATTGTTGAACGCGAGTGCAATCGATGTGATCAAGGCGCACCGCACCGTGCGTTTACACGAGGGGGTAAAACTCAGATTGCGGGAAAGTTGGCCAATCGTTGAAGCGTTGAGCAATATGCAATTAGCTCCGGCGCAAATTGACGTAGGTAAATTAGCATTTGATTTCCATTATGGCAAAGCTGTCGACAATAACGATCTAGGCGCATACTTACGTGATGCGTTGAGAGACATTATTGATCGCAAAGACGAGCATGAACCGCAAGATGTAGTTTTATATGGGTTTGGCCGCATTGGTCGTTTATTGGCGCGATTGATGATTGAACGCCAAGGTAAAAGCAACAAACTCCGTCTGCGTGCAATAGTTGTGCGTGGTGGCCGTGAGGGCGATTTAGAAAAACGCGCGAGTTTGTTACGTCGCGATTCTGTTCATGGTCCGTTTAACGGCAGCATCACAATTGATGAAGAGCGTAAGGCAATTAAAGCCAATGGCTCTTACATCCAAGTGATCTATGCGAACAGCCCTGAAGAGGTTGATTACACCCAGTACGGCATTAACAATGCAATCGTAATCGACAACACGGGTATTTGGCGTGATCGCGATGGTTTAGGGCTTCACCTAAAGGCGAAAGGCACGTCAAAGGCGATTCTAACCGCACCTGGCAAGGGCGATATCAAGAATATAGTACACGGTGTAAACGACGGTGATATCGATGCGTCTGACAATATTTTGTCTGCAGCTAGTTGTACAACAAATGCAATTACCCCGGTATTGAAAGCATTGGATGAGCAATTCGGTATTGAAAACGGCCACGTTGAAACGGTTCACTCATATACCAACGACCAAAACCTGATTGATAACTATCACAAAGGTGAACGTCGTGGTCGCAGTGCGCCACTTAACATGGTATTGACTGAAACGGGTGCCGCAAAAGCCGTGTCTAAAGCTTATCCTAAGCTTGCTGGCAAGCTAACCGGGAATGCTATCCGTGTACCAACACCAAATGTTTCGATGGCAATCTTGAATCTGAACTTAAAGCAGGCTACTGACAAAGTTAGCGTGAACGAGTTCTTGCGCGACACAGCATTGTTCTCGTCATTGCAACACCAGATTGATTACACAGCATCGACAGAAATCGTTTCGACTGACTTAGTTGGTGCACGAGCGGCTGCAATTGTTGATTCTCAGGCGACTATCGTGGCTGACAATCGCGTAACTTTGTACGTTTGGTATGACAACGAATTTGGCTATAGCTGTCAGGTGATGCGTTGCGTTCGCGATATGGCGGGGATTGATTTCCCAACGATCCCAAGCGAAATTCGCTAAGCGCAGAATTACGGTTCCAAAAAGCCTGCTGATAAGCCTGTCTCTTGATCACAAGTCGATATCAAGAGATATGGCTAGGTCATAACCTTCAAGGATGGTTTGTAGTTTGAACCATCCTTGCCATATTACTTTTATCGACGCCCTTCCTGTTCTTTTTGTATCTTTCCATCCACCT
>CAXRGW010000050.1:0-5609 GCA_964230255.1 Alteromonas sp.
CGCGACTTCACACGTTGAGTATGACACTCCAACACGTCACTACGCACACGTAGACTGCCCAGGACACGCTGACTATGTTAAGAACATGATCACCGGTGCGGCACAGATGGACGGCGCGATTTTGGTTGTAGCGGCAACAGACGGCCCTATGCCACAAACTCGTGAGCACATCCTTCTAGGTCGTCAGGTAGGCGTGCCTTACATCATCGTATTCATGAACAAATGTGACATGGTAGATGACGAAGAGCTACTAGAGCTAGTAGAAATGGAAGTACGCGAGTTGCTATCTGAGTATGAATTCCCAGGTGACGACTTACCAGTGATCCAAGGTTCTGCACTTAAAGCGCTAGAAGGCGACGCAGCGTGGGAAGCAAAAATTGTTGAGCTAGGTGAAGCACTCGATTCATACATCCCAGAGCCAGAGCGTGCGATTGACATGCCGTTCATTCTTCCAATCGAAGACGTATTCTCAATCTCAGGCCGTGGTACTGTAGTAACAGGTCGTGTAGAGCAAGGTATCGTTAAAGTTGGTGAAGAAGTAGAAATCGTAGGTATCAAAGAGACTACGAAGACGACTTGTACTGGTGTAGAGATGTTCCGTAAGCTTCTAGACGAAGGCCGTGCAGGTGAGAACGTTGGTGTTCTACTACGTGGTACTAAGCGTGACGAAGTAGAGCGTGGTCAAGTATTGGCGAAGCCAGGTTCAATCAACCCACACACTAAGTTTGAAGCAGAAGTATACGTACTATCTAAAGATGAAGGTGGCCGTCACACGCCATTCTTCAAAGGCTATCGTCCACAGTTCTACTTCCGTACAACAGACGTAACTGGAGCGGTTGAGCTACCAGAAGGCGTAGAGATGGTAATGCCAGGCGACAACTTGAAGTTCGTTGTAGAGCTAATTGCTCCAATCGCGATGGACGAAGGTCTACGTTTCGCAATCCGCGAAGGTGGCCGTACAGTTGGTGCAGGTGTTGTATCTAAAATCCTAGACTAATAGGATCGGCATCCCGGCGCAGGCCGGGATCTGAAGAAAGGTCGCTTAGGCGGCCTTTTTTATTGCCTGTAGTTTTTAGTTCATCGTTGGTAACCGTCAATGGTACATCGCCCAGCCACGCCTTTACCCGCCTTCAGCCGCAATTAGGTACGCTAAAACTGCAACACGCGGTGAATACGTCCTTGTACGCTTGGCGCCATCATCCATGATGGCGACAGTTGCATTTTTAGCGTACTTAATTACGGCAACGGCTAAGCACATGCTATTTTCATCGGATGATCTGGAATGATGGAAAGGTCTTGAAAACTACCGCAATAATTAATACCTATAATTTAACGTCGTTCACAGTCACCAACGAAAGGATTCACTATGCACCTCGCGCAACTCAATATTGGTAAAACCCGCTTTGGTTTAGATTCACCAGAAATGGCTGATTTTGTGAACAACCTCGATCCGATTAATGCGATTGCGGAAAGTAGCCCTGGTTTTATTTGGCGATTGCAGGATGAAAGTGGTGATGCGACAGGTATTGAGGTTGAAGATGCGCCAGATGTTATTGTGAATATGTCGGTTTGGGAAAATCTTGATGCGTTGAAAGACTTTATGTTTAAAACCCACCACATCGATTTTTTAAAACGCAAGAAGGAATGGTTTGTGCCGATGGATGAGGATTCTTATTTGCTGTGGTACGTGCCTGAAGGTCACATTCCGACCTTGGCCGAGGCGATGGAGAAGCTAGAATATTTGCGCCAAAACGGCGAATCTCCCCAAGCGTTTAGTATGAAGAGTAGATATACGCCGCAAGATCTAATTTAGAGGCCTTCAGGAGCCCTGTTAGCGCCAAACTAGGAATTATCTCCTGCTAATATGCTGCGGAGCTCTGCAACGCGATAACGGCTTACAGCGACTTTTTCACCGTTAGTCATTTCAGCCCAGTATTTGCTGCCTGGCGCCGACTTTAAATTAACGATTGCTGTAGTGTTGACGGCGTAAGATTTGTGCACACGAACAAAGTTGATGGGTGCGCTGTCCATAAGAATGCCTAAACCATCTTGATGCAGTGCGCTGCTGCCATCTAATAACAACAAAGATGTGTAGTTACCTTCGCCTTTCAGTGCATAACACTCTGTAACCGCGATGTTCCGATTCCCCTGCGGCGTGGAAATTTGAAACTCTTTACAGCCTTGTGGTTCTGGTTGCTCGTCGGAGGCAACGTGAAAGTCAACGTATACCCACAGCCAAGCGCCGGCAATTAATATCAGCGAAGCGATAAAATGGTAGCTATCTAGAAAAAGGCCAGTATCTGTTAGATTAGACGCTACACAAGAGAGCCAAAAAATAGGTAGGGTAATTAAGTAACTAATTTGTTTCTTAATCAGTGCCAGCATAAATACAGCCGCAGGCGCTAAAGCTAGTAGAATAAAGTCTAGCGCCAAACGCTCATCACCGCTGTTCATGGGGACAAAATAACTCGCCAGTAATACTGCAACTCCAGCCAGCAATAGACCTTTCGATAACCGATTTTTGTTGATTCGATAGCAAGTATAAATGAGCGCAGTGCCTGCGGATATATTGCTTAGCCAAGCAAATATGCCACGCAATTCATGGTACGGGTATGAGTAATTAATCAGTGAGCGAGAAACCTCTGAACACAATAACACAATGATGCTAAAGCCGTAGACCCCGAGACCGATGTGCATAGCATTTCCGGCGCTTCGGCCAATGCGAAAGCTCTGCAAGCTCAAGATCAGAAGTGCGCTAAGAACGATCAACTGTGCAGCATAGTAGCGCATATCACGGCGGCCGCTTTCTCGATAAGGGGTTAGCCAAATGTAATGAAAAACGGAATCATCATGTAGTAGTAGATGTTGGGTTGAGATGAGTAAGCGGACTTGATGTTCACCCGGTTGCAATAATGCCGGCGGGATAAACGTGATGGCATCAATGGAACCTGCTATTTCGGTTGATTTAGCGTCACCTACAGTACCTTTTTCAAGTATCATGTGTTCATCCCAAAAGACCTTTGCTGAGAAAGGTCCGCCAAGCATCAAACCAATTGGACGTTGCCAGTGCGGTGCATCATCAACTTGAACAGAAAAGCGCAATTCTTGAAGACTAGTATCAACACCAACTCGCAGTCGGTTGCTTTTAACCCAGTTGCCATCAACATCTATTTTCTCCAACTCATAACCAGACCAGTAGACCGTCTCCATCACTGTGGTTTGGTGAGAAATCACCAGTCCTATTACATAAGCAATTGATATTAAGAGCGTAAATTGCCAAATGCTCATTGAGCGTTTGGTCATGGCTTGTGAGTTATTCATCAACTTCCTGAGTCAATCATCCAATACCGATTGCGGTCACCAGCAGCTCTGCACAATCATCTGGGGACAATATAGATTTTTCATATTGATATGTAAATCGACGCAACCGAACAAGGAGAATCATCGATGAAAGTAAAAGCATCGCTAAAAGTAATCGCCATAATATTAATTACTATAGCCTCGTACGCAGGCGCTGTGCAGTATTGGGCGTGGAAGTGGGAAACGCCAAATAAACCTTTGCCGGCTGGTCACCTGGCGTTTAATGAGAGCTTTAGCGAGAAAGCGAGCGGCAGTCTATGGGCAGATCCGGCACAAATCAAAATGACTGAGTTGGCAACCGAACTTCAATCGGTTTCTATGTCGGGTGCGATGACAGTTGATGGCAACTTGGCCTGGGTGGGCAGTGTCGGTTTGGCTCGCGTAGAGCCTTTGGAAGGTGCGACTACGAGAACCCAGTACAGAATTGGGAGCGTATCTAAAGCGCTAACTGCAGTAGCTATGATGCGCATGGTTGAAGAAGGTCAGTTAGATCTTGATGTTGCCATTCAAACTTACTTACCTGACTACCCGCGCTACGATGCTGATATTACCTTGCGACAGTTGGCCAGTCACATGAGTGGCATTCGGCATTACGGTTTTGATCTTACGCGGTTTCCGCCAACTGATAGTGTGTCAAATGAGCATTATGTGGATGCCATTGCGGCGTTGGAGTAATTTAAATACGACGATTTGTTGTTCGCTCCTGGTCAAGGATTTAACTATTCAACCCATGGTTACACGTTACTCAGTGCTGTAATGCAGGCAGCAGGGCGCAAGCGTTTTGAAGCGCTCGTTGCGGATCTAGTAACACAGCCTTTTGGCATGACGTCCACACAAGCTGAGAGTGACTTAATACGCCCTGAGCAACTTGCAGCTTTTTATCGTTCAGATGATGGCCTATATGGCGATACGCCGGAGCAGAATTTATCTAATAAAGTCGCAGGTGGTGGTTTTGTTTCTACACCTAAGGACTTAGTAACACTTGGTTCTGCATTGTTATCAGGTCAATTGCTGAGCCCTGAGAGCTTTATTGAAATGACCAAAGTACAGCCGATGTATGATGGTAGTGAAAATCAACAAGGCTATGCCTTAGGCTGGCGGCACTATGAAACACGTCATATTTTAGATGAAGATAATCAGGTTGATGTTATTCACCACGGTGGGCGCTCATTCGGCGCTGATTCTTTCCTGTTGCTAGTTCCAGAGCACAATATTTCAGTGGCAATCACGACTAATGGTCAGAGCGAGAAAAGCCGCGGTGAGATCCAGATGTTAGCCTATGAGTTGGCTGGGATGGTGATTCGAGAACGGATAGCAGGGGAGTATTAGGCAGCGTCAGAGAAGAATTAGCAACCGTGATCCCGGACTTGGTCCGGGACCTCGTTGGGCATCCTATAAGCCGAGAACCGAGAGTAATGTCCGTCCTCCTTGCGCAAATACGTGGCTACGCCAACGAGGCCTAGAACAATCGTGAGAATGACGGATTTAAACCGTACAAACCCTAAATAGAACGCGCTACCTTCATAATTTTATCCTGGCCTTTGACAACCCAAGCTGGCGCTGCTTCGTCTGTACCAGCCAGTTTCAATCTCGGGTGAGTTGCGACTATTGTTTCCAACGCCTGCTCTTGCTCTGGATCGACGTCAACGAAAAAAACATGCAGGCCTTCCTCCAGGGTTTTCTGAAAACGTTTGAATTGATAATGCGGGAGTTGAATGCCAATCAAACCACCTTCCCAAGTACAAAAACCCAAAATTGTGATTGCGATAAAAATCATTGGCATCCAACCAAGTTGAGACTCATGCCAGCCCATTAGCCAAGACAGCATTAACATAAACCCAGCTGCCAAAACGCCCGTTATTGCACCAATCTGAGTTGAATGAACCACGTCTTTTTTCAAAACCGGTTCGATCGCGTGCAAATGACGCTTCTCGCATTCAGCATCTTGTTCGGTAAGAACATGAAATTGCGGGGTTACAAAGCCATTACTGGCAAGTTGCTCTTCAAGCATTTTTAAATCATCTAAATCGTCGCTGATGTAATAGTGTCTTAACATAGTATGACTCCCATCCAAAAAAAGATTTTATTTTTTTTACAAACTGTTTACGGTTTGATTCGATAAATAGGTCAAAAAATAAACAATCGTAATTTTGGACATAATCTGTGGTAAACGGACCTTTGTTGTCTTGCGCGTGCTGCATAGCTAAAATCTATAGAGTAAATACGAAATCCACAATTAGGGAGTGCTA
>CAXRGW010000051.1:0-32429 GCA_964230255.1 Alteromonas sp.
TTATCGGCAGTTCTCACAATTTTGCTCCGCCTTTGCAGTTTCATAAACTTGCTAACGTACAAACCCACTAAAAAGTTTAGTGATGATTCTATATCTTTCCATGGTTTCTTAGGCTGTATTGGTCGAGAGAGTTTAATTGAATAAAGTTATCGTGATGACGAAGTCTTGAGGAATGCCCAGTCTACCGGCCTTTTAATTAGAAAACCTATTGCCCTAACGGCGGCTTCACGTACTTTAGAGTCATTAGGTCAATTGTAAAATAGGCATGTTTATTAACAACTATATTGTTTGATTATCTTTGCATTCGGCTGATATCAACTGAAAAGTTAACAACATTATGGCTTTTCATCGATTCACATACCTTGAAAAACATAAAGTCAGTGCTTGCTAAATTAACGAATATTTTGTTCGCCAACACTCTTGTGAGATCGAATTAATGTTTGGTACTAGGGATTAAACTCTGAAACTGGAGTAGTCATTGAGATTTTTGACCCTTCTTCTAGATTTGAATTGATAACAAGTGACGTTTAAACTTTCAATGGTGGTTGATCCTGGCGATGAAAGTTTTGTTAACGTTATGACGCTATCAATTTCCCGCTTCTAGTAATTAGATTGGTAGAGAGTGTTCAAAGATCAATTTTGGTTGTAACACTATGTTGGAAGGGGCCCAAGTGACTAATTCGCAACACCATGTCGAGAATTATTCAACAAGGGTATGTGCACTTCTGACCTAAATTACGAAGATAATAGCTGCTTGATGGCTTTGATAATTTGCTCTTCGCTGTAACTATCTTTCATTTGGAGATCTCCATTGTCACCAATTTATTGAAGATCTCATCAATGTCATGGTGTTAAATGTGGGGGACCGATAAAACAGTTCTAAATACCCAAGGAGAACTCGATGGGCATGGGAATTATATACACGTTGGATAACTCAGAAGCTGAAAGCAGTTTCAGAAGATTCCCCCCAAAACATTGACGATTCTTGGCAGATAGATTCGAGTGAAGTACACTTTTCATCCAACGTTGATAAATAGTAGCGAATGTTAATCAAGCCGACACACCGCTATCTTGTTTTACTAAACAAGGAACGAAATACAAAGGACAAGCTAATGAAAAACATCATAAAACCCCTTGCCGTTATCACTGCTTTACTACTCACTTCACTAGTCACCGCGCAGTCTAACGACGGAAAAGATCGCCGCATCATCCTCACTAACGATACCTCCGTAACATTAGTCGAATTTTATGCTTCTAATATCGATTCAGACAACTGGGAAGAGGATATCTTAAGTGGCAACTTGCTGCGCCCAGGAAACGAATATGAAATCAATATCGATGATGGTACTGGCTACTGCCTATATGATTTTAAAGCGGTTTTTGCTGATGGTGATGTAGTAACAAATGCAGAATTTGACGTGTGCTCTGAAACCGGGTGGCGCCTATACGAAGAGTAATTAGTTACGTTAAAGCGATCAGTAATTGTCACAAAGGGTTAACATGATCGGGGATGTAGCCCTTTTTTGTGCAAACGAAATAATGTTAGAAGTTCGCAAAAGTGCTTTTACTGAAGCTTTCACCTTGTTGAGCAATCGATATTGATGTCTCATTCTTCCAAATAGTCATCATTTCTAATCCTTTGCAATTCTGGCCTTTCTGGTAGATGTTGGGGCAAGACAACATCCCAAACTAGTCCAAGTCGAGCAAGTAGTTTCAAGACTAACCAGCCAAGGTCAATTTGCCCGTCATGCAATGCTAATTTAGCTGATCCAGGATAGGCATGGTGATTATTGTGGTAGCTTTCGCCCATTGTAAGTACTGCCGCAAATCGCACATTGTGCCCTTGTACACATGCACCATCCACTCGCCAGTCTTGGTGCCCCTGATTATGGGCGTGGTAGCCGATCAACCAATGCCCAAACACTGACACCGAAACTCTAACGAATATGCCCCAAATAACCCATGAAGTGCCACCTAGCAAAAATAACATTAGCGCTAACGGAATTTGTTGGAGAATCCATGTTTTTTCCATCAATTGATAGACTCTGTCATTGGCTATGTCAGGTTCAATGGTAATGTCGGGCGCCTGGCTCAACTTAATATCGCAGAACAACTGCCAATAAAAATCAACCAACATAGGTTGTCTATGAGCAAAGAAGCTGTGACAGCGTTGTTGTCGCTGGGCCCAATCTCGCATGTCATGAGTTCGGATCATTCCAAAGGGGCCGGCCAAGCCCACAATAACGCCTAAATGCACAAACAAATATTCCATCCACTTAGGGCATTGGTAACTTTTGTGGATCAACTTCCTATGCATACCCAGTGAGTGACCCAAGCACAGAGATAGAGCTGTAGTGACTGCAAAAACTAACAGAGCTTGCCATGAAAATGTGAACCAGCCACCAATAACAGAAATCAGGAAGACACTACTAATCCACATTGTTTTCAAAGGTGCCAAAACAATTTTGCCCTCGAGAGCATCTACATTTTCATCGCTATCGATACGTTCATTGCTATACATGAATCACCCCTCGTTTAAATCGCGAGTTTGACGTCAGGAATAAATAATTCGGATAAAAGCAGCTCTGCGGTTTTACCAATCGCATATTCTTGCAGTGGTCCAAAATACCAGACTGGGTCTAGAAATCGTCTGTAGTGTATTGTCAGTGAGACCTTTGTTTGGCCGTGGTCAAGACTGAGAAACTGAATTTCAGTCCCCTTTAACGCCAAGTAATTACTGATATAACTCGTATCTTCTAGAAATGTTGTTCTTATGTAATTTTCCGAGACTTCAGTCAATTCGAGAGACATTGTTCCAGAGTGTGTATTAGTGACAAACCATCGGTGATACACGAAATGAATGTTGTGCACATCTCCAGTTTTTAGGCTCTGTGATTGAATTTCTGTAGGCATGGGGAAAAGACTAAGCAACCAATTCCTATCTACATCAAGCATCATAGGTTGCTGAAGTTGAGCTTTTATATCCGCAGCTGAGGCATCGATAATGATGTCGCGACTTACGGAATAGTCACGTTCAAAATCAAATGTTGGTACAACTCCTTCAAGAGCACTCACAGCTATCAAAACTGGAAGAATATGCACATGTAAAGTGCTCTTCTTTTTTTCATGTAAACGCCGTACAGCTAGGTGAAATAGGTACATTAGAAAAAGAATAAAAAAATAAATCGGCATAAAAATGACGACACAGACAAACCCCTCAAACAATATTATTGAGGTACCAAGCATCACCACTAGTGACCATTTGGAAGCATATATGTAGTAAGAGCCAAGAGTGCCGTGCTCAGGCTTTTTAAGAAAAGACAGTAAGGCAATCGCCACAAAAAATGGTATTCCTACATATAAAAGCGCTGATGTCTCAAATTCATAAGAATAAAGGAGCCTAATGAATATTGACGTGACACCTATCAGAATGAAGATGAAGATAGTGAGATTTCTGCTGTTTACGCGGCCATAATTTTTAGACCTTTCCATTTCAGACATAGTGTTTTCCTTTTTGCTTCGCTATTATAAAGCCATGTCCAATTTAGTTAATTAGCTTTTTAGCTAAATATATAACTCATGAGTAATGTATTTCAAGCATTATCATCATCGGTCAGACGAAAAATATTGGCTTATCTATCTGAAGCTAGTTTGACCGCTGGGGAAATTGCGAACAGATTTGAGATGAGCAAGCCATCTTTGTCTAAGCATCTAAACATATTGGTAAACGCCAATTTGATTACGTCAGAAAAAAAAGGCCAATACGTTCATTACAGCTTGGTCAAAGAAAATTTGTTTGCGGGCATCAATGACTTCTTGGTCGACTTCTGCCCAGAAGGCAAGCCACTAAAAATCGAAAGTCAGAATGTCGCAAAGCGTAAATCAAACGCCAAAAGAGACTAACTTGTGAAAACCCGAAACAAAGTGCTAGTCACCATTCTTGCCGTAGCTGTCGTTATAGGCATTTTTAGAGAGCCAATAAAACTATTCGTTTACGGCATAGTAACGAGTGACATGTTTGTTACTCAAGACGATGATAACTTTGACCCAGGCCCGCAAATTGGCGAAGCCATGCCGCCGCTGCGCGCTTTGTATAATGGCGAAGAGATTCGTTCTCTTGAGGCGTTCAGCGGTGTTACTGGTAAGGTGCTGATCGCAAGTCGCTCATTTGACTGGTGCCCGTATTGCATGCGCCAGATGATTGAATTGCAACAACACAAAACGGCGTTCGAACAAGCGGGTTTAGCGTTGGTAGCTATGACTTACGATACGCCGGAATTACAGCGCGCATTCGCTGATAAACACGCTATTGATATTCCGATTCTGGCAGACATTAACGCTGCGTCATTTGAAAGTTTAGGCATTTTGAATGCAGAGTATCAAAAGGGCGATGACCGTTTCGGCTTGCCCTATCCGGGTATAATAATTATCAATAAACAAGGCATCGTAGTGGGTAAGCTGTTTATCGAAGCTTATAGTTCACGTGTTGATGCCCGTTCTTCTTTGGACTATGCAATCTACAGTCTACGCCAACAACAGCAATAAACTCGGTTGAACAATCAACCGAGGGTTATCTTCCAGCGCAACGTATCGAGTTGTTGCACCTTGATATTAATATCAATGAATTGCTGAATAACATCAATATTGGTTTCGCAATGTAAACTTGGCTGAGTGGTTGTAAACGCACCGCTGCCCGCCAATGCTAATGGCAGTAACAGTTGATCAGCAAGGTGTTCTTCAACCGCAGCGCCTGCGCTTAAAAACGCTTGCACGCGCCCCGCACACCGCTTCGCAACACGCTCAGCTGTTACGCCGTGCTCACCAACCATCTCGAATAAGCTGGTATGAGTTTGACTGTTAATAATCAACTGCAGACTATTACCCGGGCCCCGCGTTTCAACGTCTTCCACCGTAGCTGGCGATTGTTGCCAACCCAAAACCGCTTGGACTTTTGCGACTTCCCGTTCACCTATACTGACAGGCAAGCGACTCACCAATGCATGCACTTGGCAATTATCAGCGATATTTGCAGCTTCGCTGACCGATTCAAGTAACTCGAGACTTTTCAACTTGGCTGTTGGCGTGATAGCCATTTGCCAATGACCACCGCCAGCCGGGTGAAAACCCAGTGACCGTTTGTCAATTTCAGTTGTAATGCCCATCTGCTTCAACAATGGCAAAAATGACTGCTCTAAAAACGACAGTGACGGCGACATACCATTGTGAGTTCCCCCTTCAAATGTAACGATTGAAGGGCCATCAGCTAGTCCTAGTATCGGCAAAATGGTTTGGCAAACCAGTACCGTACTGCCAGCAGTACCAATAGAAAAACGGTAATCACCTGGTCTTACTTTTCCCGGTGAAAACCTAAGGCTAGTAGCCCCCCATTTCGACACTATCAATTTTGGCATCGCAGATTTCAGCAGCCGCGCGAACCGATGTTAAGTGCTGACGCAGTAAGCCAGGCTTTCTGCGTTTCGCCCGAATATTGATAAGTTCAATTGGTGTTTGAGTAAGAACAGATAGAGACAATGCTGTCCTTAGCACTTGCCCTCCGCCCTCTCCTTGCGCACCGTCTATCACTAAAAATGTCATTTTCTACCCCTTAACACACACCACTTGCTTCAGGGTGTATACAACTTCGACTAAGTCTTTCTGTGCATCCATCACTTTTTCAATGTCCTTATAGGCATGCGGGATCTCATCAATAACAGATGCATCCTTTCTGCATTCAACGCCTTGAGTCGCTTCAATTTGGTCTTCTACGCTGTAGACCTTCTTCGCTTTCGTTCTAGACATAACGCGTCCTGCACCATGACTACAACTATTAAAGCTCTCCGGGTTACCAAGCCCTCTCACAATGAACGAACGAGCGCCCATGATTCCAGGAATGATCCCCATCTCACCTTTTTCAGCGCGTACAGCGCCTTTTCTGGTCACGAAGCAATCCTTGCCAAAGTGGCGTTCTCTCGAAATGTAATTATGGTGACAATTCACCGCCAACTCTGCCGTAGAAAACTCAACAGGTATCTCTTTACGCAATGCAGCAATGGCATTGATCATCATAATTTCCCGATTTTTCGCCGCAAAATCCTGTGCCCATTCAACCGCTTCAACATAATCATCAAAGTATTCGCTACCTTCTTCAAGATACGCAAGATCCATATCCGGTAGATTGATTTGATGACGGTGCATTTCTTTTTTCGCCAGCTCGATAAAATAAGTACCGATCCTGTTACCTACTCCACGACTACCTGAATGCAACATGATCCAAACGGCATCATTCTCATCTAAGCACAACTCTAGAAAGTGATTTCCAGTGCCCATCGTACCCAAGTGCTTAACGTGATTACTCTTTTTAATCGCTGGGTGCTTTTCACAGATCCGTTCGAATCTCGCCTCTAATTTTTTCCATTCCGCGGCAACTACGTCAGGAATGTTATGCCATGCACCTCTATCCCGTGCCCCTTTTCTTCCACCTGTTCGACCATGCGGCACAGCAGCCTCAAAGGCACTGCGGATCCCCGATAAATTATCTGGCAGTTGGCTGGCTGAAAGTGTCGTTTTCGTAGTGACCATACCGCACACAGTGATTTCCAACTGATTGCAGGTACTAATCGCGACTTAAAAGCGGAAGTCGAACACGGCCACTTCAGAGAAGATTTATTGGCCAGGATTAACCTTTGGACTTATCAATTGCCAGCATTGAAAGATCGCAAAGAAGATATCCCTGCCAACATCGATTATGAAATAAGCTTGTTTGAGAGAAAGTCCGGGCAGCGAATTCAGTTTAATCGCGAGGCCAAAATTGCGTTCGAAAAGTTTGCCATGTCGCCAAGTGCTTTGTGGACCGGTAATTTTAGAGATTTGAGCTCTGCAATCACCCGCCTGTGTACATTAGCAGATTCTTCAAGAATTACCGTGACGGATGTACAGGGCGAGGTCAAACGACTTACTTCAACTTGGTCCGCGCCCTATACTAACGAGCGTGAAGCCCAGATACACAAATTCCTCACTGCAGAACAATGCGAAAGTATAGATGACTTTGATCTAAACCAGTTGAACTATGTTTTGCATGTCTGTGCTCAGCACGCCAGTATGGCTTCGGCTGGCAGAGCGTTGTACAACGTTAGCCGGACTAAAAAGTCCAGCCCCAACGATTCCACTAGATTGCAAAAGTATTTGCACAAGTTTAGCTTGAGTTGGTCGCAGTTAAAGCAGCTGTAGTGTTGCCGCAGCCGCTAGCTATTACCTTGAGCCTCACGTCGGGCTGTTAACTCAGCGGTCATTGTTGCTTGCATCTCGTTGCTGATTGGATAAGCGAGCATCACGGCAGCCCCGATTACAGCAAATGCCGATGGGATCACACTCATTAGCAATAACATGCCAGGAATGGTTTGTCCGATTGTGCTCGGATCCATACCGTTATAACCATATGAAGCTAACACCACCAGTACTAACGCACCGGCGAAGCCACCACCGGTTTTTTGTACAAAGGTGCCAGCTGAGTACACCAAACCCGTTGCACGGCGACCGGTTCTCCATTCCGAGTAATCCGCTGAGTCACCTAACATTGAGAAGAATAATGTTGGCATCATTGCCGCGAAAAATTCTGCGCTACAGCCTAAAGCAAAAATTAACGTGATGTTGCCTGCACTTATTATGTACATCGACGACGTGAGTATTGCGCTGGCCAATAATGCAAAGATAAATACTTGTTTGCGACCCCAGCGCTTTACAAAAAATTCCGTACACAGCGCGCCGATTACCGATACGATTAGCAATGCTACAAAATACTGACCTGCGAGTAACTCATCACCCACATAGTACTTAAAGTAGTATGCGACGACACCGTATTTAATGCCATTAAACATCATGGTTAAGAAACCCAGAGCGAGCAAAATTAGCCATGGTTTATTGGTGATTAAGTCAACCATGTCTTGCTGTGCCCGCGAACGACCTTCATCAGACTGACTTAGCAAGCGACGCACGGCTGCGCTTGTGAAGGCGATAGCTGCTACCAAGAATACTAGCGTCTGCCAGTTGCGGTAATAGAAGAACGCAGTTATTGCCGCAAGTGGGATGAGGATAAAAGGCAGTTGTTTACTTAAGTCCGTAAGTTCTTGCGAAAGGCTAACGTCAGTCGTTGTCGTCGGTTTCACTCGTTCTTTAGTACCGGCTACAGTAATTAACATTAAAAACATCAGTAGTGCAGCGAATACATACATACTGTACTGATATCCGGTAGCGTCATCACCTTGACCGAAGTAAGACACCAAATCCGGCAAGAAGCCCATTACGAACAGGCCGCCTAAAAAAGCGCCAGCAAAGCGGAAGCCCGATAGTGATGTTCGCTCAACATCAGAGCTCGTCATAACGCCCATTAACGCTGAATAAGGTACGTTATTTACCGTATAGGCGAGAGTTAATCCGATGTAGGTTACATAAGCATAAATCAATTTATTTTCGGTCGTCCAATCTGGTGTGGTAAAACACAGCACCATGAACAGTCCAAGGAATGGCGTTGAAACAAATATCCACGGACGGAATTTACCCCAGCGCGAGTCAGTTCTATCAGCAATCATGCCCATAATGATATCGGTAATACCATCAGACAAACGAACTACCAAGAACAACAATGCTGCAGCGCTAGCGGATATACCAAAAGTATCCGTATAAAAGACTGCCAAATACGCCAATGCGCCACGCCACACTAGGTTTGCTGCTGCATCACCTAAAGCGTATGACACTTTTTCTTGTAGTTTTAGTTGTGTCGAATGCATGTTGTTATCCTTGCCGTTAGCTGTTGTTCTTGCGCTGTTTTATCAACGTACTGTAGGCATGCGCACTTGCCTTAAAAGTCCGCTTTTGAGTCGCGTAATCAACGTGAATCAAACCAAAGCGTTTAAGATATCCTTCGGCCCATTCGAAGTTATCCATCAAGCTCCACGCAAAGTAACCACTAACTAACACACCTTGCTCGATCGCGTCATTTACCGCACTTAAGTGTTTTTGATAGTAATCAATACGGTCCAGATCGATAACTTCACCGTCGACCATATTGTCCGCCATCGCTGCACCGTTCTCAGTGATAAATATCGGCGGTAATTTATAGCGCTTATTTAAATCTACCAATAACTTAGTCAGTGCTTCTGGATGGATCTCCCAACCAATGTCAGTTTTGGGTTCCATGTGAGGATGCTCAATATACAGCTCATCTGGATTGGTCGAAGCCGAATAGGTTAAGCGGGTATAAAAATTGATACCAAGAAAGTCTAGCGGCTGCTGTATAATGGCGAAATCGCCCTCTTTAATAGGCGGCCGGTCGCTCTGTGGAAGTTTATTGATAACGTCAGGGTATGCGCCATCAAACAATGGTTTGATATACCATTGATTGATGTATTCATCGGCATCTTGCGTTGCGGCCACATCGGCTGCGCTATCGCTGGTTGAGTAGCAGGGAGTGAAATTAAGCACAATACCGGCTTGTGCATTCTCTGTATGCTGACGGATCTTTTGCATTCCCAAACCGTGTGCCAACAGTATGTGATGGGCAGCCGTACGCCCAGACTTTACGCCGATATGGCCTGGGGCATGCACGCCAATTTCATGGCCTAAGTAAGCCGCACAAAATGGTTCGTTAAACGTAGCGTAGGAGGCTACAGTGTCACCCAATCGTTGCACAACTTTATCTGCATAGTTTTCAAACTCAAACGCTGTTTTGCGATTCAACCAACCGCCTTTATCTTCTAAATACTGAGGTAAATCCCAATGGTAAAGCGTGACATAAGCACTAATGCCTTGCTCGCGAAGTGCCGCAACTAGTTGCTCGTAAAAGGCGATACCAGATTCGTTTAACTCGCCATCTTCAGTCATTACTCGCGGCCACGAAATTGAAAAGCGGTAGGCATCTATGCCCAGTTCCACGAGTAAATTCACATCGTCTTTAAAACGTTTAACGTGGTCACAAGCGATTAAACCATGGCTGTTATCGGCTATCTTGCCGGGAGTTGCACAGAAAGTATCCCAAATACAGGGTAAACGTGATTCCGCATCGCCCTCAATTTGAAAGGATGAGGTAGCTACACCATAAAGAAACGACGGCTGCATCATGGTGGATTGCTGCGGAAGGTGCAAAGTCTTGCTCATTGATAATCACTCTATATGTTTCTGACGCAATTCCAGCCCTAAATTACGCAAATTAATAAACGGGAGTGCTTTATAACCTAAATTAAAACAAAATGAAAGCGCTTACAATACATTAATAACGAAGTTCGGCCAGAACGCTAATTAACAAGTAGCCAACGCAAGGAAGGAGGAAAGGCCGGAAAAGAGCACCTGAATGAATTAGATGCTCTTGCTCAGTGAAAGATGTTTAAACTGCAGCCTTTTTCATGCAATACAGTTCGTCTTTAAGGGCAGAACATAACGATTGTTTTCTCGTGCATTGTGTGTCATCAATAGGTGAAGTAGAACGTTCTAGCTCAGGAATTTCAGTGTCTAACTCGTGGTGCTGATTGGCCTTGGTTGCAAAGGCTTTTGTCTTCGTTAGTTAGCATAGTGATGCTCTCACTATACTCTTGGCAATCATTAAGTAATGAATGGTTTTCGCCTAACATGTTACCTCCAATAGTCTTAGTTAATTGATTGTGTCAATTAACTTTTTTGGTGAGTCAGTTACCAATCCTTCAAATACTTCGGCGGCCAAACCAACTGATATACTCAACATTCGATTCGCAAATCATCGGGTTCGATTAAAGCCTTTCAGTAATCTGAAACAAAGGAGATCCAAGCTCAATAAGGCGACAGTTCTAACCATCCAAAAGAAGTTGCAAAATAAAGTAATTTTTAAAAAAATCAATATTTTATGGTGATTTTACCGAAGCCCCACAAATAGATTCCGCAATTCCATCAAAAGCCACAATAGTCGACTTTTTACGTTATTCCTGCGAAAGGTACGTAAATTTTTTTGAATGTATCAAAACCAGTTGTTGCATTAGTCAAGGTATCGACTAGGCTAACAAAATGGCCATCCGTCGCTTTACTGTTAACCGATAAAAAATGCATTAGGAGTGTGTTTAGTTGCGTATTAGCATGCTTGTTCTTCTTGTCAATATCGTATGGATTGGTTTAGCTTCAACGGCTAATGCAAAGACCTGTAGTGAAGCAGCGCAAAACTTAAATGTACTTTATTTCACGCCGGGTGATTTGACCGACCCGTTCTGGAGTATGCAAGTGCGTTATATGCAACGCGTTGCTGCAAGCTTGAACATAGATCTTGATATCTTACAAATCGATGATCAGTACGACAGTCGTTTTCGTTTCATTGACGCTATCGCTGAACAAATCTCGGCAACCAAAAAGCCGGATATCATTCTAGGCATATTTTATCTCAACGGTGAGCAAGCGTTTTTGGAGTACATCGAGAACAATGATTTGCTGTTTTTTTCGGTCAACTCAAGTTTAAACAAATCTGTTCTGGATAAAATTGGCTATCCAAGAGAGAAATTTAACAATTGGATAGGCCATATGTCTCCGGATGATGAGCTCGGTGGCTATATGTTGGCCAGAGAACTAACAATCAATGGTAAACAAAATCCACTAGTTTTAGCTGTCGCTGGTGAACATCGATCGCTAGTTTCGTTGAACCGAACTGCTGGTTTACAGCGCGCCCATGATGACTTCGAGTTCGAGCTATTGCCGCCAATTCATACTGACTGGAGCCGCTCAAATGCAACTTCAGCAACAGAACGGGCATTTAATCTGTTTGACAATATTGACGTAATTTGGACTGTAGGTTCGCACTCAGCATTGGGTGTACTGGACTATATGGAGCAGAGAAACATACCTCCTGCAGAACTTAGAATTGGCACTTTCGATTGGGCAACTGAAGTACTATTTGAAATCGAAAAAGGTAATATAGACTATGTGTTTGGAGGACATTTTAAAGAGGCTGGATGGACTTTAATGCTAGCCTATGATTACTTTTCTGGTATCGATTTTAAAGAGAGCATTGGGACTTATATTCAAACGCCATTGCAGAAAGTAAGTCAACAAAACGTCTCAGAAGTTCTTGCCAGTATCGATGAAAATTGGCACTCAGTTGATTTTAAAAAGTATCTTAAATGTTTCGATGAGAGCAGTCAGACTTATCCATTTATAAATCTGTCAAAATAGTTGAACTATCATGATCCCAAACAAGTTCGCGCAATATGCTTTTTCCTTTTTTATGGCGTTGTTGATGTCAGGTTTAATGTCATTCGTGATCACACTCTACAATTTAGGTTGGGTAGAAGACATTCTTTTTGTTTGGTTAAAAGCTTGGCAATTCGCCTTTATTGTTGCCTTTCCCTCTATCGTGCTGCTCTCACCTGTTGTGAGATTTTTAGTAACGATGGTCGTTAAACAGGAAAGTCAAGACTAGGTTTATCTTTGGGTGACCCCTTTGGCCTTTACAAAAAATAGATAGTTAGCATTTCCCACTCTATCGAGCTTATCATAAACATATAAAAATACCCGATATTCCCCCGCTTCAGGCGGCGCTTGAAATGATGCTTCAGCGGTAATATTGGTATTACCTGCGGCTATGTTATGTGGGGATAAAATTGTGATTGGCAGTTTCGTAGGCTTATGCTCTCTTGCGCCGCCAACACTGCGAACAACCACCTCATACATAATTTCCCAATGCAGTGTCAATTCTGCGTTACTCGGATTATTAATAGCCACTGCAATATTTACCTGCTGTTTGGTACTGAGTACAAGACTCGATGTGGCTGGCTTGCCGTTGACCATCATTTCCTGAACAGAAGGCAGCTTGATGTTTCGGGTAACTACCCGTCCAAAATCGGGTCATTTCATTCAACCTGGCATTTGCGCGGCCATCCTTGTCAAAAATCCAATACCAGGTTGGCGTACGTTCTTGTTTTTGGCCCCAATAATATACAAAGTGTCCAATAGTTTGACCCATGGGGTTTGTCGCAAAAGCATTTTCTAGTCGCTCGGCTAACCTCGCAGCTTTTACACCACTTAGCTCTTCAATCTCCCGACCCCACAACGTAGCTGGCATCTCCCAATGACCCGTTGGGCCAAATTCAGTCACCATGTAAGGTTTATCGATGCCTATATCTTCAATAGCTTGCGCTAGGTCATCTAACTCACCATAGATCTGCACTGAAATAATATCGACCGACGGTGTGCGAGATATGGCTGTTTGAATGTGGGACTTGTGCGTTCCGGCGAAACTATAAGTTACAGGGTGATGCGGATCGACTTCGTGTATAAATTCAATTATTCGGTTTATTTCGTCATAAACCTTAGGATGTACGTCGGCTAATTCGCCGCTTTCGTCATACAATAAATTCGGTTTATTCACAACAATCCAGCCCAACAAGTTAGGGTGATCTTTATAGGCAAATATTTGTTCCTTTACTGATTCGAACTGCTATTCAACAGCCATCTCATCATTGTAATCAAATCCATGCAGCTGTTTTTGTAAGTTGATGCCCATAAGCACCATTAAATCGTATTTTTCAGCCATTGCTAGATGACACTCGGCATTCCGTGTGCTCCACGTACGAAAGGTATTTCCACCCGCCTCTTTTAAGGCCTTAAACTTTGCCTCGTCGGTGGTATTTAGTCTGAGCAGATCACACCAGTTTATAGTTTCAATTCAAAAGGAACCTGCAAGTGAAATAGAAAGCGCTTATTAGCCTGTTTACCTTATTGATTTCAAATAGCTGTCTTGCTGCTGATTACCTAACATTCTTCCTCGCCGGTCAATCGAATATGGATGCCAGGAGAAGCAGATGCACATGCCAGTGCCACCTCAGCACACGCCTATTTCGATAACTTGACTCGTATAATAAGCCTGTTAAGAGCGGCCTTTAGAGACGGTGCATTTGGCTCAGGAAATGTTTGTCGAGCAAGGCATTTGTGCAGCCTACATGACCCAAACTGATTGCTACCTATACAGTGCGCAAGACAAGTGGTATTACTTGAGTGAAAGTTATGTGCGCATGGGAGAGGACTTTGCCAACGCTTATATAGAACTTGTGGGCAGGTGCAGGTAGTTACTGCCCCTCACAAACCTTTATTGCAGTGCCGATATTCTGCTGAGTAGCGAGTGTAGAATAAGCCATCCAATAGTTGTCTGAGCCAATTACATCAACACCGGCTTCGGCAAGAGCGATGTATGCCTGCATATCCCCCGTCTGCAGCATCTCGTTTTCCAAATGCCAAAATGCACCTGCGGCAAATGGCAAATTCAGAGCTTCTAACAGCGGCCATACTGTCTTGTCTGGGCCATCAACAACGCCGGTCCATGCAACGATTTGCCTAGCGGAAACACCCGACTGCTCTAGCTCAACTAAATCATCTTTATCGTTGATTGAGTATGAAAAACTCAAGCCCGGTTCAATGGCAACTGAGGTTAAAACGTTTTCCAGCCGATAGGCAATGATCAATGTTGAATCAACCGCATCAGCTTCAATAACCGCCTGTACCACTTTGGCGTAGTCAATTCCACGCTTTAAGTCGAGCTGCACAATCGCACGCTCGTCGACCCAAGCTAAGGCTTGCTGCAGTGTTGGAATCGCAAACTCAGTGACATTGCCGTCATTGTCCACAAGGCGGATGTCAGAGAGTTCAGCCAAAGTGTAATCACCTAATTCACCCGAACCAGTTGTGGTACGGTCAAGAGTTGTGTCATGCATTAAAACTAGGTGTCCGTCAGCAGTTTCTCGAATATCCACCTCAAGCAGCATCGGTCCATATTTGATCGCTTCTTGCATCGATTCCAGCGCGTTCTCGGGAAAACCGGGTTTTGGCCCAGCTCGGTGAACACTTACCAGCGTGGCGTTATTTTGCGCTAAGCAATTAACGTATTGTGCGACGTTGGCTACTGGATTTAGAGCTTGCGTTTGCTGAGTTGGTTCAGCGACAACAAAAGGTGCAATACACATCGCACAAACAAAACCGCGAGAACGCGGAAAAATACGGGGGTAAAGAGTCATATCAAAATCTTGCAGTCCATTTTAAGTTACTAGGGTGTGTTGTAGTAACGTATCAGTTTGCGGAATTTAGTCGGTCAGCCTTAGATATCCTCAAAAGATAGGCCTGTGAGCAGAGCAACACAATATTAAATAGCATAACCCCACTGGCAACCGGTCGCGTGATATCGGTGGTAAATGATGTGGTTAGCACAAACACATCGGTTTCAAGTGAGTTGGCGGCGAAGAATGCCGCATCATCGAGCATTTTAAAATACACAGAGCCATGCACTCCACCCGCCGAATGATGATAATTTTCAGACAAGACAATACTGATAGTCGCTTTACCTTCTTCAACCGTCATCGTTGGTTTAAAAGTGCTATTGAACGGCGCCGCTTGGTACATCGATTCCAAGCATCGGAAATGGTCTGAGTTAGTCATAATGCGGTCCTATTTCGTTATAGCAGATTGATGTTATTCACCATAGCGAGTCATTAAAATTTTTCAGTGCTAATTATTATTAACATATTGAAAGTAGCATAAGCGATAAGAAGTCAAGAACGACGAAACCAACTGACAATACTCAGAGAGCAAAACGGCACAGATGTGATTTTTAAGAAGTTACGTGAGCGGGAAAGTTGAAAACGAAGTGAGCAGAAAATCAGCCTTTCCGCCCACTTCAATAGGACACTCTATTTCTTAGAAAGATGACCGAAACGACGGTTGAAGTTCGCGATACGACCTTCAGATTGAATCACTTGCTGTTTACCCGTGTAGAATGGGTGAGATGCAGACGACGTTTCAACAGTGTAATAAGGATATGTATTACCGTCTTTCCACTCAATCGTACGGTCCGTTTTCAATGTCGAACCAATAAGAAAATATTCATCGATACTTGTATCGTGGAATACCACTGTGCGGTATTCAGGGTGTATACCAGCTTTCACGCCATTACCTCTAATTCAATTTTTCACATCCACCTTTATACGAATAATAATCATTATCATTTTTATGTCAAGTACTTTTAGCAACAATTAACACCTCCCATTTTTACTACAAATACACTCTTGCAAAAGTAACTTTACCGCTTGGCTGCTATGGCTATCAAAAGCGTCTAGCTCAGACAAGAAAAGCTGCTGATTGAGCATTAGACGCAGAAGTGTTTGCTCTGAGACAGCGATTTTAATGCTCTTCACTTCTTGTAAAGCACCACCAAGTGAAAGTTTTCGCTGTTTACCGTGTTGCATTGGTTTAGTGGAGAAAATCTCGTTCGAGTGACTCACCGTTAACCTCCGGGAACTGACCTTTAATATGCCAGTCTGAAGTTCGATTACTGAATCCCCGCAGTCTTTCAACCCGCGGAGTTAATTGCTGTAAAAAGTGTTCGTAATCGCTAGCGCGCTCATTAAAGTGAGAACACGATGCTAACTCATGACGTACTAACTTGATCGCAGCTAGTAAATATTGAACGCGCAGTTGATGTTGGTTTTTTTCGGTGGTAACTGCATCGAGCATTATGGTTGCCTCAACGATGTTTTCTAGCCACTCGGCTGCTACTCCAGCAGTGTTTTGATAAATAAGCCAAGCAGTGTCTAAGGCGTTTCCAGCGAATAAAAACGGATCTTCAAGATTATCAGTTTCTGCTGCCAACTGCGCACTGTCTAAACATGTAAAAAAATGCGCTACCGCTGACTCAAGGTGAGAGGTTAGCCATTGCGCATGGGCAGGACATAAAAATTGTATTTGCATAAATTTCTCCTTGCTGTCTAAGACACTAATGCAAATGAGAACCATTATCAACTAAATAATTTGAGAACTGTATATACTGCTTTTATACGCGATTTAAAGGGCTAATCGTAATCGAATAGGCATAAAAAAAGGGCAAGCCATCTGGAGTAGGCTTGCCCCTTTTTTGATTGAGCCAGGACCAGTGACACTCAATCGCTTACCTTACTAAGCCACTTCACTATACAACAAAAAAACCACAATGCAAATACAATTGATAATTATTTTCATTCGCGGAGAAAGATGTCAAATAAGTTAATCGCAGCTAGCACCACGGAGGATCTGATTAGTGGTCGCAAGGTATTTTTCCCCTGTCGTGGCGATCGTTTTGCCGTCTAACCGCTCAGACGCTTTATGAACCTTCTCCAGATCTGCTGCAGTTGCTGTTAGTTCCTCACGTATCCGAGCGATGGCGTTTTCCAAGGTGTAGGTCAGTTCGTGGATCTTAACCATATCGGTAGCCGTGAGCTCTGGCTTGCTAGTGATATCCGCTAACTGTTGGTTAAAGCTCCCTAAATTACATAAGGCAATAGTGAGGTTTGGCGATTCAAGTGACGGAAAATGATCGTAGTTCTCATCTGCGATAATGTTGGCGCCGTTGACCAACGCACTGATTACCAAGATTGGCTTCAGAGATTTCATGGATTCTCAAATGTATATATGTATGCAAAGATAGGAATTGATTGATATTAATGCGAACGATTCTCAATTTCAATAAAGGTGTAAGGTAAAGACTTAGCTTTATTTAAAATATATTTCAGATGTTTGCGACTACGTTGTTGCGAAATTCTAAGCGCTTCATACTCGTCCATTATTTTTAAAAAACGTGAGAAATTAGTTGGTTTTCAGTACAGCCATAAGCAACAGGGCAGCCAAAGAAAACATTAAAACTATCTGTGTCCGTCAGTTCTTGGCGCTGCAGCTTCGACCCAATCTTCGCTCGTAAGTGTTTCAGGTTTAGCTAAACCAACGCTTTCAAACAAAGCATTCGGCTCCAAA
Source organism: Alteromonas sp. (assembly GCA_964230255.1). Classification (GTDB taxonomy): domain Bacteria; phylum Pseudomonadota; class Gammaproteobacteria; order Enterobacterales; family Alteromonadaceae; genus Alteromonas_E. The sequence continues at coordinate 17,773 of CAXRGW010000051.1, forward strand.
CCATAGCTTTGTAGTGTCCGCTGCATTGTATGTGCAATGCCGCTGTGAGTTGTGATCGATTGTTAAGCCACTGGTTTCCGCTCGCCAAGTATGTCGCAGTTTGATTATTGGTTGGCATGTACTGATTACTCGTCATTTTTAGCCTCGTGAATAGGCAATCACGAATCAAACAGCGTTGTATTTTCTTTATTAGTTACGCTAATTACAGGATGTGCTACGCCAATGTCACAGTCGGACGCGTGCGAGACAAATGTGACGCAAATCGAAATGTTTACAGTTGAGCACAGTGGCTTCGACAAGGTGCTTGCTCTTCAAGCGTGTAAGGTCAACTTACAGTCCCAAATTTATATCGCTGCACTTAGATATAGTTAATACAGAGGTCTATTTCGAACGTTCGCAACATTCAGCACTGAATCAAAAGTGGCCGTTTGATGCCGATGATAGAGCCTGTCGCCAACAGCTCTACATCTCAGTGAGTGATCGCAATGAAGCTGACATTATTATCGAGGTGATGTTACACCGCAGATTGCCCCAACTAGCCGCTTCTTTTTGTAGCTTTATCAGTGAGGATAGAGATAACGACCAATATATACATGGCTAAATGAATAGACGCGATACTCCATATTGCCGTTTTAAAACTGCCAAATTCGTTCATCCTTGCTACATGCGCGATACTTTCGAAACCTTTACAACAGTCTTGGCTGACAAAGGCACCGATATCTAAATTAACGCTGTTTAGAAAAGTAATTTGATTTTGCATCATAGCATAGTTGATCGCTGCGAATCCCGTATAGACAAGAATTGCCGCAACTTTTTCAGAACCTCTTAATGGTCGGTCCACATAAATAATGCCGCCAATCAACGCCAAGTGGACAGTGATGAATAAAGTCCAATGTGTGTCTAATCGATTGCTGAGCGAGACGGAAATATCCATCAACTGGTAAACGTCCATAAGCTATCGTGCCTGAAAAGGTCATTGCTTCTAGTTATAGACTATGACAAAAGCGTTTGCAGCGAAACACGTAAACACGATTACTGTTGTAAAACTTGTCGTAGAAAAGCGTCTAAGGTATCAACGTGATGGAACCATTCCGATTCTCGATACACGCCAATATACAATTTTTTAGCGGTATCGGTTTCTATTGCTTTACGACACAGCACCCATGGACATAGATATACATTCACCGATGGTGACCTGCCCAACAAGGTTTTGAGCAACACTGAATTGAGTAGGCCTGAACGTTAGCCTTCTTAAGCAGTGGGTTACATCGCAATGGTTATTGTGGTGGGAATTTGATTTCGTTGGTTAGCATAAACTCCACTCATTAAGATGAGCATCAAAACCATAAAACGCATAACCATAGCGTATTTCCTTTGTTCTCTGCTTCGCAACTGCTTCACCGAATCTCAAACGCAGTGTTTATAGTAAACATTTTAGGCAATAGGAATAATCACCCGCGGTAATAGGCCACTCGATTTGAGTGGCCTCTATTATAAACTGTCTAAGCCAATCATTCCCCATAGGCCCAATACTAGGGCTACAACCATTACGGCAATAAACTCAGCAATGATTTGGACGTCATAAGGCAAAGATTGCTTTTTTGCCTATGCTTATACATCGAATACTTCATTGAAGAATGTTAGCCGCATTGAACGTCATATAATTTCGATGGTCAACACACTATGTTCCGATTTAATCGCCCCATGAAAAAGGAATAAGTATGCAAATTTTAGCTCGATTGCTGATGTTACCCTTCAAACTTCTCGCTTTGATCGTTGGCCGCATCAGTTGGTCAATGCCGCCGTGGTTGGTGGCAATGAACCAAATGCGAATGCTAAAACCGGGCTCCTTTACAATGCTCTTGCTTACTTGCGCAGCCCTTGTTTATGGAGCATTTATGGGCATTCGACACTATCAAAACATGCCAAAACCTCAGCTAATTATCGCTGAAATACAATCTCCCCCGGCACTAACAGAGTACGAATTTGAATTAGAATCAGACCCTAATCCCTTGTTCGTTGAATTTGTATATAACCAACGGCAGGATGAAATTTCGGGGCACCGCTCGCAACATGCAGAGCTTCCATCAGTGGCGCCCCTCAGCGCCGTGGATTCGGTGATAACCGCTGGAATCAGCATTGACCCATTTATCGAAGGTGAGTGGCACTGGTATGACGATAGAACACTCGCGTTTAAGCCCTTAACGGATTGGTTACCCGGTGAAACATACCGTCTGCAATTTGCCAAAGAAATCTTTAGTGATGGGCTCAAGTTTGAGACGCTTGACTATAGCTTTCAGATTTCGCCTTTTGTGGCGGAAATCAGTAATAGTGGTTTTGAACTGACTCCAGAGCAAGGGCTAGGACAAGCATTTTTTGAATATCAGTTTTCTCACCCTGTTGACACTGCGAATTTCGCACAAGCATTTCGCGCTGGCTATCAAGCAGGCAACGGTGAATTTTCAGAACCAACGGCGGTTGAGTTTGCTTTTAGCGAAAATCAATATTCAGCCACAGCTGTAATATCCATTAACGCATTGCCAGAGCAACCTAGAGTGATTCAGGCACAATTGCGAGCTGGGGTAACGAGTGCGATAGGTGGTAAAGCATTGCCTGACAGCATCATCGAAAGAGCGGTTATACCTGACAAATATAGTTTCTTAAAGGTTGACGAAGCATACACCACGATTTTGCGCAATGAAGAAAACACGCCCGAACAGTTTATGATGTTGAGTTTCACTGATGCAATTTCACGCACTACTTTACTCGACAAATTAGAATTATACGTTTTACCCGCCGCAGACCAGCCTAATGGCAGAAGGTATTGGCGCTCACCACGAGAAGTAACCCCACAAGTTCTTGCGCAAATACCGCCGTTAGATTTTGTATTGATGCCAACCGCAGATCCCAGTAGCCGAGATTTCCAACTACGCTTTGACACAGGCTCGAACCGGCAACTGTATGTGCGGGTAAAAAGCGGACTATCATCGATCAAAGGGTTTGTTCAAAGAACACCATATGACAAGGTATTAAGCGCGCCAGATTATCCGCAAGAAATCACCATCATGGGTGATGGCTCAATATTAACGACTAATTCGGAACAACGCCTACCTTTTGTGACACGTGGGTTGAACCATGTGAAAGTAAGAATTGGACGGGTTCAAGACAACGCGTTATTTCACTTGGTGTCACAAACCCAAGGGGATATTAGCAACCCTGATTTTACCGGCTGGGACTTTAGTGCCGAAAACCTAGCGGAATTTGAACAGCAGATTCTGCCGGTAGGCCAACAAACAGAGCATATTAAAGAAGCTGATTTCGCATCTATTTCATTGCAAGAGTTGATGCGCCAGTCACCGCAAAATCTCGGACTGTTTTTCGTAGAAATCGTCGGCTGGGATAAATCAAGAAAACGTCAAATCAACGGTATCAGTGATCAGCGGTTAATAATGATCACAGATATGGGGGTATTGGTAAAAACAGACAATAACAACCAGCACCATGTATTTGTTCAGCAGCTTTCTTCGGGAAAACCACAAGGCGATGCTACCGTTGAGTTGATTGCCAAAAACGGTACCGTGCTATTTAGCAAAAAAACAAACCGTAACGGTTACGCAGCGTTCCCTTCAACCCAAGGTTACGAGCGTGAGAAAACACCCACTGTTTATGTTATATCGCATCAGGATGATGTGTCTTTTATACCCTTCGACCGCTATAGCCGCCAAATTAACTTCTCGCGGTTTGACGTAGGCGGCGAGTACAACTATGACAGAGACAAGGATGCCGTGAACGGTTTCTTGTTTACCGACCGCGGTATCTATCGCCCTGGTGAAACAGCTAATCTAGCAGGCATAGTTAAGTCGCTTAGCTTTGCCAAGAGTGGTGCCTACCCGTTGGAACTGGTGGTTCGAGATCCCCAATACAATGAAGTTGCAAGCCATACTTTTGCGCTGCCGGAAGGCGGTTTTTTTGACTATCAGTTTATTACTGGAACTAATTTCACCACTGGCGAGTACACAGCGACGCTGTATTTAGTGCGAGATACTGATGATGGTCGATCGCGCTCCAGAGACATTGGTTATGTTTACTTTTCCGTTGAAGCATTTCAACCGGACACTCTCTCGAATCACACCACTATTGACGCGATTCCTGAACAAGGTTGGGTTGCGCAGAGTAAACTCGACACGCACGTTGATTTAGTTAACCTATTTGGTGTTCCCGCACAAAACAGACGAGTCCGCGGCCAGGTTGCATTATATCCCACAGACTATAAGTTCAACCAATTCGAGGGGTTCATATTCAATCATCAAGTGGCTTCACTGACGGGAGACGATAATCTCGAGTCAGTCACATTCAATCTCCCAGAACAAGTCACTGACGCTACTGGCCGAAGCACTTATGAAATAGACCTGAGTCAATACCCTGCGGGAACCTACTTGGCTAGAGTAACAACTGAAGGGTTTGAACCCTCAGGTGGACGATCAGTGTTTGCTACCGAAACATTTTGGTATTCACCTTGGGAGTATTTACTTGGACACAAAGCCAACGGTGATTTGAATTACATTCCAAAAGGGAGTGAACGTCAGTTAACTCTTCTGGCAGTCAATAACGAACTTAGCAGCATTCCCGTTGCCGATTTGACCGTTCGATTAAGTCAAAAACAAAATGTGTCGACCTTAGTAAAACAATATAACGGGCGTTATCAATACGAAACCATAGAACAACGCGAAGTACTCAATGAATCTGCAATGAATCTGGCGACGGGTGCTCAGAACTATCCTCTCGAAACCTCAGTGCCTGGAACCTATATCATTGAATTTAGCGATGCTAATGGGCGAATCGCAACTGCGGTTGAATACACTGTTGTAGGTAATACCAACGATAGCGGTAATATTGATAAAACAGCAGAGTTAACCCTCAATCTAGATCGCAGTGATTACCAAGCTGGTGATACCATTGAACTTAGTATTCAGGTGCCTTATTTAGGTAGCGGCCTAATCTCTATTGAAAGCGATGAAATTCACGCCTTTAAATGGTTTACGGCTGCAACCTTGAGCTCAGTGCAGCAAATACAGATCCCGGCAGACATTGAAGGTAATGCCTATGTAAATGTCGCATTTATTCGCGATGTGGAATCTCCAGAAGTCTATACCAGCCCACTAAGTTACGCTGTTAAACCCTTTTTCATTGATCGTTCGAAGCGAAGTATCAAGGTGGCGATAGACGTTCCCAAGATTGCGCAACCAGGTCAACCGATGCAAATCAACGTAAATCTTGAACAACCGGCTAAACTCGTTGTTTATGCGGTTGATATGGGCATTCTGCAGGTTGCCAACTATCGATTACCCGCACCACTTGACCGCTTCCTGCGCAAGCAAGCACTATCAGTCCGCACTATCCAAATTATGGATTTGCTTCTCCCAGACTTTAAAGTTTTACAAGCCCTTAGCGCTGCCGGTGGTGATGTTGAACGCCTTGAAGATTCTATTCAAGTCACGGGTTCAAGGTTACGTCGCACCGAAAACCCGTTTGCGCGCACTGTTCAAGCTCCGGTCGTCTTTTGGTCGGGGATTATTGACGCCCAATCAGGGCAAAATTCCGTGGAGTTTAATGTGCCCAACGATTTTGCTGGCGGTTTGCAAGTTATGGCAGTGGCTGTTAACGATCAAGCCATTGGTACTGCGCAGACGCGCAACGTAGTGCGCGGGCCATTTGTATTAACACCAAATGTACTTAATCAAGTCGCACCGGGCGACGAGTTTGAGGTCACTCTGGGACTGATCAATTTAGTCGAAGACTCTCCTGCACATGCCCCGGTAACTGTGCGCCTAACAACCAGTGAGCATGTAACAGTGGTCGGAGAAACTGCCCAATCAATAAAAATCTCTGAAGGTGCTGAGCGCAGTATCACATTTAAACTCAAGGCGACCAATACGTTGGGTGACGCTACTTTACGCTTTTCAGCCGACCTGACTGATAATGCAGGTAAAACGTGGCTAGCATCACGTCAAGCTCATTTAAGTGTTAGGCCTGCATCGCCATTCAAGGTCACTATCGAGTCTGGCGTAGCAGCGGAAGGTGAACTCAATCGTAACGTAACAGCATTATTGTACCCCGAGTACTCCTCTCGCCAGCTCAACGCATCCGTCAGCCCTATTGTTATTGGAGCAGGCCTTAGTGATTATTTGGCAGCGTTTCCACATGGCTGCACTGAGCAAATTGTCAGTCAAGTTTTCCCTTTGGTGGGACTAGCAAGCTTAAGAGAATTCGCACCAGATAACAGTACCGTTGAGCAACACTTTGATGCTGTGATAAAGGCATTGCGTCAACGTCAAAGTTATCAGGGAGGTTTTTCTTACTGGGCAGGCGCAAGAAATGATGACTTCGCGGTAACTATTTACGTTACGCAATTTTTGCTCGATGCCAAGGCACTTAGCTTTGCCGTGCCAACTAATATGCTAAACAGTGCTCTCAATTACATTGAAGGACAAGCACAGAGTCTGCAACGCAAAACTATCGAAGGAAGCAATCAACATAGACTCGTTAATATGCGCATGCAGGCCCATGCAATTTACTTACTGACGCGCAGCGGAACGGTAACAACTAACTTATTAGTCGACCTGCAAGCGCGCTTAGAACAACACTTTGCTTCGCGGTGGCAAGCCGACCTAACGAGTACTTTCATGGCCGCAAGCTTTGCCTTGTTGCAACAACAAGAATTGGCCGAACGATTGTTGACCGGCTATCGATTGAATGATTCTGACCAGCTAGTGGCGCAAGCAATCGGTGGCCAAATGCATGGTCTAGCCCTTGATGCCCAATATTTGTACCTGGTCGCTAAACACTTTGAAAATGAACTGCCGACAATTGCTCCAAAGGCTATTGAATCTGTTACAACCGCAATTTATCGGGGCTATTACAATACCATTTCAGCGGCTTATAGCATGCTTGCTCTGGGCGCCATTCATCAGCAATTAGGTGACGAACAAATAAGAACCATCGATCAAAGTATTCGTTTTGCACAGGAGGTCGAAGGAAAGCGATCGACCATCGCACCAAGGTTCACTCCATTTGCTCGCGTGGATTATGCCAACAATGCAAGTGTATTAAGCGCAGCATTGCCAACATTCGAGCAGCAACCTCTTTATTTTGTTGATGTTCAAGCAGGATTTCCAGCGCACGACCATTGGCAGCAACCGACCAGCGCCAATATTTCCGGGATTGAAATTCAACGCGACTTCCTGAATACCAGCGGAGAGATTGTTGATCAAGCTATAGTCGGCGATGAGCTTACCGTACGCATTCGCATGCGTGCCACAGAACAAGACCTTATAAACAACGTCGCCATTGTCGATTTATTACCTGGTGGATTTGAAGTATTACGCGACTCTGTAGCAAGACAATCCGGACCGTGGAATTCAGACTTTATCGATATACGTGACGACCGAATCATCTATTACGGCTCCATTACTAGGCGAGTGGCTGAAATCCGTTACCGCGTCCAAGCAACAGCAGCGGGGACCTTTGTGGTGCCGCAGAGCCAAGCTGAATCTATGTATGATCTAAGCGTTTCAGGTACGTCAGCTACGGCTACCTTCACTGTTTTGAATACCGATTGAGCGCACACTATGCCGTCGTTTTCTGCAAAGTACCCGTTGAGCCGGTTTATCGCTATCGCAATAGCTCTGCTCGTCTTTGCCAGTGTAGCGACTTATATCTGTCTGCCCAAACCAGAGTTAATCCGTCACATAAACTTCTCAACAGCCGTATTTGATCGCAATGGCGAGCTATTGCGCTTAACACTAGCCAAAGATCAACGTTATCGCTTGGCTACCGCATTAACCCAAATACCGGCATCTATGCAGCAAGCAACTATCTTGTATGAAGATCAAAATTTTTATTCGCATCCGGGCGTTGATTTCCCAGCGTTGCTGCGAGCTTTTTGGCAAACCTATATCATTCGCGAACGACGCATAGGTGCCTCAACAATAGTGATGCAAGTCGCTCGTTTGCGCTGGCAAATCAGTACGCACACGTTAGTCGGCAAATTAGAGCAAATAGCCCGAGCTATCCAATTGACTAGGCATTACAGCAAAGAAGAGATCCTCGAGGCGTATTTTAATCTTGCTTCCTATGGCGGCAATATCGAGGGAGTAGGCGCGGCAAGCTTAATTTATTTTAATAAGCCTGCACACCAGCTGAGCATTACAGAAGCCTTAACCCTTGCGGTAATTCCACAGAATCCAAATAAGCGAAACCCTGCTACAGCGCAGGGGTTTGAAGCATTGCGTACAGCTCGAGAGCACCTGTTTGCGCGTTGGCGCCTACATCAAGATAGCAGTGACTCACACTTAACGACGCTCGATATGCCACTTCAAGTTCGCAGCGTATCAAAGCTCCCGTTTGCCGCACCGCACTTCGTTGACTACGCTCTCTCGCAGCGCTCGCAATTTGAGCATGGAACCCTCGATACATCGCTGGACATTCCGTTACAAAGACGACTCCAAGAGATCCTCAGTGATTACGTAAACAAACGCCAGAGTCAGGGTTTTGCCAATGCATCAGCACTTTTGGTCAATACAGACACTATGCAAGTCGAAGCTATGCTTGGCTCAGCAGATTTTTTTAATGCTGAAATCCAGGGCCAAGTTAATGGTCCGCTAGCCAAGCGCTCGCCTGGCTCAACGCTCAAGCCCTTTGTTTATGGCCTAGCATTAGATGCAGGTATCATTCATCCGGCAACAATCTTAAAGGACTTACCTCGACGCTTTGGCGGGTTTACACCTGAAAATTTTGGTGGTGGTTTTAAAGGACCGATTGCGGCTCAAGAAGCGCTCATTGCCAGCCGCAATGTGCCTGCGGTTGCACTACAGGCGGACCTTAATGATGTCGCTGAACAACGATCCACGCTGACCTTTTACCAAATGCTTAAACGTGCTGGGATTGAGCAGTTACGTGATGAAAGTCACTATGGGCTTGCGTTAGCGCTTGGCGGTGGTGAAGTATCGATGCTAGAACTCGTCCAGTTATATGCGATGCTGAATAATAATGGCCTACACCAAAAGGTTAGCATTGGTGAACTTACAGAGGACCCAAGTGCACAACAATTGTTGTCGGCTGAAGCAGCGTTTTTACTGGTCGATATGCTTCAGAAAACCCCTGATCCGAGACGCAATTACAGCAAATCTTACCAAAACCTCGGCATACAAACACACCCAGTCGCCTGGAAAACTGGTACTTCATGGGCATTTCGCGATGCTTGGGCGGTTGGGGTTTCTGGCAATTACACAATGGCAGTATGGATAGGCAACTTTAACGGTCAAGGGAATCCTGCTTTTGTCGGAACAAGGGCCGCTGGGCCGTTGCTGTTTGAAATGCTCGACGTGGTTCAACAAACCAGTCGTTTTAAGCCGTCGACAAATAACCTTGCGAAGGCCCAAGAGCTCAACTTAAAACGCGTAGATGTATGCCGACCTAGTGGCGATTTATACACATCAGCATGCCCTGAAAAGGCCCAATCTTGGTTTATTCCCGGTGTATCTCCAATCCAGTCTAGTGAAATCTATCGCTTTGTCACTGTTGATGTAAATTCAGGACTGCGAGCATGCGAGCCACAGACCGCTGGAACTAAACAAGTCGCCTACGCATTCTGGCCTTCAGATATGACTAGCTTGTTTCAACAAGCTGGAATCTATATCAAACAACCGCCAGAATTCAGTCCAGAATGTCAGATAAACTTTGCTGCCGTGGATGGTCAAGCGCCGATCATCCAGTCTCCGGATCAACACATCGAATATGTAGTGCGCGATAGTCAACAATCCGCAGTACCTATTGCCCTAGAAGCGAGTACAGACGCCGATGCACAGAAATTATTTTGGTTCGCTAATCAGCAGTATATCGGTGAATCCGCACCTCTTTCTAGTTCGCCAACACCGTTGATATGGCACGCCACACCCGGTGAATATGAATTGTATGTAAGTGACAATCTCGGTCGTAGCAGCACCACAAAAATTACCGTTTCATCGATAAATTAGAACATCTTGGACTTGCATCCAAAAAGGTAAAAATGAGACATTCGTGTACAGTAACCCCAGCCGAGCAGACGTATGGTGCTTAACGCCTTTAGGAGCCAATCACGAAAAGCCAAGCTAATCCGCTATGGTTTAGTGGCGTTGTGTTTTTTGCCACTGTTCTTTGTGCGTCTTCAAAGTTTAGGCTCGCCCTTCATCAATGAGTTGTCTGATGGCGCCCATATAGGCATATTCTTCGTCGTTGGTTGGGTTCTATTTCCATTAATTTCCGGCCACCTGTTAAGGCGTTCTATCTTTCTGCTCATCATTGCTGCATTGGCTAGCGTTGCCATAGAAGGTATTCAAGATATCGTTGGTCGCGCTTTTCAATGGGAAGATATTTTACGTAACTTCATAGGTATTGGTCTGGCAATCACATTGCGATGCCGCCTATATGCTAAGACCTCACAAGATAAACGCATTACAAGTACGCTATTTATTCTCTTTGTCTTAGGCTTCTTATACGAGCGTTTTGTACTTATTAATTTGATTATTTTACAAGTCTTCTTTCAAGTAAGCGCCCCGGTAATGGCTGACTTCAACTATGAGTTTGAAGCGTCGAGCTGGAAGGCTAATTATGCGCGAATTACCTATGAACCAGGGCAGCTCAGAGTGTTTACAACACCAAATCGACATTATTCAGGTGTGTTTTTCAGAGATTTCCCCATGAATTGGCGCCGCCATGACCACCTAGTCGTCAAGTTAAAAAACTTTCAAACTACTCCCCTTGCGATAACCGTAAAGGTCACTGATCGCATGCACGAACAAGGGCTTCATCATTACGATGAACGTTACAATGGTAGTTTTACGTTGTTGCCGGGCACCAACGAACTATTCATACCATTGGCTGACATAGAGGCTGCGCCTAAGAGTCGTCTGCTTAATCTAAGCGAAGTCGCTCGAGTAGACTTTTTCCTAACTGAAAAGGCGCAAGGCGAAGAATTCGCCATTGACTATATCGCCTTGCAGTAATCGCATTTTCTTAAGGTGCTGTTTCCGCGCGGAATACTTCGCGCATAAAAATGCAATGCATAGGCAATATTACGAATAGCTGCGATTACGCTTTCTGCATAGGGCTTGATGACCGAATCCCAATCAGTGTTGCTTAAAGGCTCGTTGTAGACTTCATAAATAATGTTAGGCGATTCGATGTAACTGCCATTGTTGTCTACACCTATGGCAGCTCTAATCACGCTAGCTCGCCAATCTTGCGCCACTGTAGCGACTACTCGAGCATTGTAAAATGCCTCGCCTTCCCAACCATCATTACTCCAAAACAAGCTAGGACCAGCAAGCGAAACCGGTTGGCCACTTTCAGCCACTAATTGCGTGCCATCAATTCGCAGAAGACCAAATTCGGCGACTTACGCCAGCGATACTCAATTAGAACTATCTCAGCAATCTGCACTCTGTCTGAAAGTGACTACACTTCTAGTGCTATTTTCGCCATAGTATGGCCCGACAAATAAAGGATTCAAAAGGTATAAGGTAAGAATATATGACGACTCGATTGTATGTGCTCTTAACGTTTCTGTTGGCGGGTTCAGCTTTAGCTGCGCCAGGTTACTACCGACAGCCTAGCCTACATGACAATACGGTGGTGTTTACCGCAGAGGGAGATATCTGGCGTGTGTCGTTGGACAACCCTGCGGCTATGCGCTTGACCACCCATCCAGCAGAAGAACACAGTGCAGTTGTCTCGCCTGACGGCACTATGATAGCTTTCGCCGCGAACTATTCGGGCACTACCGAAATTTATGTTATGCCGATATCTGGAGGTTTGGCTGAGCGAGTCAGTTTTGAGAACAGCAATGTAAAACTGCATCAATGGCACACTGACGGAATAGTCTATGCGACCAACAGTCGTGTTGGCCCAGCCGGTAGTTGGGTATTGAAAGTCGTCGAACCCGATTCACTAAACACGCGCACAATTCCGCTTTCCGACGCTGTCGAGGGGCGCATCAATCGCAATGGCAACGCACTGTATTTTACCCAGTTTGGCCTACAAATTTCGACTGACAATGCGCATCAATACAAAGGTGGCGCAACTGGGGAAATTTGGCGTTTTCGCTTGAACCAAAACCGGGAGGCCGTGCAGCTAACAGCAGCTCATTCAGGCTCGGTACGTGAGCCTATGGTGACTGACAACACGCTATTTTTCGTCAGTAATCAGAGTGGTATGGATAACATCTGGTCGATGTCTACCGACGGTAGTGATCAACAACAAATCACTCAGTTCGCAGAATGGGCTGTGCGCGATGCAATGCTCAATAATGGCCGGATTATTTTCCAACACGGTGCCGATTTAAAAATTCTCGATCTTGCCACCAACAATGTTTTAACTGTCGCCATTCAGTTAGTGTCTGACTTTCCTGAACTACGCGAGAACTGGGTCAATGAACCGCTCAAATACCTTAACTCTGCTCGCTATACCAGTACTGAGAAGAAAGTCACAATTACTGCTCGCGGCCGGGTCGCAGTCGCCAGTACAGATTCACAACGCTTAGTTGAAGTTGCAACCGACCCTGCCTCGCGCACGCGCCAAGCTATACTGAGTAGCGATGGTAAGTGGGTATACGCGCTCAATGACGCCAGTGGAGAAATGGAGATTTGGCAATACGCGGCTGACGGTTCAGCCGAGGCAACTCGATTAACTAATGATGCTGCAGGGTTTCGTTGGAATATTTATCCGTCTCCAGATGGCAAGTACATTGCCCATGACGACAAGCAAGGCAATCTGTGGTTATTAAATTTAGTGACAGGTGAAAATAGCAGTATTTTGGACAACAACATCGGGATTTCTGAAATTGCGAGCCTAACTTGGGCGGCCGATAGCCAAATGCTGGCGATCACACATAACTGCCGTACATCCGAACGACCCAGTATTTTACTTTACTCACTGACCGAAAAACGCACAGCTGTTTTGACTAGCGATAAGTATGAGTCATTTTCACCGGCCTTTGGTCCCGACGGTAAGTGGCTGTACTTTCTTTCTAACCGCGAATTTAACGCTACACCATCTTCACCATGGGGCGATAGAAACATGGGGACGCTATTTGACCGTCGTACCCTTATATACGCGATAGCGCTTGATGCAGAAGCGCACTTTCCATTTGAAGCAGCAACAGAGCTGAGTGAGGCCCATGAAAAGCAGGCCCGAAGTGATGAGGAAGATGCTACGAGCCAAGCCACAGTTGATTGGTCTGGATTAAACGAACGACTATGGCAAGTACCAGTGGCGGCTGGTAATTACTCCCAGCTGAGTGTTAACGATAGCTTTATTTACGTTGTTGACCGCATACTAGAGCCGAATCAAAAGCCAGCGTTAAAATCCATTGCAATTAAGCCCAAGACTAGGCTCGAAACCTTTACTGATAATGTCGCAGACTATCAATTGGGCAGCGAAGGTAAAACATTATTCGTGCGCAAACCTGGGGATAATAACAACAATCAATTTATCGTTAGTGCCGGCGCAAAATTCCCGGCTGATACAAAAAATGCCAAAGTCCAAACTAAGCAATGGAAGCTGGCAATAATGCCGCAGCAAGAATGGCAGCAAATTTTCCGAGATACTTGGCTAATGCATCGCGACTCTTTGTTTGATGCCAACATGCGCGGCTTAGATTGGCAGCAAGTCAATGCTAAATACGCACCGTTATTAGCACGCCTAACAGACCGCCATGAACTCAACGATATCTTTGAACAAATGATGGGGGAGCTAAATGCTTTGCACTCACAGGTGCGAGGCGGCGACACCCCTGATGATCCTGACAAACCTAAGGCAGCAAGTTTAGGCGGTACCTTTGCAGACGCAGAAAACGGTGTTGTAGTCACGCATATCTATCGCCATGATCTGGAGCTACCAACAAATGCATCTCCTCTTCGTAGACCAGGTGTGGACGTCGCGGTCGGCGACATCATCACACACATTAACGGTTTACCGGTAAAGAACACGGCAGGCTTAGCACAAAGTCTGAGAAATCAGGTAAGCCAACAAGTCCTACTGAATATTTCTCGAGCCGGTAACACTCATCAGACTGTAGTAAAACCGGTGAGTGCTAGCACAGATTTCATGTTGCGCTACAACGACTGGGTTCAGCATAACAGTGCCAAAGTCGCCGGTGCAGACAATGATATCGGTTATCTTCATTTATATGCTATGGGTGGACGAGATGTCGCCAATTTCGCGCGTGAATTTTATGCGCAATATAAGAAATCTGGGTTGATCATTGATGTGCGTCGCAACCGCGGAGGTAACGTCGATGCGTGGATTTTAGAGAAGTTACTTAAACGCGCATGGATGTTTTGGCAAACACCAAACGGAGAACCGGCGACCAATATGCAACAAACCTTCCGTGGCCATCTAGTTGTGTTAGCTGATGAATTTACCTACTCGGATGGTGAAACGTTCACCGCTGGTATTAAAGCACTCGACCTGGGTACTGTCATAGGTAAGCAAACCGCTGGAGCAGGTGTATGGCTATCAGGGCGAAATCGCGTTGTCGATAATGGCATATCACGGGTTGCAGAGTATCCTGTGTTCGCGATGGATGGACGCTGGATTGTTGAAGGTAGCGGTGTAGCGCC